>DIEE01000266.1:0-7137 GCA_002418465.1 Pseudomonas sp. UBA5782 | reverse complement strand
GAAGGCCAGCAGGCGGCTGTCCAGCCCGCCGCGCTGGGTGACCCAGAGACGCGTGAGAAAGCCGGAGAGCCCGTAGCAGGTCGTCGCCACCAGGCAGGCCGCCGCGCCCCAGGCGAGGTTGACGTCGAACGCCACCGGGCCGGTGCGGCTGAGCACGGCGACGCCGGCCAGGCCGAGCAGCACGCCGGCGCCCTTGCTCGCGGTCAGCGCCTCGCCGAAGAACAGCGTGCCGATCAGCACGCCCATCAGCGGTGTGGTGGCGTTGAAGATCGCCAGGTAGCCGGCCGGCAAGTGCTGCGCGGCGACCGCATACATCGCGAAGGGAATCCCGGCGCTGATCACCCCGAGCAGCAGCACGCGGCCGAGCAGGCCGCGGAAGTCCCATTTGATGCGCAGCGCCAGCACGATCACCGCGAGTCCCAGGCAGGCCAGGAATACCCGGCCGAAGGCGGTCGGGAGGGTGCCGATCTGCGGCACCAGCAGGCGGACGAAGAGGAAGCTGGCGCCCCAGATGGCGGCGAGGCCGAGCAGGCGAAGGTAATCGGCGGCGCGCATGGCTGGATTCCGCGGGAGTGGGTCGCGAAGTGTTGCCATCTGCGCGGCGGCTGGCAATCCGATTTTCGACGTTTCGCGCTTTTTCCGCGGCAATAAAAAACCCCGCCGAGGCGGGGTTGATGGATTTCGACTTCCTTGATCAGCCGCCAATCCGTGGCGGTTCCGACGTATCCGTGTTCGACCTGGGCGCTTCCTGCGCGACGTCCATGGGCAGGAGAATACGCAGGCATCGGTGGGCTTGGTAGAGGCTGAAAGCCATCACGCCATGTAAGCCGTGGCTTACATGGCGGGCGAATCGCCAGTATGGATTTTTGCCGCGAAGGTGCAGAAAAAAGCCCCGCGGGTGCGGGGCTCTCGGTTGCGTGGCTGCCGATCAGAACTGCGCGGCGTCCAGCAGGTAAAGCGACTCGCTGCCGGCCTTCACCGACGCTGTCAGCGAGTGGATGCGCGGCAGCAGGCGGGCGAAGTAGAAACGCGCGGTGCCCAGCTTGCTGGCGTAGAAAGGGTCCTCGGCTTCCTTGCCCTGTGCGGCGCGCGCCATCAGTGCCCACATGTAGGCATAGGCGGTGTAGCCGAACACGTGCAGGTATTCCACCGAGGCGGCGCCGATCTCGTTGGGGTTGCTCTGCGCGCGGTCGAGCAGCCAGGCGCTGAGTTCGTCGAGGTTCTTCACCGCCGCGTCCAGCGGCGCGCTGAACTCGGCGAGTTCGCTGCCGGCGGATGCGGTGAATGCCTTGATCTCGTCGGAGAAGTGCTTGTAGAAGGCGCCGCCGCTGCCGACGATCTTGCGCCCGACCAGGTCCAGCGCCTGGATGCCGTTGGTGCCTTCGTAGATCTGCGTGATGCGCACGTCGCGCACCAGCTGCTCCTGGCCCCATTCGCGGATGAAGCCGTGGCCGCCGAACACCTGCTGGCCGTGCACGGTGGCTTCCAGGCCGAGGTCGGTGAGGAACGCCTTGGCCACCGGGGTAAGCAGCGCGACCAGGTCCTCGGCACGTTTGCGCTGGGTCGGGTCTTCGCTGAACTTGGCGGTATCCAGCTGCATGGCGACGTAGGTGGAGAAGGCGCGGCCGCCTTCGTTGCTGGCCTTCATGGTGAGCAGCATGCGCCGCACGTCGGGGTGCACGATGATCGGGTCGGCGGCCTTGGCCTTGTCCTGCGGGCCGGTCGGCGCGCGGCTCTGGATGCGCTCGCGGGCATATTCCACGGCGCTCTGGTAGGAGCGCTCGCCGGACGCCAGGCCCTGGATGCCGACGCCCAGGCGCTCGTAGTTCATCATGGTGAACATCGCCGCGAGGCCCTTGTTGACGTCGCCGACCAGCCAGCCGGTGGCGCCGTCGAAGTTCATCACGCAGGTGGCCGAGGCCTTGATGCCCATCTTGTGCTCGATCGAGCCGCAGCTCACCGCGTTGCGCTCGCCAAGCGAACCGTCGGCGCCGACCATGAACTTCGGCACCAGGAACAGCGAGATGCCTTTCGGCCCGGCCGGCGCGTCCGGCAGCTTGGCCAGCACCAGGTGGATGATGTTCTCGGTGAGGTCGTGCTCGCCGCCGGTGATGAAGATCTTCGTGCCGCTGACCTTGTAGCTGCCGTCGGCCTGCGGTTCGGCCTTGGTGCGGATGATGCCCAGGTCGGTGCCGGCATGCGGCTCGGTCAGGCACATGGAGCCGGCCCAGACGCCGGCATACATGTTCGGCAGGTAGGTGTCCTTGAGTTCGTCGCTGGCGTGGGCGTTGATCGCCAGGCAGGCGCCGGCGGTAAGCATCGGATAGAGGCCGAACGACAGGTTGGCCGAGTTGACCATCTCCTCGACCTGCGCGCCGATCACCTTGGGCATGCCCATGCCGCCGTAGGCCGGGTTGCCGCCGACGCCGACCCAGCCGCCCTCGGCATAGGTGCGGTAGGCCTCGATGAACCCGGCCGGGGTGCTGACCGCGCCGTCCTGCCACTGGCAGCCTTCCTCGTCGCCGCTGCGGTTCAGCGGGGCGATGCTGCGGGCGTTGACCTTGCCGGCTTCCTCAAGGATGGCTTCGGCGGTATCGGCATCGACGACCTCGGCCAGCGCCGGCATTTCGGCCCAGAGGCTGGCCACGTCGAAGACTTCGTTGAGGACGAAACGCATGTCGCGCAGGGGCGCTTTGTAGTCAGCCATGATGCATACCTCGGGAGAGCGGTCGGCCCTGGCGGCCGGTACTTGTTTTCACGAGTCTAACCGAACACCTTTTCAGACACGTAGGTTCATGTTGTGACCGGGCGGACAGGCTTTGATTCGCGAAACTCGCCGCTTCAGGCGTCGCGCTGCGGCTTCAGGCGGACCGCGCCGCGGCGGTTCTGGCCCTGCACGAAGACCCGGTTGCGCCCCGCGCTCTTGGCGCTGTAGAGCGCCTGGTCTGCGGCTTTCAGCACGGCGTCGGCGCTGCGCAGTTCGTCGCTGCGCGCGGCCACGCCCAGGCTCATGGTCACCGACACCGCCTGCGCCTGGCTGCTGCCGCGCAGGTCGCGGCCCTGCTGGTGGTCGGCCGGGCGTTGCTGGCGATCACGCAGTTGCAGGCTGTAGGACTCGATGGCCTGGCGCACGGCCTCCAGGTGCGGCAGGCAGTCGTCGACGTCCTTGCCGGGGAACAGCAGGGTGAATTCCTCGCCGCCGTAGCGGTAGGCCTTGCCGCCGCCGCCGACCTTGCGCAACTGCGCGGCGACCATGCGCAGCACCTGGTCGCCGACGTCGTGGCCGTGGGTGTCGTTGAATTTCTTGAAGTGATCGACGTCGCCCATGGCGATCACGTAGCTGCGCGGCAGGCGCTGCAGACGCTCGTTCAGCGCACGGCGACCGGGCAGGCCGGTGAGCTCGTCGCGATAGGCCATCTGGTAGGCCTCGTGGGCAAGCGCCGCGGTCTGCGCGAGCATCACCAGGCTGCTCATCACGCCCAGCGCGTGCGGCAGGATGAACACCTTGGGCAGCATCCACAGCAGCCCGACCAGGCCGAGCAGCTGCGCCGCGTGCGAGGGGCGCGGCTGGCGCAGGTACTGGATGGCGAGCAGCAGCAGGGCGGCGGCGAAGGCGAAGTAGGCGAGCTGCACCATGCTCATCCACTGGCCGTGCAGCAGCGGCCAGTAGACCTGGCTCAGCGCGCCCAGTACGCCTTCGGGAAAGCGCCGGGCGAGCGCCACGGCGACGCCCAGCGCGGCCAGCAGCACCGCGCTGCGGGCGATCAGGTCCTGCAGCAGATGGGCGCGCTCCTGCCACCAGCCGTACAGCCCGTAGAGCAGAGGCAATAGCAGGCTGCCGAGGTGGAACACCAGCGCGGCGTCGGCGCTCGCCGCGCCGGTGAGGCGGAAATGATCTACCTCGTTGTCGAGCAGGAAGTACAGCAGGTACACCAGCAGCAGCAGGAACAGCTGGCGCACGCGCCCGTAGACCAGGCAGAAGGCACCGCCGAGCAACAGCAGCAGGGTCGGCAGGACGTTGAACAGCGAGGTGAAGAACTCGGTCATCTGCGCCAGCGAGCCGGCCACCACGCCGCCGCCGATCAGCAGCAGCGGCACGAGGAAATGGCTTGGACGAAGCGAGGCGAGAGTCCGCACGGGTTACCGGTCGATGGCGGTGAGTCGAACAGGAATGCCTATAGTGGCATTTTCGTTCCGCTGGCGGGAGATTCGGATGCCGCGGGCCGTCCGGCCGCGGCACAAACGAAAATGCCGCTCACCTCGCGGTGAACGGCATGGGGTGCAGCGACCTGTGGATCAGTAGCCCAGGGCGAAGTCCTCTTCGGCCATGTCCATCAGGTTGTCGGCGCCCGACAGCATGGTTTCCACATGCGTACGGGTACGCGGCAGGATGCGTGCGTAGTAGAAGCGCGCGGTCTGCAGCTTGGCCTTGTAGAAGGCTTCGTCGCCGCTGCCGGCGGCGAGCTTTTCGGCCGCCAGGCGCGCCATGTCGGCCCAGAAGTAGGCCAGGCAGACGTAGCCGGAGTACATCAGGTAGTCCACCGAGGCGGCACCGACTTCCTCGCGGTTCTTCATCGCGGCCATGCCGACCTTCATGGTCAGCTCGCCCCATTCCTTGTTCAGCTTGGCCAGCGGCGCGACGAATTCCTTCACCGCCTCGTTGCCTTCGTTGGCCTGGCAGAACTTATGGACGATCTTGGTGAAGCCCTTCAGCGCTTCGCCCTGGGTCATCAGCACCTTGCGGCCGAGCAGGTCGAGGGCCTGAATGCCGGTGGTGCCTTCGTACATCATCGAGATGCGGCAGTCGCGCAGGTTCTGCTCCATGCCCCACTCGGCGATGAAACCGTGGCCGCCGTAGATCTGCATGCCGTGGGAGGCGGACTCGAAACCGACTTCGGTCATGAAGGCCTTGGCGATCGGCGTGAGGAACGCCAGCAGGCCGTCGGCCGCCTTGCGTGCTTCTTCATCCCCGCTGTGCTGGGTGATGTCGACCTGCTTGGCGGTGAAGTACACCATCGCGCGGTTGCCCTCGGCGAAGGCCTTCATGGTCAGCAGCATGCGGCGCACGTCGGGGTGAACGATGATCGGATCGGCGGCCTTGTCCGGTGCTTTCGGACCGGTCAGCGAACGCATCTGCAGGCGCTCGCGGGCGTACTTGATGCCACCCTGGAAGCCGACTTCGGCATGCGCCAGGCCTTGCAGCGCGGTGCCCAGGCGAGCGGTGTTCATGAAGGTGAACATGCAGTTCAGGCCCTTGTTCGCCGGGCCGATTAGGAAGCCGGTGGCGCCGTCGAAATTCATCACGCAGGTGGCGTTGCCGTGGATGCCCATCTTGTGTTCCAGCGAGCCGCAGGACACGCCGTTGCGCTCGCCCACACCACCTTCGGCGTTGGGCAGGAACTTCGGCACGATGAACAGCGAGATGCCCTTGGTGCCGGCCGGTGCATCGGGCAGGCGGGCCAGCACGATATGGACGATGTTGTCGGCCATGTCGTGTTCGCCGGCGGAGATGAAAATCTTGGTGCCGGAGACCTTGTAGGAGCCGTCGGCCTGAGGTTCTGCCTTGGTACGCAGCATGCCCAGGTCGGTGCCGCAATGCGGTTCGGTCAGGCACATGGTGCCGGTCCATTCGCCGGAGACCAGTTTGGTCAGGTAGGTCTGCTGCTGTTCGGCGGTGCCGTGGGCGGAGATGGTGTTCATCGCACCATGCGACAGGCCGGGGTACATGCCCCACGACCAGTTGGCCGAACCGACCATTTCGCTGACCGCCAGGCCGAGGGATTCCGGCAGGCCCTGACCGCCGTGCTCGACGTCATGCGCCAGGCTCGGCCAGCCGCCTTCGACGAACTGCTTGTAGGCTTCCTTGAAGCCGGTCGGCGTCTTCACTCCGTCCGCGCTCCAGGTGCAGCCTTCCTGATCGCCGACGCGGTTCAGCGGAGCGATGACTTGCTCGCAGAACTTGGCGCCTTCCTCGAGGATGGCATCGACCATGTCCGGGGTGGCGTCTTCGCAGCCGGGCAGGCTCTGGTAATGCGCTTCGTAGCCGAGCAGTTCGTCGCGTACGAAACGGATATCGCGCAAGGGGGCCTTGTAGTCAGGCATAACGGTAAACCTCTGCGGTGGGTTCGTAATGTAAGGGCCGCTCACGGGCTCTTATAGGGCGACCGGTGCGCCGGTCTTGGCGTCGCATCAAATCGCTGGCGGCCGGCGAGGCCGCCAGGCATCAAACAGGCGTTTGAAACATACGTTCGCGCCCAGGCCTTGTCAACCCTCGGCCAGTGACGGGCACGCGCCATTCGGCGCTTTGGACAACGACTTTAGTCTAGGTGCTGCGCGGCGAGGCGTCGGCCAGGCGCGCGCAGCCGAACGCGTCGAACCTCGCGCGTTCGCCGGAAAAAGAAAGGGGATGGGTAGTGGCCGGCTGAGCGCCGGCGGGGAATCAGGCGCGGGTGTCGATCAGGGTGCCGAGCACGTCGTCGGCTGTTTCGACGACTTTCGCGTTGATCTGCACATCCTGCTTGCCGGTGCGCATGTCGACCAGGCTGCGCGCCAGGTCGTCGTTCTCGCGCACCTGCGTGGAGGTTTCCTCGACACCCTTGGCACGTGCGGACTGGCTGGCGATATCACCCGCGGCGCGGTCGATGCGCTGCTGGCCGGCCTGGATGCCGCTGAAACCGCTGCTGAAAGCATTACCTGAGATTTGCATGGCGAATGGCTCGGGTGAAAGGCGCTAGGTGCCTATTGAAGCAGACTCGCCGGGGCAAGCGTACTGGCATTGGGCTATGTAAATGCCGGCGCTTAGAACCCCAGCGCCGTCAGGTCCAGGTAAGCCCCGACATTGGCCGCATCGGCGCGGGCCAGGCGCGGCACGCGGCCGAGGCAAGGGGCGGGTAGGCGCTCGGTCAGCGTGGCGAGGTTTTCCTCCNNAGGCGCGAGGTCTGCGCATCCACCAGGTTGGCGACCCAGCCGGCCAGTTTCAGACCGTCGCGCTGGATGGCTTCGGCGCTGAGCAGCGCGTGGTTGATGCAGCCCAGGCGCACGCCGACCACCAGAATCACCGGCAAGCCGAGAACGATCGGCAGGTCGGACAGGCTCGCCGCGCCGTCCAGCGGCACGCGCCAGCCGCCGGCGCCTTCG
>DIEE01000224.1 GCA_002418465.1 Pseudomonas sp. UBA5782 | reverse complement strand
TGGACAGGATCAGCAGGGTCGCGCCGAGCACCGTGAGGTACACGCCGAGGTCGAAGAACAGCGCGCTGGCCAGCTCCACCTCGCCGATCAGCGGGATCTCGATATGGCCGAAGGCGCTGGTGAGGAATTCGCGGCCGAAGAGCCAACTGCCGACGCCCGTAAGGCCGGCGATGAGGATTCCGCTGCCGGCCAGTGAGTGCAGGCTCCATGGCAGCCGCTGCTGGGTCCAGCCAACACCGTGGGCGATGTACTGCAGGACCAGCGCGACCGCGGTGATCAGCCCGGCGATGAAGCCGCCGCCCGGCTGGTTGTGACCGCGCAGGAAGATGTACACCGAGACCAGCAGCGCCAGCGGCAGCATCACCCGCGACAGGCTGTCGAGGATCAGCGGATGGCTGTCGGTGGACCAGCGCCGGCCGTTGCGGTCGTGCAGCGGATGCGGCAGGTGCAGGCCGCGCAGCAGGCCGTAGATGCCCACGGCGGCGATCGCCAGCACGCAGATTTCGCCCATGGTGTCGAAGCCGCGGAAGTCCACCAGGATCACGTTGACCACGTTGCTGCCACCGCCTCCGGACAGCGCGTTCTCGAGGAAAAACGCGGCGATGCCCTCGTAGGGCCGGGTCATCACCGCGAACGCCAATAGCGCGACGAGGATGCCGCAGCCGCTGGCCAGGATCAGGTCGCGGAAGGCGCGCAGGCTGCTGGATTCCGCCGGCGTGCGATCGGGCATGAAGAACAGCGCCAGCACCAGCAGGATCAGCGTCACCAGCTCGACGCAGAGCTGGGTCAGGGCCAGGTCAGGCGCCGAGTAGCGGGCGAATACCAACGTCACCAGCAGGCCGGCGACGCTGAGGATCATCAGCGCCGGCAACCGACGGCGGTGGAAGCCGACGGTGAGCAGCGCGCTGAGCATCAGGATGCCGAGGCCGAGCACGCCGATCGGGTCCAGCGGCGACAGGCGCACGCCGCCTTCCAGCGCATGCAGCGGCCCCAGCGCGATCGCCACGCAGAGCAGCGCGCTGCCCAGCATCAGCGCCAGGTAGCGCTGCAGCGAGCCGTTTTCCAGCCACTCGGCGCCGCGCTGCGCCGCTCTCACGCCGGCCTGCACCAGCGCCTCGAACATCGCTTTCGAATCGATCGCCGGCAGCCCGTCATACCAGCGGTACAGCGGCCGGCGGAAGACGTAGACGCCCATCCCGCCGGCCAGCGCAACGAAGCTCATCGCCAGCGGCAGGTTGAAGCCGTGCCAGATCGCCAGGCTGTACTCGGGCAGCGCGCCGCCCAGGCTGGAGGCAGCCGCGGCGGCCAGCAGCGGCGCCACGGTATAGGCCGGCAACATGCCCACCAGCAGGCAGAGCAGCACCAGCACCTCCACCGGAATCTTCATGAAACGCGGCGGCTCGTGGGGCGGGTAGATCGGCAGGTCGCGCGGCGCGCCGTTGAAGAACACGTCGTGGATGAAACGCAGCGAATAGGCCACCGAGAACACCCCGGCCAGCGTCGCCGCCGCAGGAATCGCCCAGTTGAAGCCGCCCAGCAGGTTCTGCCCGAGGGTTTCGCTGAAGAACATCTCCTTGCTGAGGAAGCCGTTGAGCAGCGGCACCCCTGCCATCGCCAGGCAGGCCACCATCGCCAGCACCGCGGTGTGCGGCATGAACTTCCACAGCCCGGCCAGGCGCCGCAGGTCGCGGCTGCCGGTTTCGTGATCGATGATCCCCGCCGCCATGAACAGCGACGCCTTGAAGGTGGCGTGGTTGATGATGTGGAAGATCGCGGCGACGTTGGACAGGTCGCTGTCGAGGCCGAACAGCAGCGTGATCAGGCCCAGGTGGCTGATCGTCGAGTAGGCCAGCAATCCCTTGAGATCATGCTGGAACAGCGCCATCACCGCGCCGAACAGCAGCGTCGCCATGCCGGTCAGGCCGACCAGATAGAACCACCAGTCGGTGCCGGACAGTGCCGGATACAGCCTCGCGAGCAGGAATACCCCGGCCTTGACCATGGTCGCCGAGTGCAGATAGGCGGACACCGGCGTCGGCGCGGCCATCGCCTGCGGCAGCCAGAAATGGAACGG
Source organism: Pseudomonas sp. UBA5782 (assembly GCA_002418465.1). Taxonomy (GTDB): domain Bacteria; phylum Pseudomonadota; class Gammaproteobacteria; order Pseudomonadales; family Pseudomonadaceae; genus Pseudomonas_O. The sequence continues at coordinate 9,770 of DIEE01000224.1, read as the reverse complement.
GAACTGCGCCGACTTGGTGAACGCGCCGAGCAGCACCAGAATCAGCGCCAGCGGATAGAGCGCATGGCCGCGAATCCGGTCGCCAGCGGCGAGCACCTCGGGCAACTCGAAACTGCCGACGATCTGGCCGAGCAGCAGGATGCCGGCGAGCAGCGCCAGCCCGCCGAAACCGGTCACCGTCAGCGCCATGCGTGCGCCCTTGCGCGCCTCGCTGGCACCGTTCCAGAAGCCGATCAGAAGGAACGAGGACAGGCTGGTCAGCTCCCAGAACAGCAGCATCAGCAGCAGGTTGTCGGCCAGCACCACGCCGAGCATGGCGCCCATGAACAGCAGCAGGAAGGCGAAGAAACGCCCCATCGGCTCACTCTTCGCCAGGTAATAGCGGGCGTAGAGGATCACCAGCAGGCCGATGCCGAGGATCAGCAAGGCGAAAAGAAAGCCCAGCCCGTCGAGGCGCAGGCTGAAGTTCAGCCCCAGCGCCGGCATCCACTCCAGCCGATAGGCAAGGTGTTCGCCGGCGAATACCGCGGGGTACTGTGCCAGCAGCAAGGCCAGCCCGGCAAAGGGTGCGACGGCGGCGGCAATGGCGCTGGCCGGTCGCCCACCGTGGCCCATCAACGCACTCAGCAGTGCACCGATGAACGGCAAGGCGATGATCAGCGCTAGCACCATGAGCGGGTCCCTTGTTCAAGTCGCGCGGGCGGTCTTCGATTATCCGTAACTATCGATCTAGCGTCGTGGATATAAGTATTACTAAAACTGAATGCGCAGAGTGGACATCTTCGAGAAAAACGATAGCCACCGGCTTAGGCTGCAAAAGCCCGATTTGATTCCGGTGAGATCAGCGAAGTACGGCGAAAAGAAGGGATGAAGCGGAGAAGCGCTGCCCGGCAGGTACCGGGCAGCGCATGCAGCGGAGAACTTACGGGCTGACGCGGCTGGTGCCGTCGACGGTGAGGATGCGTACGCGCTGGCCAACGCGGAACACCTGATTCGGCTCCACCTCCTGAACGTAGGCACGCATGCTGCCGTCGTCTTCGCGCACGGTGATCTCGACGCCCTGGGTCTTGGTCAGGCCTTCTTCCGCCGCCGAGCCGAGCAGGCCGCCGGCCACCGCACCGATCACCGCGGCCACCAGACTGCCGCGACCGCCACCGACGCCACTACCGGCAACGCCGCCGACCACCGCGCCGGCGCCCGCGCCGATCGGGGTCTTGGTACCTTCGATCTTCACCGGACGCAGGGCTTCGATGCTGCCCATGCGCACGGTCTGCACGACGCGCGCTTCGTCGCGGGAGTAGGTGTCGCCGGTCAGGCTGGAAGTACAACCACCCAGAACCAGACTCAAGGCGGCGAACGAAGCGATCAGGGCAGGCTTGAACATGACGAATCTCCAAATGGACATGGTCTTGTAGACCGCTCGCCGCTCCACATGTCACGGCGAGTGCCGACGATTCTACGTTTTTTCGGATTTCCGCGACAGCCAGCCCGGCCCTCTGCCGCGACACTGACGACCTTTGACAAGCCGATGCCTTCGGCTAGTCTGGCCGGCTTTTACCCGAGACGACGTCATGGATTACTTCATCATCGCGGTGGTTACGCTGGCCGGACTGTACTTCCACTGGTGGCTGTACGTGCGCATCCGGCGCTGGACCGATCGCGACCTGGCGCTGTCCCTCGGCGAAGACGACAAGGACAAGCGCGCGTACATGCTGCAGCGCCTGGAGCAGGCGCGCAGCGAAGGGATCAAGCGTCGCGACCTGTCGCAGTGGCTGCAGCGGGCCGCCGACGATTACCGCCGCGACTGAGCCAGGCGCCAGAGCCGGGCGACGTCCGCCGCCCGCGCCTGCAACTCCGCCGCCGCGTCACTCATCGCCCGCTCCAGCGCCATCGGTCCGGGGACCAGGCTGAACGCGGCATCGATGCCCACTTCGTAGAGTTTCTGATAGCCATCGCCAAGGCTGCCGGCGATGGCCACCACCGGCACACCCGCCGCCTTCGCGACCTTGGCCACGCCCATCGGCGTCTTGCCGTGCAGGCTCTGCGCATCCAGCCGACCCTCACCAGTGATCACCAGATCGGCACCCTGCATGGCCTCGGCCAGGCCGCTGAGTTCGGCGACGACCTCCACCCCCGGACGAAAACGCGCGGCCAGGAACGCCCGCGCGGCGAAGCCCAGCCCACCGGCCGCGCCGACGCCGGGAAATTCGCTGTGATCCTCGCCCAGCGCCTGCGCGGCGATCTCGCCGAAACGCCGCAGCGCGGCGTCCAGCTCCTCGACCTGCTCTGGATTGGCGCCCTTCTGCGGGCCGAACACCGCCGAGGCACCGCGCGGCCCGCACAGCGGGTTGTCGACGTCGGCGGCGACCTCCACGCTGACCTGCGCCAGGCGCGCATCCAGCCCTTCGACATCCAGCCGGTCAAGCCGGGCCAGTGCCGCCCCGCCCTCCTCCAGATCGCGCCCTTCGGCATCGAGGAAACGCACACCCACCGCGCGCAGCAGGCCGCTGCCACCGTCGTTGGTGGCGCTGCCGCCGAGGCCGAGAATGATCCGCGTGGCGCCGGCATCGAGCGCCGCGCGAATCAGTTCGCCGGTACCGAAGCTCGAGGTGATCCGCGCATCGCGCTGCGCCGGCGTGAGCAGGTGCAGGCCGCTGGCCGATGCCATCTCGATCACTGCAGTGTTGCCGTCCAGCCAGCCCCAGTGCGCGTTCACCGGCTCGCCGAGCGGGCCGCGCACCGGTGATTCGCGGCGCTCGCCACCGGTGGCGGCGAGCAGCGCGTCGACCGTACCTTCGCCGCCGTCGGCCATTGGTTTGGTGACGATCTCGGCGTCCGCATAGACCTGCCGCCAGCCCTCGCCAATGGCGGCAGCCACGGCGTCGGCGCTCAGGCTTTCCTTGAACGAATCGGGAGCGATGACGATTTTCATGGGATACCTCGCGGCCGGGCCACCACCCGCAGGTGGCCCGGTTATTACGGTTCGAAGGGAAACGCGGGAGTCAGAGCAGGATCAGGCTGAGCAGCCAGACGGTGATGATGCCGGTGACACCCTGTACCAGCGTAGCCATGGTGACGGCGCGGTAGGCAGTGCTGACCTTCATCCGGCTGAATTGGGAAACCACCCAGAAGAAGCTGTCGTTGGCGTGCGACACGGTCATCGATCCGGCGCCGATGGCCATTACCGTCAGCACGCGGCCCATTTCGCTGTCCAGGCCGAGGTTGCCGAGCAGCGGGGTCATCATCGCCGAGGTGGTGACCAGCGCCACGGTGGTGGAGCCCTGCGCCGATTTCAGCGCCGCCGCGACCACGAACGGCATGAACAGGCCGATGCCCAGGGTCGACAGTGTCTCGCCCAGATAGGTGGCCAGCGGGGTGACCTTGAGGATCGCGCCGAACGCGCCACCGGCACCGGTGATCAGCAGGATCGGCGCGGCCGAGACGATGCCCTCGGCGACGAAGTCATGGAACTGCTGGCGCTTGCCGTCGCCCTTGAGCAGGCTGCAGGCGAGTGCCAGGCCGACCAGCAGGGCGATCACCGGCAGACCGACGAAATTCAGCACGTTGTACAGCAGGCCGTCGCCAAGCGGCTTGCTCGGGAAGGCCGCGACCGAGCCCAAGCAGATCAGCGCGATCGGCACGAAGATCGGCGCGAACGCCTGCCAGGCGCTGGGCAGCGTGCCGTAGCGGGCCTTCAGCTGTTCGAAATCGACGCCGTCGTCGAGCATCTCGCTCGGCGCTTCGTCCAGCAGTTGCTTGTCGTCGGCATGCAGATAGAGGTTGGCCCAGAGCATCCCGGCCAGCGCGGTGACCAGCGCGACCAGCAGGCCGACGCCGATGACCAGGCCCAGAGAACCTTCCAGACCGAGGTTGCCGGCGGCGGCGATCGGCCCCGGAGTCGGCGGCACGAAGGTGTGGGTCGCGTAGAGACCGGTTGCCAACGCCACGCTCATCGACACCACCGAGACCTTCATGCGCGCGGCCAGGGCGTTCTTCAGCGAGTTGAGGATGACGTAGCCGGAGTCGCAGAACACCGGGATCGACACCAGGTAGCCGATGATCGACACGGTGAGGGTGGGAAAGCGCTCGCCGAGCAGCTTGATCACCGATTCGGCCATGGTGATCGCCGCGCCGCTGCGCTCGAGGATCACGCCGATGATGGTACCCAGCACGATGACGATGCCGATGTAGCCGAGGATGCTGCCAAAGCCGGTGGTGATGGTCTTGACGATGTCACCGGTGGGGAGCTGGTAGGCGAAACCGGCGATCAGCGCGGCGCCGAGCAGAGCGAGAAAAGGGTGCAGCTTGAGTCGGGTGGTGGCGAGCACGATGAACGCGATCAGTGCCACCAGGATCAGGACGAGTCCCATGACCATTTTCCTCAGATTTTTTTGTTATCGGATGGGGATATCCCCTGCCATGCCGTGATGCGCCGCGCTGCAGGCCGGTAGCGATGACGACAAGCCTCCATTCTCACCGATGCGGCGCTCCGCGCGCCTTGGTCGCCCGCACAATATCCAGCCTTCGGAAAGACGATTAGCCAGTCATCCGCACAACGAATCAGCAGGGTTCCACCAGCCCGAGCCCCAGCGACAGGTACAGCCGCTGGTCCAGCCGAAGCGGGTTCAGGCCGCTGATGGTGGNNGGTGGCAATCCGCTCGAGCCGGTAGCGCAGGGTGTTGCGGTGGATGCCCAGGCGGTCGGCGCAGACCTGCACCTGCCCCAGGCACGCGCACCAGGCGTCCAGGGTGGCTTGCAGCGTGCCGCTGGTGTCCTCCGCCAGCAACCGCCGCAGCGGCTCCAGCCAGCCGTCGAGCAGCCAGTTGCCGCGCTGGCTGTAGAGGAATACCGGCAGGCGCAGTTGCTCCAGGTCGAGCAGGCGCTGCGCGGGATGCCGCGCCCTCCCGTAACCCTGCAGGTCGCGCAGCGCGATGCCGGCTTCGCGCAGGTCGGCGAGCGTCGCCAGCGACCCGCTGACCAGCAGGCGCGTCAGCCCCCAGCCACGCTGATCGGCACGCTGCACCAAAGCCGCCGGTTCGCGCCCGCTGCGCCACGGCCTGCACCAGAGCAGCTCGCCGGCGGCCAGGGCGATGCAGAAGCCCTCGGCACGCTCGCCCAGGTCGGCCAGCAGGGCGCTCTGCCGGGCCAGCAGGTCGTCGCCGCCATCGAGTTCCAGCATGCAGGCCTGCATGGGCCAGCCGAGCTGCAGGCCGAGGCGCTGCGCTTCGGCCTGCAGCGTCGGCAGCGGCTGCTGACGGTCGAGCAACAGACGCAGCCAGTTCTCCAGGCGGTCGCTGCGCCAGTGCCGTTCGGCCTGCAGCTGGCGCTGCTCGACGAGCATTTCCGCGGTCATCCGCACCAGCGCCGCGTAGGGCCGCAGCACTTCGGGATCGCCGGTGATGCCGAGCACGCCGATCAACTGGTCGGCGTACAGCAGCGGCAGGTTGACCCCTGGCTTGACGCCGCGCAGACAGGCCGCGGCCTGTGCGTCGATTTCCACGGTGCGCCGGTTCGCCAGCACCAGTTGCGCACCCTCGTGGCGCGAATGCAGCCGCTCGCGATCGCCGCTGCCGATGATCATCCCCTGCGCGTCCATCACATTGATGTTGTGCGGCAGGATCGCCATCGCGCGGTCGACGATGTGTTGCGCCAGGGTGGAGTCAAGTTCGAGCATGAAAAAACGGCCTCTGGAAAGAGGCCGCTAGTGTAGGCGGGAAATGCCGGTCAGGGCGCCAGGCGTTCGCGAACCCAGGCGCCATCCTGCAGACGGTAGTTGAGGCGGTCGTGCAGGCGGCTGGAGCGGCCCTGCCAGAACTCGATGCGCTCGGGCAGCAGGCGATAGCCACCCCAGTGCTCGGGACAACTTGGCTCCTGGTCCTGGAAGCGTGCTTCGGTCTTGGCCAGCAGTTCGGCGAGCTGTTCGCGGTCGCGAATCACCTGGCTCTGCGGCGAGGCCCAGGCACCGAGGCGGCTGCCCAGCGGACGCACCTGGTAATAGGCATCGGACTCGGCGGCAGAGACTTTCTCGACGCGGCCTTCGATGCGCACCTGGCGCTCGAGGGACGGCCAGAAGAAGGTCATGGCGCCGAACGGCTGCGCGGCGAGCTGCTCGCCCTTGGCGCTGAGGTAATTGGTGAAGAAGGTGAAGCCGCGCTCGTCGAGCCCCTTGAGCAGCAGAATCCGGCAATGCGGACGGCCGTCGGCATCGACCGTGGCGAAGGTCATCGCGTTGGGCTCGACGGGAGCCTGCTCGGTCTTCACCGCGTCGGCGAACCATTGCTGGAACAGCGACAGCGGTTCGCCCGGCGCCTGTTGCTCGCTCAGGCCGTCGCGGGTGTAGTCGCGACGCATATCGGCGAGGCTCTGGTTCATGCTGCACTCCTTCGAAAAAAGAGTCCTAGCTTAGCCAGGCAAGCCTTACTTGGCTTGATCTGCGGCAACCACCTTACCTACCGCGGCGATCTTCGGACCGCTCGCCAAAGGCGTGCCCGGCGCGGCTTCGGCGCTGTTCTCGGCCTTGGCCGGCTGGCTGTACTGGGCGAGCAACGCGGTCAGGGTGTCCTGCGGGGTAAGCATGATTTCGACGCGGCGGTTCAGCGAACGGCCCTGGGCGCTGTCGTTGGCGGCGCGCGGCATGTCGGAGCCGACGCCCTGCTGCTTCAGGCGATCCTGCTTGAGACCGCTGAGGCGGAAGATCGAGGCGAAGGCGCGCGCACGGTCCTGGCTGAGTTTGCGGTTGAGGTCGAGCGCGCCGCTGCTGTCGGCATGGCCGAGGATCAGTACGGCGGTCTTGGAATCGTCCTGCACCAGCTTGGCGACCTTGGTCACCGGGCCGAGGGTGACCGGCAGGAGCATTTCCGGGCGATCCGGGTTGAACGAGGAATCCACCGGGGCGGTGATCACCAGCAGGTTCTCGCGGCGTTCCACCTCGAACTTGCTGCCCTTGAGGGTTTCACGCAGCTGCGGCTCGTAGGTGTCGAGCCAGGCCTGGGTGATCTTCGGATCAGGCATCTCGATCTTCTTCTGCTCAGCCACCGCTTCCTTCTTGCCGAACGGCCACCACGAGCTGCTTTTTTCGCCGGCGTCGTCGCTTTTGAATGTGCTGCAGCCGGATACGGTCATGCACAGGATCAAGGTAGTGGTCTTGAACAGCTTCATGGACTGGTTTCCGTATTCTTGGAAGTTGATGGTCAGGTCGATAGGCGCAAGATAAGGAAGCGGCGCCGCGCTCTCATACTTCAAGTTAAATTCTGGACGCAACTCATTAATTCGAAAAGGCTTCCGTTAAGCAACCGACGAGCGGCTATTTCAGGCACTCCGCCGTGATGCGCGCCAGTCGCTGCGCCCGCGGGTCCATCAGCACGTAGGGGCCGAGGCTGTTGCAGACGAAACCGAAGCTCAGGTCGCGGTCCGGATCGGCGAAACCGATGCTGCCACCCGCGCCCGGATGGCCGAACGCCCTGGGGCCGAGGCCGTAGGTGGCATTGGCCACGTCCGGCTGGTCGAGCATGCAGCCAAGGCCGAAGCGGGTCGCGGTGAGCAGCGTGCGATCCTCGCCGCGCCGGTGCTCACGGGTCAACTCGCCGATCAGCTCGGCTTCCAGCAGGCGCCCGTCCAGCAGTCCGCTGTAGAAGCCGGCCAGCGAACGCGCGTTGCCGTGGCCGTTGGCGGCCGGCTGCGCCATGCGCCGCCATTCAGGCTTGTTGGTGCTGGTCAGCACGGACGGCGGATTAGTGAAGGCGCGCGTGCTCACCGCGTTCGGCTCGCTCATGAAGCACTTGAGCAGGCGCTGCGCGGCGGCGTCGCCGAGATTGCCCTTGGCCCGCGATATGTGCGCGACCCGGTGGAATTCGGAATCGGCCAGGCCGACATGCAGATCCAGACCGAGCGGCCTGGCCACCCGGTTGACGATGGACTCGCCGGGGCCGCGGCCATCGACCCGACGCAGCAGCTCGCCGACCAGCCAGCCATAGGTGATCGGCGCATAGCCGTGGGCTTCGCCCGGCGTCCACCAGGGTTCCTCGGCCGCCAGGGCATCGGTCATCGCCGTCCAGTCGTACAGCGCCTCGCCGGGCAACTGCGCGCGCAATGCCGGCAGGCCGGCACTGTGGCTGAGCAGTTGGCGCAGGGTGATGTGCTGCTTGCCAGCAGCGGCGAACTCCGGCCAGTAGCGCGCCACAGGCTGATCCAGCTCGACTTTGCCCTCGCCCACCAGTTGCAGGGCGGCCACCGCGGTCAGCGTCTTGGTGCAGGAGAACAGGTTGAGGATGGTGTCGCTGTGCCAGGCTTCGGCGCCGTCCTTGTCGGCGGTGCCGGCCCAGATGTCCACCAGCGTCTCGCCGCCGATCTGGATGCACAGCGCGGCGCCGCGCTCCTGGGGATTGTCGAACAGCTCGGCGAAGGCATCCTTCACCGCTTCGAACTGGAGATCGTAATAGCCCTGAATCTGCACGCCTGCACCTGCGGGTAACGAGTCAGCGCGCATTGTTCCAGCACTGGAGCGGCTTGGGAATCGGAAGAAGGAATGCATCGCGCGACCGGCCGCCCCATGGAGGCGGCCGGGCGCTGGCGATCACGGTGCTTTCGCGGCCCTCTCGGCAGCCGGCAGCCACTTATCCGGCACCGCCAGGTTGGCCTTGCGCACCGCGTCGACGAAGCCCTGATACGGCAGGTCGGTGATCCCCACCAGACCGAGGTGACCGTTCTCGCCATCCAGCAGGCGGCCGGTCACCGGCTGGTCGAGATACTGGAACCAGTGGGCGCCAACGATCGTCGGCTCGGCCAGGGCGCGGGTGATGAAGTTGGCGTAGGCCGGGCCGCGCTCCTCCTCCTTGTAGACCTCGGCGACGCCGCCCCAGAACGGCCCGCGGTCACGCGAACCGAAGTGGAACTCGGTGACCATCACCGGCTTGTCAAGCTTGCGCAGCGTCTCGAAGTCATAACCGTGCTGCGGCTCCCGGGTGTAGAAATTGAAGCTCAGCACGTCGCAATACCTGGCACAGGCGGCCACCGCCTCCGGCGTGCTGATGGCGAAACGGCCGCCCAGCAGCAGGTGGTTCGGTGCGTGCCAGTCCAGCGAATCGGAGATGGTCTTGAAGTAGGTCTCGGCGAACACCCGCTGGAAGTACTGCAGGTCTTCCTCGATGGCCGGGTGCTCCGGGTTCGGCAGCGGCGCCTCGAAACCGGGGTCTTCCATCAGCTCCCAGTGCTCCAGGTCGATGCCCCAGGCCTTCGACAGGCCCTGCTCGTTGCGGTACTTGTCGCGCAATTGCTTGAGGAAAGCGCGCTTGGCCGGCACGTCGGTGGTCAGGCGCAAGGTGCCGTAGGCAATGGCGTAGCGTGCGTGCGGCTCGTTGCCGGGCGCCGCCCAGGACAGTTCGTTGTCGGCGAAGAAGCCGATCAGCCAGGGGTCGTCGCGATGGCCGCGGGCGGCGATGGCGATGGCGCGCTCGGCGGCCATGGCGAAGCGTGGATCGAAGGGATCGGGAATCCCGCCCCACCAGTCGTGGCCGGTGCTGATGGTGGCGTAGTCGCCGGAAATCGACAGCGGCAGGGTGTAGGGCATGCGCTTCTGGTCTTCGAGCGCGGCATCGCTCCAGTTGCCGATGGTATTGAAGCCCCAGGCCTTCAGCCGGTCGACGCTGCGCGATGCCCAGCGCTCGGTGGCGGCGGCACGCTTGAGGCGATCGCACTCCTCCGCGGTCGGTGGCTCGGCGGCGCTCTTCGGCGCGCCGGCGGTTGCCACGGCGGCGGCACCGGAGGCCGGCGTG
>DIEE01000234.1 GCA_002418465.1 Pseudomonas sp. UBA5782 | reverse complement strand
CCGCCGAAACCCTCGCCGCCGATACGCCGATCCAGCGCCTGCTGCTCGCCTGCAAGGCTTACGACGCCGCGCCCGCCGTCGCCGCCCTGGCCGCACGCCTGGCGCCGGGGGCCGAGCTGCTGTTGCTGCAGAACGGCATCGGCAGCCAGGAGGAAGTCGCCGCCCAGGCACCGCACGCGCGCTGCATCCTCATCTCCAGCACCGAAGGCGCGTTCCGCCAGGCCGATTTCGAGGTGGTCTTCGCCGGCCGGGGTTTCAACTGGCTCGGCGACCCGCTCGACCCCGTCGCGCCGGCCTGGCTCGATCAATTGCAGCAGGCCAGCATTCCCCAGCAGTGGACGCCGGACATCCTCACCCGGCTGTGGCGCAAGCTGGCGCTGAACTGCGCGATAAACCCGCTGACGGTGCTGCACGACTGCCGCAACGGCGGCCTCGCCGAGCACCCGGCGGAGGTCGCGATCCTCTGCGCCGAGCTGGGCGAGCTGCTCGAAGGCTGCGGCCAGCCAGCGGCAGCCGAGCACTTGCACGAGGACGTGCAGCGGGTGATCCAGGCCACCGCGGCGAACTATTCCTCGATGCATCAGGACGTCGCCGCCGGCCGCCGCACCGAGGTCGCCTACCTGCTCGGCCGCGCCTGTAGCGTCGCCGAACGCCACGGACTGCACCTGCCGCACCTGCAGGCGCTGCAGCAACGGCTGCTCGCGCAGCTCGCCGCACGCCGATTGCCGGTGCACTGAAGCGCAGCTACCCTGCCGGTTCATTCCACACGCCACGACCGCCATGATCCTGCGTCAGCGCCTCGAAAACCTCTCGGTCGGCCGCAAGCTGCTCGCCGCCCTGCTGGTATTGCTCGCCACCGTGCTGCTGGTGGCCAACCTCGCCTTCATCAGCGCCGCCTACTGGATTTCCCAGGAAAGCATGGCGCCGCAGGCGTTGCAGACCCTCGGCCGACTGATCGCCAATCCGGCGCTGAGCGCACCGGCGCTGGCCTCCTCGGGCACCGCGCAGGCGCTGCTCGACAACCTGCGCGACTACGCGCCCCTGCGCGCCGCGGCGATCTACGACGGCGACGGCCGACTGGTGGCGCAGCTTGCCCGCGGCGACAAACTCGACCTGCCGCCGCGCCTGGACGCGCTGGAACGCTGGCGCACCGCGGAATTCCGCACCAACCAGCTGATCCCGCTGCCGCAGGCCGAAGGACCGCCCGGCCACCTGCTGCTGGTGGCCTCCAGCGAGCTGCCCGGCGCCTTCTACACCGGCACCCTCACCGCCAGCCTGGCGATCCTCGCCTTCAGCACGCTGTTCTGGCTGCTGGTGGCGCGGCAGATTCGGCGCCTGGTGACCAAGCCGATCCGCCGCCTGGAAGAGCTCTCGCGCCAGGTCACCCGCGAGGAGAACTATTCGCTGCGCGCGCGACGCGGCAACAGGGACGAGATCGGTAGCCTGGCCGAGGCCTTCAACACCATGCTGGCGCGCATCCAGGCCCGCGAGCAGCAGCTCGAACGCGCCCGCGACGACGCCCAGGCGGCCTTCTCCCAGGCGCGCAACCTGGCCGAGGAAACCCGCCACTCGAACCTGCAACTGGAGCTGGAAGTGCAGGTGCGCAGCAAGATCGAGAAGAAGCTCACCGGCTTCCAGAGCTACCTCAACAGCATCATCGACTCGATGCCCTCGGCGCTGATCGCGCTGGACGAGCAGATGTACGTCACCCAGTGGAACAGGGAAGCCAGCCAACTCTCCGGCACCGGCCTGGACGAGGCGATGAACAAGCCGATCTTCCTCGCCTTCCCGCCGCTCAAGCCCTACCTCGATGCCCTGCGGCGCAGCGCCGAACATTGCCGGGTCGAGGAGGTCGAGCGCGTCACCTGGCCCAAGGACGGCGAGATCCATCACTACGCGCTGACCTTCTTCCCGCTGATGGGCGGCAGCGGCAAGGGCGGCGTGGTGATCCGCATCGACGACATCACCCAGCGCCTGTCGCTGGAGGAAGTGATGGTGCAGTCGGAGAAGATGCTCTCGGTCGGCAGCCTCGCCGCCGGCATGGCCCACGAGATCAACAACCCGCTCGGCGCGGTGCTGCACAACGTGCAGAACATCCGCCGGCGGCTGTCGCCGGAGCTGGAGAAGAACCTCGAACAGGCGCGGGCGAGCGGCGTCAGCCTGGAGCAGGTCAACGCCTACCTGCAGGGCCGCGAGGTACCGCAACTGCTCGACGGCATCCAGTCCGCCGGCAGCCGCGCGGCAAAGATCGTCAGCCACATGCTCTCGTTCAGCCGCCTGAGCAACCGCGAGCTGATGCCGTGCCTGCTGCCAACGGTGATCGACCAGGCACTGGAGATCGCCGGCAACGATTTCGACCTGGCCGAGGGCTTCGACTTCAAGGCGCTGGACATCCACCGCGAGTTCGACGACGCGCTGGGCAAGGTGCCGTGCATCGCCAACGAGCTGGAACAGGTGCTGCTCAACCTGCTGAAGAACGCCGCCCAGGCGATCCACCAGCGCGAGGACGACGAGCCCGGACGCATCGTCGTACGTACCCGGCGCAATCCGCCGTGGGCGGAAATCCAGGTGCAGGACAACGGCGTGGGGATTCCCGAGGCGGTGCGCAAACGCATCTTCGAGCCGTTCTTCACCACCAAGGAGGTCGGCCAAGGAACCGGGCTGGGCCTGTCGGTCTCTTACTTCATCATCACCAACAATCACAAAGGGCAGATGGACGTGCAGTCGAAGCCGGGTCAGGGCACCCTCTTCACCCTGCGACTGCCGCTGCCCGCCGCGAGCGACCAGGAAAACCGATGGGAAATCGTCTGACCAGAATCTACACGCGCACCGGCGACGCCGGCGAAACCGGGTTGGCCGACGGTCGCCGCGTGGCCAAGGACCATCCGCGGGTGGAGGCGATGGGTGAGCTGGACAGCCTCAACAGTGCCCTCGGCCTGCTGCTCGCCGAACTCGCCGAGGCGCAGCCGGACTGCCCTGGTCTCGGCGAGCTGATAGAGGTGCTCGAACCCTGCCAGCACCGCCTGTTCGACCTCGGCGGCGAACTGGCGATGCCGGTCTACCAGGCGCTTGACGAGACCGAGGTCACCCGCCTGGAACAGGCCATCGACCGCTGGAACGAGGAGCTCGGCCCGCTGAAGAATTTCATCCTGCCGGGCGGCTCGCGGCTGATCGCCCAGGCCCACGTCTGCCGCAGCCAGGCGCGCGCCGCCGAACGCCGCTGCCAGGCACTGAATGCCGAGGAACCGCTGCGTCCGGTCGGCCTGGCCTACGTCAACCGCATGTCCGACCTGCTGTTCGTCGCCGCCCGGCTGATCGCGCGCCGCCAGGACCGTGCGGAAATCCTCTGGCAGGCCGTGCAGAAGGCCGCCGAATGAGGGCGCCGATCCGATGAGCGCGCCGGCAGCCGCTCCCAGCCGCAACCTCGATGGCCTGCACGCCGCCTGGGAAGCGCTGGTGGTGCTGCTGGTCTGCGCCAACCTGGCACTGCTGCTGTTCGACAGCCTGTTCGCCCTGGCGCCGTTGAACCAGGCCCTGCTGAGCCTGCTGCCGGGCTTCCACGCCTTCTACGACACGCGCATCCACGCGCACTTCGCGCTGATCGACCTGTGCTTCGTCGCCGTGTTCCTGCTCGACGTGCTGCTCGGCTGGGCGGTGGCGATCGCCGAACGCCGCTATGCACGCTGGTACTACTACCCCTTCGCCCACTGGTACGACGTGCTCGGCTGCATCCCGCTGGCCGGTTTCCGCTGGCTGCGCGCGCTGCGCATCGGCGTGCTGCTGATCCGCCTGCAACGCCTGGGGCTGATCGACATGCGCGGCTGGGCGCTCTACGGCTTCTTCAACCGCTACTGGCAACTGCTGCTCGAAGAGCTGTCGGACCGGGTGATGGTCAAGCTGTTCTCGCGCCTGCAGCAGGAGATCGGCGCCAGCGACGACCTCTCGCGACGGCTGATCAATGGGGTGATCCGGCCGCGCAAGCAGCGCCTGCTGGACGACCTGTCACGGCGCCTGCAGGGCATGCTGGAGACCGGCTACCGGAGCAACCGCGGCGCCATCGACGGCTACGTCAGCGCGCTGGTGCACCAGGCGCTGATGAACAACGAGGAGCTGCGCAAACTGCGTCGTCTGCCACTGGGTTCGCAGTTCGCCGACAGCCTGGACGCCGCCCTCGGCGACATCGTTCGCCGCCTCCTCGCCGGCGCGGTGCAAGGCCTGCAGCGCGAGCAGTTCAAGGCGCTGGCGGCGAATCTCACCGACCAGTTCTTCGAGGCCTGGCTGTACGAGGACGAAGACACCGACCTGGCCCTGGAAGAGCTGCTGGTGGACCTCATCGAGGTACTCAAGCAACAGGTGCTCGACCGCCGCTGGAGCCGTTTCGTCGGCCCTCCCGCGCCCCCTCCCGCGCCGCGCTGATGCGTCGATTCGGCACGCCGAGGAACTCGCCCGCCTTCGGGCTGCCCCAGTAACACCCGCGCGCCTGACCGGCATCATGGGCCTGCCGCGGGCGAAGCCCAGACTGACTGTGAACGAACAACCGAACGGTGACGTTGCATGGAGTTCAAGGACTACTACCAGGCCCTCGGCGTGGCGCCGGAGGCCGACGATCAGGCGATCAAGACCGCCTACCGCAAGCTCGCGCGCAAATACCATCCGGACGTCAGCGACGATCCCGACGCCGAGAACAAATTCAAGGAAGTCGTCGAAGCCTACGAAGTGCTGAAGAACGCCGAGAAGCGCGCCGAGTACGACGAGCTGCGCCGCTACGGCAACCGCAGCCAGTTCGAGCCACCGCCCGGCTGGCAACCCGGCGCCGGACAGCACGAGCCGCACCAGCGCTACGACGGCGACTTCTCGGACTTCTTCGAATCGATCTTCGGCAGCGCCTCCGGGCGGACGCGCGGCGGCCAGCGTGGCCAGGACGTCGAGCTGGAGCTGCCGGTGTTCCTCGAGGAAACCCTCGGCGAGGAATCCAAGCAGATCAGTTTCAAGGTGCCGGCCTTCGACGCCCAGGGCCGCCGCGAGGACATCACGCGCACCCTCAACGTGAAGATTCCCGCCGGCGTGCTCGACGGCGAACGCATCCGCCTCAAGGGCCAGGGCGCGCCGGCGATGGGCGGGGCGCCGAGCGGCGACCTCTACCTGACCCTGCGCCTGGTGCCGCATCCGCTGTTCGACGTGGAGGCGCACAACCTGATCATCACCGTGCCGCTGGCGCCCTGGGAAGCGGCGCTGGGCGCGAAGATCACGGTGCCGACGCTGGATGGACGCATCAGCCTGAGCATTCCGCCGGACAGCCAGAGCGGCCAGCGCCTGCGGGTGAAGGGCAAGGGTCTACCCGGCAAGCAGGGCCGCGGCGACCTGTTCGCCCTGCTGAAAGTGGTGATGCCGGGCAAAACCAGCGAAGAGGCCCGCGGTCTATGGCAGGAGCTCGCCGAAAAGGCGGCCTTCGATCCCCGAGCGCAATGGAGTAAAGAACAATGACCACGCTGATCGTGACCTTCGGGGTCGACGAGTTCTGCCGTAGCGCCAACCTGTCGCGCGAGGTGCTGATCGAGATCGTCGAACTGGGCATCCTCGAACCCCGCGAACAGACCGTCGAACGCTGGTCGTTCGACCTCGACGCACTGCTGATGGCCAAACGCGCGCTGCGCCTGAAACAGGATTTCGAACTGGACTGGCCGGGCATCGCCCTGGCCCTGCGCCTGCTCGACGAGGTCGATCAGTTGAAACGCGAGAACCAGCAGCTGCGCCAGCGCCTGGAGCGCTTCACCCAGCACTGAGCCGGGCGCCCCCACCGGGTCGTGCGCCTTGCCGCAGGGGCGTACCTGTTCGCCGAAGCAGCCCACAGGGCTGCCCGGTACCGCACAAAATCAGCCCAGTTCGCCCTTCCACAACGCGCGAATCCCGGCGATGCCCTGGGCGCCGCTCTGCCAGGCGCGTGTCAGGTCGTCCGGGCCGACGCCGCCGAGCAGGAACGCCGGCTTGTCGAAACCGCGCAGCAGCTCGCTCGCGGCGTCCCAGCCCAGCGGTTGCGCGTCGGGATGCGTGCGCGTCGCCTGCAGCGGTGACAGGGTGACGAAATCCACCCCCATCGCGCTGGCCAGGGCCAGCTCCTCGGCGCTGTGACAGGACGCCGCCAGCCAGCGCTCGGCGGGGAACGGCCGCCCGCGCGCGGCGTAGTCGCGCAGCTGTTTCGCGGTCAGGTGCCAGCCGGCCGCGGGGAAATCCCCCAACCATTCCAGCGGCCCCTTGAGCATCAGCTGAGCCTTGCCGGCGCAGACGCCCTGGATATCCACGGCGAGATCGCGATACTGCGCATCGAACATTCCCGGCGCACGCAGCTGGATCAGCCGGATGCCGTCGGCGATGGCCTGGCGCACGCCGGCGAGCAGTTCCTGCGGCTCCAGCTCGTCGGGGGTGATCAGGTAGCGATCGGGCAGCCGCGCAGCCGCCACGATCGGCGCGTTGGCAGCGGGAAAGTCATAGTCCGCCAGCTGCCGCGGTGCGACCCAGGCCAGCGGCTGGCCTTCGGCGCCGTGCGCCTCGCCGGTGAAGGTGCCGACTTCCCAGACATCCAGCAGCACCTGCTTGTCCGGGTAATCGTGGCGCACCTGGATCAGCGGACGCGCCGCCGTCACCGCGATGCCCAGCTCCTCGGCCAGCTCGCGGGCCAGCGCGGCCTCGACCGCCTCGCCCTCCTCGACCTTGCCGCCGGGAAACTCCCAGAGCCCGCCCTGGTGCTTGTCGTCGGGGCGCCGGGAGATCAGGACCCGGCCGTCCGCGGCGCGGATCACCGCCGCCGCGACATGGATGCGTTTCATGCAATGCTCTCCGTTTCTTCGAGGGCCGCGCGATACCAGCGCTGGAAGGCCGGCCAACGGTAGATGGTTTCGACGTATTCCGCCGCCTCGCCCGGCAGCTCGACGCGATAGCTGCGCAGGCGCGCGGCGATCGGCGCGTAGAAGGCGTCGGCAATGCCCGGCTGGCCGAAGAGAAACTCGCCACCGGCGCCAAAGCGCGCCCGGCAGTCGCTCCAGATCGCACAGACGCGGGCGATGTCGGCGGCCGCCTGCTCGGGAATCACGGGCAGTGCCTGGTCGCGCTTGAGGTCCATCGACAGGTGGCTGCGCAGGCCGGCGAAACCGCTGTGCATTTCGGCGCAGATCGAGCGCGCCAGCGCCCGCGCGTACTCGTCGCGCGGCCACAGGCCGGCACCGGGGAAGCGCTCGGCGAGGTATTCGGCGATGGCCAGCGAATCCCACACCGGGCCGGACTCGGTCTGCAGCACCGGCACCTTGCCGGTCGGCGACTGCGCGCGCAGCAGCGTGCGGCTGTCGGCCTGGTACAGCGCGATGCGCAGCTCATCAAAGGGCGCGCCGCTCAGCTCCAGAGCCAGGGCCGCGCGCAGCGACCAGGACGAGTAGTTCTTGTTGCCGATCACCAGCGTAAGGGACATGCGGGTTTCCTTGGTTTGCGTCTCGTATGGACGGACCATAAGAGGCGCGGAGGGGACAGGCAAATTCCCATTCGGCATGGGCGGATGAGCGGCGGGAATGCCACCCGCAGCGCGCGGGTGCGGGGAGCAGGTTTTTCCTGCAGGGACGAACTTGTTCGCCAGACTTTGCTCCGCCTGGCGAACAAGTTCGCCTACAAGGTTTGCTCGATACCGATTGGCGAACGAATCGCCGCTACGGGCAGCGAACCACTGCCCCGACAGTCAAGCCAGCGCGGATCAGGTGCGGTACTCGGCGTTGATCTTCACGTATTCGTGGGACAGGTCGGTGGTCCAGATCGTTTCGCTGCAGCTGCCGCGGCCCAGCTCGATGCGGATGCCGATCTCCGCTTCGGCCATCACCGCCGAGCCCTGCTCCTCGGTGTAGCTCGGAGAACGGCAGCCCTTGCTGGCGATGCACACGTCGCCGAGGAACACGTCGATCTTGCTGACGTCCAACTGCGCCACCCCGGCGCGGCCGACGGCGGCCAGGATGCGCCCCCAGTTCGGGTCGGAGGCGAACAGCGCGGTCTTGATCAGCGGCGAGTGGGCGACGGCGTAGCCGACGTCCAGGCACTCCTGCTGGGTAGCGCCGCCGTTGACCTGCACGGTGACGAACTTGGTCGCACCTTCGCCGTCGCGGACGATGGCCTGGGCCAGTTCCATGGCGACGTCCAGCACCGCCTGCTTGAGCGCGGCGAACAGCGCGCCGCTGGGCTGGGCGATCTCGTCCAGCGCGGCCTGGCCGGTGGCGATCAGCATGCAGCAGTCGTTGGTCGAGGTGTCGCCGTCGATGGTGATGCGGTTGAACGACTTGTTCGCCGCATCGCGCAACAGGTCCTGCAGCACGCCCTGGGCGACCTTGGCGTCGGTGGCGATGTAGCCGAGCATGGTCGCCATGTTCGGCTTGATCATGCCGGCGCCCTTGCTGATGCCGGTGACGGTGACGGTCACGCCGTCATGCACGAACTGCCGGCTGGCGCCCTTGGGCAGGGTGTCGGTGGTCATGATGCCGCTGGCGGCGGCGCCCCAGTTGTCGGCCTTCAGATCGGCCAGGGCGGCCGGCAGCGCGGCTTCGATCTTCGCCACCGGCAGCGGCTCGCCGATCACCCCGGTGGAGAACGGCAGCACGCAGCCTTCGTCGACGCCGGCCAGCCTGGCCAGCTCGGCGCAGGTGTGGGTCGCGGCTTCCAGGCCCGGCTCGCCGGTGCCGGCATTGGCGTTGCCGGTGTTGGTCAGCAGGTAGCGCACGGCGCCGCCGAGCACGCGCTTCTTCGACAGGATCACCGGCGCGGCGCAGAAGGCGTTGAGGGTGAACACCCCGGCGACGGTGGAACCTTCGGCGCAGCGCATCAGCACCACGTCCTTGCGCCCCGGGCGCTTGATGCCGGCAGAGGCGATGCCGAGTTCGAAACCGGGAACCGGATGCAGGGTAGGCAGAGGACCAAGACCGACAGCCATGGATGCGCTCCTTCGTGGCAGTGATGAAACGCCGTAACGATTACGGCGCAATGATCGGAAAAACGCCGCGAGCGGCTGAGCCGGTCGCGGCGCGGGTAGCGTGGGTCATATGGACAGCGGTTTTACTGAACCTGACCGTGGCAATGCTTGTATTTCTTGCCCGAACCGCAGGGGCAGGGCTCGTTGCGGCCGATCTTCGCCTCGGCGCGCACCGGCGCCTGGGCCAGGGCCACGTCGTCGTCGACGGCAGCGACTTCCGGCGAGTCGTCGGCTTCGATGCCCGGCGCCTCGGCATGCTGGAACTGCATGCGCTCGGCCAGGGCCTCGGCTTCGCGACGCATGCGCGCCTCTTCCTCGGCCGGGTCTTCGCGGCGTACCTGAACGTGCGAGAGCACGCGGATCGAGTCGCGTCGGATCGAGTCGAGCAGTTCCTGGAACAGCGTGAAGGACTCGCGCTTGTACTCCTGCTTCGGGTTCTTCTGCGCGTAGCCACGCAGATGGATGCCGTGACGCAGGTGGTCCATGGTCGACAGATGGTCTTTCCACAGGTCGTCCAGCACGCGCAGGACGATCTGCTTCTCGAAGCTGCGCAGCGCGTCGGCGCCGGCCATTTCTTCCTTCTCGCGGTAGGCGATCAGGAGCTGCTCCTGGATCTTCTCGCGCAGGTTCTCTTCGTGCAGGTGGTCGTCTTCGTCGAGCCACTGCTGGACCGGCAGCTTGATGCCGAAATCGCTGTTCAACGCAGCTTCCAGGCCGGCCACGTCCCACTGCTCGGGCAGCGACTGCGGCGGGATGTGCTGGCTGATGGTGGCAGCCAGCGCTTCCTCGCGGAACTCGACGATGGTGTCGCCGATGTTGTCCGCGGCCAGCAGGCTGTTGCGCATGTGGTAGATCACCTTGCGCTGCTCGTTGGCCACGTCGTCGAATTCGAGGAGCTGCTTGCGGATGTCGAAGTTGCGGCCCTCGACCTTGCGCTGCGCCTTCTCGATGGCGTTGGTCACCATGCGGTGCTCGATCGCCTCGCCGGCCTGCATGCCCAGGGCCTTCATGAAGTTCTTCACCCGGTCGGAGGCGAAGATGCGCATCAGGTTGTCTTCCAGCGACAGGTAGAAGCGGCTGGAGCCGGCGTCACCCTGGCGACCGGCACGGCCACGCAGCTGGTTGTCGATACGCCGCGACTCGTGGCGCTCGGAGGCGATCACGTGCAGACCGCCGGACTCCAGCACCTGGGTGTGGCGCTTCTGCCAGTCGGCCTTGATCTGCGCGATCTGCTCGTCGGTAGGATTCTCCAACGCGGCGACTTCAACTTCCCAGTTGCCGCCCAGCAGGATGTCGGTACCGCGACCGGCCATGTTGGTGGCGATGGTCAGCGCGCCGGGACGGCCCGCCTGGGCGATGATCTCGGCTTCCTTCTCGTGGAACTTGGCGTTGAGCACCTTGTGCTCGATGCCTTCCTGGTTGAGCAGGCTGGACATGCGCTCGGAGGTTTCGATGGTCGCCGTACCGACCAGCACCGGACGGCCCTGGGCCAGGCTTTCCTTGATATCGGTAACGATGGCCGCGTACTTCTCGTCCTGGGTCAGGTAGACCAGGTCGTTGAAGTCCTGGCGCGCCAGCGGACGGTTGGTCGGGATCACCACCACGGCCAGGCCGTAGATCTGGTGGAACTCGAAGGCCTCGGTGTCGGCGGTGCCGGTCATGCCGGACAGTTTGGTGTACAGGCGGAAGTAGTTCTGGAAGGTGGTGGAGGCCAGCGTCTGGCTTTCGGCCTGGATGTTCACCCCTTCCTTGGCTTCGATGGCCTGGTGCAGGCCCTCGGACAGGCGGCGACCCTGCATGGTTCGGCCGGTGTGCTCGTCGATCAGTACGACCTGGCCGTTCTGCACGATGTACTCGACGTTGCGCTGGAACAGCGTGTGCGCGCGCAGGGCCGCATAGACGTGGGTCAGCAGCCCGAGATTGTGCGCCGAGTAAAGGCTCTCGCCTTCGGCCAGCAGGCCCACCTGGGTGAGCATGTCCTCGATGAACTGGTGGCCCTGCTCGTTGAGCTCGACCTGACGGCTCTTCTCGTCGACCTTGTAGTGGCCTTCCTGGGTGACGACGCCCTCTTCTTCCTCGATGTGCTGCGTGAGGCGCGGGATCAGCTTGTTGATCTCGATGTACAGCTTGGAGCTGTCCTCGGCCTGGCCGGAGATGATCAGCGGGGTGCGCGCTTCGTCGATGAGGATCGAGTCCACTTCGTCGATCACAGCGAAGTTCAGCTGGCGCTGGAACTTGTCCTCGACGCTGAAGGCCATGTTGTCGCGCAGGTAGTCGAAACCGAACTCGTTGTTGGTGCCGTAGGTGATGTCGGCGGCGTAGGCGGCGCGCTTCTCTTCCGGCGGCTGGAACGGCGTGACGATGCCGACCGAGAGGCCGAGGAATTCGTACAGCGGACGCATCCAGTTGGCGTCGCGGCGGGCCAGGTA
>DIEE01000181.1:9996-10317 GCA_002418465.1 Pseudomonas sp. UBA5782 | reverse complement strand
GGCGTGCTCGGCGAGCAGCGGCCGCTCTGGCTGATCGTCCAGCCACTCCACCTCGGCCAGGGTCGACTGGTCGCGCTGCACCTGCGAGCTCAGCACGCGAAAGCGCCGAGCGCCCTCGACGCGGATGCCGAGCAGGCCGTTGGGGCGCTGCTGCCAGTCGCGGATGCTCGCCGCGCAGCCGATAGCGGCGAAGCGGCTGGCGGCCTGGCCTACCTCCTCGCCCTCGATGATGCACACCACGCCGAATTCGGAGCCCTGCTTCAGGCAGCGGCTGAGCATGTCCAGGTAACGCGCCTCGAAGATCTGCAGATCCAGCAGGCA
>DIEE01000181.1:4953-9981 GCA_002418465.1 Pseudomonas sp. UBA5782 | reverse complement strand
CCTCAGGTCACTATGGCGACGGCCAGCGGCAGGAACACCGCGCTGGCCACGCCCATCAGGCTCATCCCCAGCGCGGCGAAGGCGCCGGCCTCGTCGCTCTCCTGCAGCGCGCGGGCAGTGCCCACGGCATGCGCGGTGAGACCCAGCGCCATGCCCTGGGCAGCGGCGCTGCGCACCCCGACCAGGCGCAGCAGCGAGGGGCCGACGATCGCGCCGATCACCCCGGTGATCATCACGAACACCGCCGCCAGCGCCGCCACGCCGCCGATCTGCTCGGCCACCAGCATGGCGATCGGCGAGGTCACCGACTTCGGCGCCATGGTCATCAGAATCTGCCGCTCGGCGCCGAACAGCCAGGCGAAGAACACCCCGCAGGCGGTGGCGAACACACCGGCCACCGCCAGGGTGATGACGATCGGCCAGAACAGCAGGCGGATGCGCCGCAGGTTGAGGAACAGCGGCACCGCCAGCGCCACGGTCGCCGGGCCGAGCAGGATGGTCATGGTCTCGGTGCTCTTGCGGTACTCGGCGTAGCTCAGGCCGCAGGCCAGCAGGATGGCGATGATCCCGAGCATCGACACCAGCACCGGCTGCAGCATTACCCAGCGGCTGCGCTCGTAGGCCGCCAGCGCCAGCTGATACACCGCCAGGGTGATGCCGACGCCGAACAGCGGATGGTGGATCAGCGCCTGCCAGGCGCCCAGCCAGTTGGCGCTCATGCGTCCTCCGAAGCACGGCTCTGGCGGCGGATCAGCTTTTCCATCAGCCAGCCGGCGAAGCACAGCGAGATCACCAGCGACAGGCTCAGCGCGCCGACGATCGCCCAGAAATCCGCGGCGATCTCCCGCGCGTAGACCATCACGCCCACCGCCGGCACCACCAGGATCAGCGGCAGGTAGCGCAGCAGGCTGCTGGCCGCGACGTTCAGCGGCTCGCCCACCTCGCCGCGGGCTAGCATGAACAGGAACAGCAGCACCAGGCCGATGATCGGGCCGGGCAGCATCGACAGGAACAGCACGTTGAGGGCGGTGCCAAGCATCTGGAACAGCACCAGCCAGGTAAGGCCGCGTAGCAGCATCGGATTCTCCAAGGGTTCAAGCCGACCATTATAGGCATTCCCCCGCGGCTCTATGACGCGCCATTCGCCGGGGCCATGCGAGGTTGACCGCCCACCGGGTGCATGCTGATCTTCGACCTCGACAACAACAAGAGCTCCCGGAGGACACATGCCATTCGTACCCGTCGCGCAACTCAAGGACCACATCGGCAAGGAACTCGGCCACTCCGACTGGCTGGAAGTCGACCAGACGCGCATCGACCGCTTCGCCGAATGCACCGGCGACCACCAGTTCATCCATATCGACCCGGAAAAGGCCCGGCAGACGCCGTTCGGCAGCACCATCGCCCACGGTTTTCTCTCGCTGTCGCTGATGCCGATGCTCATGGAGGGTCGGATGATCCTTCCCGAGGGGCTGAAGATGGCGGTCAACTACGGCCTCGACAGCCTGCGCTTCATCCAGCCGGTGAAGGTCGGCTCGCGGGTGCGCCTGGGCCTGAGCCTGACCGATGCCCATGAGAAGAACCCCGGCCAGTGGCTGCTCAAGGCACGCGTGGTGATGGAAATCGAAGGCCAGGAAAAGCCGGCCTACATCGCCGAACCGCTGACCCTCTGCTTCGTCTGATCGCGTCCCGGCGCACCCTCGCACGGGGTGCGCCGCGCGCCGCCAAGCCCGCTCCGGCATACTAAGGGTCTGTTGTCTTACGCCAGACCGGAACCCTCATGCGCCCAGTTCTACCCGCCCTGCTGATCCTGCTGCTCGCCGCCTGCGGCGAGGGCGAACCGATGAAGTCGCCGGATGCGCGGTTGCCGGACGGCGGCCACTACCGCGGCGAGCTGGTGAACGGCCTGCTGCAGGGGCCGGGGCGCATCGACTACGCCAACGGCAGCTACTACGAAGGCAACTTCAAGGACGGCCAGTTCGAGGGCCAGGGCAGTTGGCACGGCGCCGGAGGAGAGACCTACGTCGGCGAGTTCCACCTCGGCCAGTACCACGGCAAGGGCACCTTCACCTACGCCGACGGCAGCCATTACGAAGGTCTCTTCGACAAGGGCAAGATGCAGGGCCAGGGCACCCTGGAGCAGAACGGCGAAAGCTGGTCGGGCGTGTTCCGCGACGGCGAACTCAACGGTGCGGGGCATTACCGCGGGGCGCATGGCGAGGAGTACGGCGGCGCCTTCGAGGAGGGCGACTTCCACGGCCAGGGCAGCTATTCCAGCGACGGAGACACCTGGCTCGGCCAGTTCGTCCACGGCCAGTTGACCGGCCAGGGCGAATTCCGCGGCGCCGACGGCAGCCGCTACCTGGGCCAGTTCAAGGACTGGCAGTACGACGGCGAAGGCCGCCTGCAACTGGCCGACGGCAGCGTCTACGAGGGCGGTTTCAGGCAGGGCGCCTACGACGGCCCCGGCGTGCTCACGCTGGCCGACGGCAGCACCCGCAAGGGCTCCTGGCAGGCGGGCCAACGCATCCGCGACGAACAGGGCAAGGCGCTGCCCGACCCGCTGGACGTCGGTCTGCTGGAACAGGGCCGGCTGCTCGAACAGGCCCTCGCGGCGATCCCCGCCTCGACCCCGGCGACCGAACTCTACGGCCTGACCCTGGCCGGCGACGGCAAGCAGAGCGTGTTCCTGCGCGAGGCGGATTACGTCGCCGACCTGCTCGGCAAGCGTTTCGGTGCGCGCGGCATGCTGACCCTGGCCAACCACCGCGACCACCTCGCCGACCGCCCGCTGGCCACCCGCGAAAGCCTCGCCCGCAGCCTGAACGCACTGGCCAAACGCAGCGGGCCGGAAGACCTGCTGTTCATCTACCTGACCAGCCATGGCTCGGCCGATCACCGCCTCAGCCTCGACGTGCCGCGGCTGAACCTGGCCGACCTCTCCGCCAGCTCGCTGGCCGAACTGATGCGCCCGCTCAAGGACCGCTACAAGGTGCTGGTGGTCTCGGCCTGCTATTCCGGCGGCTTCATCCCGCCGCTGAAGGACGACAAGACCCTGATCATCACCGCCGCGCGCGCCGACCGGGTGTCCTTCGGCTGTTCGGAAGAGGCCGACTTCACCTACTTCGGCCGTGCCCTGTTCGGCGAGGCGCTGCAGCAGACCGACGACCTGAGCAAAGCCTTCGAGATCGCCAGGGCGAGGGTCGCCGAGCGCGAGATCGCCGAGGATTTCGAGCCCTCCGAGCCGCAGATCTGGGCACCCAAGGCAGTGCTCGACCGCTGGAATCGCTATCGCGCCGCACAGAACAAAGCAGCCCCTGCCAAACTCTGAAGAGTGAGTGGGCGCACCGCGCCGCTGTCACCGGAGGCGAACATGTACCTGACACCGCAGCGCATCCTCATCGCCGGCGCGACCGGGTTGACCGGCGAACACCTGCTCGACCGCCTGCTCGACGAGCCGACCGTGGAGCGCGTGCTGGCACCGACCCGGCGTCCGCTGGCCGAGCATCCACGCCTGGACAATCCGGTCGGCGAACTGGCGGCGCTGCTGCCGCGCCTGGAGGGCCCGTGCGACACCGCCTTCTGCTGCCTCGGCACGACGATCAGGCAGGCCGGCTCGCAGGACGCCTTTCGCGCGGTCGACCATGACCTGGTTCTGGCCTTCGCCGAGCACGCCCGCGCATTGGGCGCACGGCACCTGCTGGTGATCAGCGCGATCGGTGCCGACGCGCAGTCGTCGGTGTTCTACAACCGCGTCAAGGGCGAAACCGAAGCGGCACTGCTCGCCCAGGACTGGCCGCAACTCACCCTCGCGCGGCCCTCGATGCTGCTGGGCGCGCGCCAGGAATTCCGCCTCGGCGAACGCCTGGCCGCGCCGCTCAGCCGGGTACTGCCGGGCAAGTGGCAGGGCATCGAAGCCACCGCGCTGGCCCGCGCACTGTGGCGCCTGGCGCTGGAGGAACAGCCGGGGGCGCACATCGTCGAGTCCGACGACCTGCGCCGCCTCGGCCGCTGAACCGCCAAGCCGCGCGCTTGACGCTGCCGGCGTCGAACGCCAAGGTGGCGCTCTTTGCCCAAGGGAGCAGCCGCATGAGCCTGGAGTCCGTCCGCGCCTTCTTCGCCGAAAAGGCGCCCGACATCGCCGTCATCGAACTCGACAGCAGCACCGCCACCGT
This sequence comes from Pseudomonas sp. UBA5782, assembly GCA_002418465.1. GTDB lineage: Bacteria > Pseudomonadota > Gammaproteobacteria > Pseudomonadales > Pseudomonadaceae > Pseudomonas_O. The sequence continues at coordinate 5,806 of DIEE01000181.1, read as the reverse complement.
CGCCCTGGCCGCCGCCGCGCACGGCGTGGAACCTGGAATGATCGCCAAGACCCTGGCCTTTCGCGTAGGCGAGCGGAACCTGCTGGTGGTGGCCCGCGGCGATGCGCGCATCGACAACCGCAAGATCAAGGAAGCCTTCGGCGGCAAGGCCAAGATGCTCGACGCCGAGAGCGTGGTGGCGCTGACCGGGCACCCGGTCGGCGGCGTCTGCCCGTTCGGCCTGGCAACGCCGCTGGCGGTGTACTGCGATGTGTCGCTGCAAGCCTTCGACGAAGTGGTGCCGGCCGCCGGCGCCATCCACAGCGCCGTGCGCCTGACGCCGCAGCGCATCGCCGAACTCACCGACGCACAGTGGGTGGACGTCTGCCAGGAAGTCGCCCTCGCCTGAGCACTTGAGGGCAGCCTTTCCCCGCCCCGATGGAGGTACTTCACGTGAAGCCCTGCCTGCTGATCCTCTGCCCCTCCCCGCCCAGCACGCTGGAACGGCTCGCCGAACACTTCGACTGCCACTACGCACCCGATGCGGACAGCCGGCGCCAGGCGATAGCGCAGCACGCCGCCTCGATCCAGGNNCCCTGAGCCTGGTCGCCGCGCTGGGTGTCGGCTACGAGAACATCGACCTGCAGGCCGCGCGTCGGCGCGACATCGCCCTGTGCAGCGGCGCCGGCAGCAATGCCGCCAGCGTCGCCGATCACGCCATGGCCCTGCTGCTGGCGGCGATCCGCGACCTGCGCAACCTCGACATCGCCTGCCGCGCCGGCATCTGGCGGACGCAACTGCCGGAGCAGGACGGCGTCGGCGGCAAGCGCGTCGGCATCCTCGGCCTCGGCGCCATCGGCGAGCGCATCGCCAC
>DIEE01000181.1:0-4705 GCA_002418465.1 Pseudomonas sp. UBA5782 | reverse complement strand
CACAGGCGCTGACCCAGTTCATCGAGAACGCTCGCCGCCACTTCGCCGGCGAACCGCTGCTGACGCCGCTGCGCTGACCCGCGCCTCAGTTGCCGCCGCGCACGCCCAGGCCGATGCCCAGTTCGGTGGCCACGGCGAAGGGCAGCAGCAGGGTGTCGAGCAGCGCGCTGGCCGGCAGATCGAGCGCAGCATGGCGCGGCGCCTCGGCGCCGAAGCGCTCCATCGGACAGCAGCCGCTGTGCAACCGATACCAGTCCAGCCGCGTACCGGCGTAGATCAGAGGCGCACCGGGCTTGGCCGCATCCAGCGTGCGCACGCTGGCGCAACCACCAAGAAGCGCGGCGGCGGCCAGCAGCGCCGCGAAGCGCATCAGTCGGCGCTGCCCAGGTGGTGCTCGCCCCAGCGCGGCAGCATGTCCTGAGGGATATCCAGCAAGTTGAGGATGCGCGCGACGACGAAATCGATCAGGTCGTCGATGGTCTGCGGCTGGTGATAGAAACCCGGCGAGGCCGGCAGGATCACTGCGCCGAGGTTGGACAGCTTGAGCATGTTTTCCAGGTGGATGCTCGAGTACGGCGCCTCGCGCGGCACCAGGATCAACTGGCGGCGCTCCTTCAGGGTGACGTCGGCGGCGCGCTCGATGAGGTTGTTGCAGGCGCCGCTGGCGATCGCCGACAGCGTGCCGGTGGAACAGGGCACCACCACCATCGCCGTCGGCGCGCCGGAACCCGAGGCCGGCGGCGCCATCCAGTCCTCCTTGCCGTAGACGCGGATCTGCCCCGCCGCCGCGCCGGTGTATTCGCTGAGGAACGCCTGGATCGCCTGCGGCTTGGCCGGCAGGGTCACGTCGGTTTCGGTGGCCATCACCAGCTGCGCCGCCTTGGAGATGAGGAAGTGCACCTCACGCTCCTCCTGCACCAGGCAGTCGAGCAGGCGCAGGCCGTACTGGGCGCCGGAAGCGCCGGTCATGGCCAAGGTGATGCGTTCGGGACCGTTCATGAATTCACTCTCAAAGCTGTTTCGCTTGCTTATGCAGCGTTGAAAGCCTGCTGGATCGCCAGCCCGGTCGAATGCTCATTTACAACAGTAAACTCGCTTGCGAGCCCAGTCCGCTTCCTCGCAGGCTTTCGCCTTGCCTAATCTGCGCTCACGACGCTTTGAGCGCGAATTTACAATTTGCTTTTTTATTGCAGCGCCGCGGCCAGCTTGCCGTGCAGGCCGCCGAAGCCGCCGTTGCTCATGATCACCACCTGGGTGCCCGGCGCGGCATGCGCCTTGACCCCGGCGATGATCGACTCCAGCGAAGCGCAGACTTCGGTCGGCACCGTCGCGCCGGCGACCGTGGCCGCCAGGTCCCAACCCAGGTTCGGCGGCGCGTACCAGTACACGCGGTCGGCCTGCGCCACGGATTCGGCCAGGCCGTCGCGGTGCGCGCCGAGCTTCATCGAGTTGGAGCGCGGCTCGACGACGGCGATCACCTGGGCGCTGCCGACGCGCTTGCGCAGACCGTCCAGCGTGGTGGCGATGGCGGTCGGGTGATGCGCGAAGTCGTCGTAGATCGTCACGCCATTGACCTCGGCGACCCTCTCCATGCGCCGCTTGACGCTCTTGAACAGGCTCAGCCCGGCGATGCCCAGCTCCGGCACCACGCCGACATGCCGCGCGGCAGCCAGGGTGGCGAGGGCGTTGTTGACGTTGTGGCGGCCGGTCAGCGACCAGTCCACCGTGCCCTGAACCGCGCCGTCGAAGATCACCTCGAAGCGCGAGCCGTCCTCGGCGAGCAATCGTGCCTGCCACTGGCCGCCTTCCCCGGTGGTCTGTACCGGCGTCCAGCAGCCCATCTGCAGCACCCGCACCAGCGCGGCTTCGGCGCTCGGGTGGATGATCAGCCCGTCGCCGGGAATGGTCCGCACCAGATGGTGGAACTGCCGCTCGATGGCTGGCAGGTCGGGAAAGATGTCGGCGTGGTCGAATTCCAGGTTGTTGAGGATCGCCGTACGCGGGCGGTAATGGACGAACTTGCTGCGCTTGTCGAAGAAGGCGCTGTCGTATTCGTCCGCCTCGACGACGAAGAACGGCGTGTCGCCCAGCCGCGCGGAGATGCCGAAATTCTGCGGCACGCCGCCGATCAGGAAGCCCGGCGCCATGCCGGCGTGTTCGAGCACCCAGGCGAGCATGCTGCTGGTGCTGGTCTTGCCGTGGGTGCCGGCGACGCCGAGAACCCAGCGGCCCTGCAACACGTGGTCGGCCAGCCATTGCGGGCCGGAGACGTAGGGCAGGCCCTGGCTCAGCACGTATTCCACCGCCGGGTTGCCGCGCGACAGCGCGTTGCCGATCACCACCAGGTCCGGCGCCGGCGTCAGGTGCGCGGCGGCGTAGCCCTGCATCAGCTCGATGCCCTGGGCCTCCAGCTGGGTGCTCATGGGCGGATAGACGTTGGCATCGGAGCCGGTGACGCGGTGGCCGAGCTCCTTGGCCAGGACGGCCAGCGAGCCCATGAAGGTGCCGCAGATGCCGAGGATGTGGATATGCATGAATGACCTCTGGAGCGGGGAAATCGACCCCGGAAAAACTGCGCCGCAGGTTAGCACAGAGCCCCTGCAACGGACCTCCGGCAGCAGCGCCAAGCGGATCGGCGTGGTTATACTGGCGCCTCCGCCCGGACAAATGCCCCCGCCATGGACTTCAATCCGATCGATCTGATTCTGCACCTCGACCTCTATCTGGAGATGCTGCTCGCCCAGTACGGTGTGTGGATCTACGCCATCCTCTTTCTGGTGATCTTCTGCGAGACCGGCCTGGTGGTGACGCCGTTCCTGCCCGGCGACTCTCTGCTGTTCCTCGCCGGCGCGCTGAGTGCGCTGGGCGGCATGGACCTTGGCCTGCTGATCGGCTGCCTGAGCCTGGCCGCGCTGCTGGGCGACTCGTGCAACTACCTGATCGGACGAACCGCCGGCGAACGGCTGTTCAGCAACCCCGACTCGAAGATCTTCCGCCGCGACTACCTGGCGCACACCGAGGCGTTCTACGCCAGGCACGGCGGCAAGACGGTGACCCTGGCGCGCTTCCTGCCGATCCTGCGCACCTTCGCGCCCTTCGTCGCCGGCCTCGGGCGCATGTATTACCCGCGTTTCTTCGCCTTCAGCCTGCTCGGCACGCTGCTTTGGGTCGGCGGCCTGAGCACCCTGGGCTACTTCTTCGGCAACACGCCGTTCGTGCGGCAGAACCTGACGGCGATGATCCTCCTGGTGATCGGCCTGTCGCTGCTGCCGATGCTGATCGGCTGGATACGCCACCGCATCCGCGCGCGCGCCATCAGCCAGGGCTGATCGCCGGTGTGGTCGCTGCGCGCCTGGCGCCGACGCCGCATCCTCGCCGCCCATCCCGTCGACGACCCGCGCTGGGCCGCGGTGCTGGCGCGACTGCCGGTCCTCGACGGGCTGGATGACGCCGAACTGCAGCGCCTGCGCGAGCTGAGCGTGCTGTTCCTGCATCACAAGCACCTTAGCCTGCTCGGCGACCTGGAACTCTCCGGCGAGGATCGCCTGGTCCTCGCCGCCCAGGCGCAGCTGCCGCGGCTGCACCTGCCGGACGGCGAATGGCAGCGCAACTTCCACGAACTGGTGCTCTACCCCGACGACTTCCGCAGCCCGCAGCGCTACCGCGACGACGCCGGCGTCGAGCACCAGTGGGACGACGAGCGCAGCGGCGAAGCCTGGGCCCAGGGTCCGGTGATCCTGGCCTGGCCGGGGGTCGCCGAAAGCGGCGGCTGGGAAGCCTACAACCTGGTGATCCACGAGATCGCGCACAAGCTGGACATGCTCGGCGGCGACGCCAGCGGCCTGCCGCCGCTGCACCGCGACATGCGCGTGGCCGACTGGGCGCAGGCGATGCAAGGCGCCTACGACGCGATGAACGCGCAGCTGGATCGCGACCCGGACGCGGCCACCGCCATCGACCCCTACGCCGCGGAGAACCCGGCCGAGTTCTTCGCCGTCTCCAGCGAATACTTCTTCAGCGCGCCGGATCTAATCGAACAGGCCTTCCCGGCGGTCTACGCCCAACTGGCACGCTTCTACCGCCAGGACCCGCTGGCCCGCCTCAAGCGCCTGCAGGCGGAGCATCCGGACTACCGCGAACGGCACTGAACGATGGTCTCGGACAACCCCGACCAAAGGCTGAATGGCGTGGTATCGCCGATTGAATGTGCCTATAATCCGGCCCACTTTTTGGCCCTAATACCGGGAGTCACCCCATGAGCTACAGCAAGGTTCCGGCTGGCAAAGACCTGCCCAACGACATCTACGTCGCCATCGAGATCCCGGCCAATCACGCGCCGATCAAGTACGAGATCGATCACGACACCGATTGCCTGTTCGTCGATCGCTTCATGGCCACGCCGATGTTCTACCCGGCCAACTACGGCTTCATCCCGCACACCCTGGCCGACGACGGCGACCCGCTCGACGTGCTGGTAGTGACCCCCTATCCGGTGGCACCGGGCTCGGTGATCCGCGCGCGTCCGGTCGGCGTGCTGCACATGACCGACGAAGCCGGCGGCGACGCCAAACTGATCGCCGTCCCGCACGACAAGCTGAGCACCATCTACAAGGACGTCCAGGAATACACCGACCTCCCGCCGCTGCTGATCGAGCAGATCAAGCACTTCTTCGAGAACTACAAGGATCTCGAGAAAGGCAAATGG
>DIEE01000179.1 GCA_002418465.1 Pseudomonas sp. UBA5782 | reverse complement strand
GGCGGCACCGGAGGCCGGCGTGGCCAGTTGCGTCTGGCTACCCGGCGCCACCACTTCCGGCTTCGGCGCCGGCGCCGACGAATCCGCGCTGAGCGCCGCCGGCGTGCATCCGACGCACTCGCTGGAGCCGGCGGACGGCAGCTCGCCGTACTGACGCTCCAGGTTGGCGTTGTAGAAGTCGAACCAGCGTCCGTTGGCGTAGGCGCGGCCCTTGTTGGCGCCGGTGTCGCTGCGGTTGTCGCCCTTGCCGTAGAACGGCGCCAGCGGGCCGTCGGCGGCCGGCAGGTCGCTGAACATGCTTTCGCGACCTTCGATGTAGGTCTGGCTCTGCTGCTGGGTCACCGCGTTGACGCCAAGGGAGAAGTACGGATGGCCGTCCGGCGTCACCAGGTACCAGCGGTCGTCCTGCTTGACCGTGTTGAAGAAGCCCTTGGCCGGGAACGACGGGCCACGCAGCCAGCCGCCGTAGCGGTCCTGCTCGGGCAGTTGCTGCTGCCACTTCTTCAGTTGCTCGGCTTCCTTCGCCGCGGCGGCGCGCAATTGCTCGTCGCTCTTGACCTTCTCCGGCCAGTTGCCGCGCGTGTATTGACCGAAGCCGTCGACGATGCCCTGGTAAGCCTCGCGGAAATCCTGGTCGCCGCGCACGCCGAAGCGGCCGAGCAGGACGTTCTGCGCCACGTCCGGATTGCTCAGGGAAACCGTCACCGAGCTGACCTGGGCAGCGTTGAGCTCACCCTCGACGGTATCCGTCAGAAGGATCTTCTGATCGCCGCGCATCCACGGCATCGGCACCCCGGCGCGCATGCCCTGCGCCCTCGGCGAGGTCGCCTGCAGCGGCACCAGCAGGGTCTGCGCCGGGCCGGCCGGCAGGGCGATCCGGGTGGTCAGCGCCTTGCCGTCGGCGCTCTCGATGCGCACGTCGACGGTCAGCGCCCAGTCCATCGCGCTCTGCAGCCGCAGGCTCATGGCGCGCACCTGCGACCAGTCCCAGGTGCCCTGCTGCGGGGTGAGGATCAGGCTCGGCTTCGGCGCGGGGTTGAACACCAGGCGACGGAGGATTTCGCCCTCCGGGGTGCTTTCGGCCGTCAGCTCGGGGAAGAACGCATCGTTGGTCTGCACCTTCACCACATCGGTGGGGCGGACGAAGTTGAACAGCACCTGCGGCGCCGGCTCAGGAACCGCGACCGGTGCGGCGGCGGGCTCGGACGCGGCGAGCGCCGGGGCGCTCAGCAACAGGGCGAACAACGTGGACAACGAGCGGTGAATCATGAGGCGGTATCTCCATTACGACCGGCAGTAGACAACAGTGTCGGGAAAGAATGCCCAATCCGTGGGTGCAGCAGAGGGTGACCGTCAGGCTATTTCCCGACGGAAAGGTGGCAAGGCGTTGAGAATCGCCTTGCCGTAGCGCTGGGTGACCAAGCGACGGTCGAGCAGCGTGATGGTGCCGCGGTCGGCTTCGGTGCGCAGCAGGCGACCGCAGGCCTGGATCAGGCGCAGCGAGGCGTCCGGCACGGCGATTTCCATGAACGGGTTGCCGCCGCGCGCCTCGATCCACTCCGACAGCGCCGCTTCCACCGGATCGTCCGGCACGGCGAAGGGAATCTTGGCGATCACCACGTGCTCGCAGTAGGCGCCCGGCAGGTCGACGCCCTCGGCGAAGCTGGCCAGGCCGAACAGCACGCTGGATTCGCCGTCGTCGACCCGCGCCTTGTGCTTGTTCAGGGTTTCCTGCTTGGACAGGTTGCCCTGGATGAACACGCGCTTGCGCCAGTCGCGCTCGAGGCCGTCGAAGACGTCCTGCATCTGTTTGCGCGAGGAGAACAGCACCAGCGTGCCGCGCGCGCCCTCCACCATCTGCGGCAGCTCGCGGATGATCGCCGCGGTGTGCGCGGCGGCGTCGCGCGGATCGGCCTTGAGGTCCGGCACGCGCAGCACGCCGGCGTCGGCATGGTGGAACGGGCTCGGCACGATGGCGGTGACCGCGGCCTTCGGCAGCCCGGCGCGCATGCGGAAGCGGTCGAAGGTGCTCAGCGCGGTCAGCGTCGCCGAGGTCACCAGCGCGCCGTAGGCGACGTTCCACAGGTTGCGACGCAGGGTTTCGGCAGCGAGGATCGGGCTGGCGTTGACCTCGATGTCGTAGAGCGCGCCGCTGTCGGCGAGGGTCAGCCAGCGCGCCATCGGCGGGCTGTTTTCCGGGTCCTCGACGGTGAACGCGGTCCACAGCTCCCAGTTGCCCTGCGCGCGCGCCAGCAGGCTGCCGAACAGCGGGTACCACTCTTCCGCCTGGTGGCTGGCGATGCCCAGGCCGGGCTCGCCGTCCATGGCCTGCTTGAGCAGCTCGGCCAGGCGGGTGAAGACGTCGGTGAGCTGGGAGAAACCCTTCTTCAACTCGATGCCCAGCTCGCGCAGGTGCTCCGGCACCAGGCCACCGACGAAACGATGGCGCGGCCGCTCGCGGCCTTCCATGTCCTCGCCGGCCTTGAAGTCGGCGAGCTGCTCGCAGGCGGCGAACATGAACTGCTGCTGGCTGCGCAGCTCGCGGGTCAGCTCCGGGACCTTCTCGATCAGCCGGCCGAGTTCGCCCGGCAACGGGTGCTGGGCGAGCAGCTTGATCAGGTTCTTCTCCATCTGCGCCAGCCAGTCGGCGGTGGAACGCAGGCGGGTGAAATGGGCGAAGTGGCCGATCGCCTTGTCCGGCAGGTGGTGGCCTTCGTCGAACACGTAGAGCGTGTCACGCGGATCGGGCAGCACCGCGCCGCCGCCGAGCGCGAGGTCGGCGAGCACCATGTCGTGGTTGGTGACGATCACGTCGACCTTGGTCATGCCTTCGCGCGCCTTGTAGAAAGCGCACTGCTGGAAATTCGGGCAATGCCGGTTGGTGCACTGGCTGTGGTCGGTGGTCAGCCGCGCCCAGTGCTGGTCCTCCAGCGCCTCGGGCCAGGAATCGCGGTCGCCGTCCCAGCGATTGCCGGCGAGCTTCTCGATCATCTGGTTGAACAGCTTCTGGCTGTTCTCATCGACGTCGATCTTGAAGCCCTCCTCCTCGAACAACTGCGCGGTGGCGCTCTGCGCCTGGCCTTCCTGCAGCAGCATGTCCAGCTTGGAAAGACACAGGTAGCGCCCGCGGCCCTTGGCCAGAGCGAAGCTGAAGTTCAGCCCGCTGTTGCGCATCAGGTCCGGCAGATCCTTGTGCACGATCTGCTCCTGCAGCGCGACCGTCGCAGTGGCGATCACCAGGCGCTTGCCGGCCGCCTTGGCGATGGGAATGGTCGCCAGCGCGTAGGCCACGGTCTTGCCGGTGCCGGTGCCCGCCTCGACCGCCACCACCGCCGGATCGCTGTCACGGCGGTTCTCGTCGTCGGTGGAAATCGCGCCGAGCACCTTCGCCACCTCGGCGATCATCAGGCGCTGGCCATAGCGCGGCTTGAGCCCCTTGGCTTCGAGAAAACGGGAATAGGCGCCCTGGATCTGGGACTTGAGTTCGGTGCTGAGCATGGGCGTCGGATGCCGGCAGGGCTGGATAAATTTTCAGTGTTTCGAGCGGGCCGCTATGATAGCGCGCGTTTTCACCTGTGCCAGCGGAGATTGCCGAATGACTCTTTACGCATCGACCTACGCCCTTCACGTGCTCGCCGCGCTGGTCTGGGTGGGCGGCATGTTCTTCGCCTGGATGATCCTGCGCCCCGCGACCGGCGCGGTACTGGAGCCGCCGCAACGGCTGCGCCTCTGGCTCGAGGTGTTCCGCCGCTTCTTCCTCTGGGTCTGGGTCGCGGTGCTGATTCTGCCGATCAGCGGTATCGGCCTGCTGCAATTGCGCTTCACCGGCTTCGAGACCGCGCCGCGCTACGTGCACGTGATGATCGGCCTGTACCTGGTGATGCTCGCGCTGTTCCTGCGCGTGCAGCTTTTGCAACTGCCGGCGCTGCGCCAGGCGGTGGATGCGCAGGACTGGCCGGCGGGTGGCGCCGCACTGGGCAGGATTCGTCGCCTGGTGGGCTTCAACCTGCTGCTCGGCCTGGCGCTGGTGGCGATCGTCGCCGCGCGACCGAGCTTCTGATCGTTACTTGGCGGGTTTCGCCGGGCGCAGCGCGAGCAGATGGAACACGCCGAACAGCATGATCTGCAGGCGGTCCGACCAGGGCTTCGGGCGCCCATGCAGCCGCGCGCGGAAGACCAGCACCTCGATCAGGTGCGCGACCAGGAACAGCACGCCGCAGAGGTTCAGCAGCAGCGCGAAGGGCGCCGCGAAGGGCTGCGCCAGGTTCACCAGCAGCACCAGCCAGAACGCCAGCACGATCGCCTTGCCCAGCAGGCTCAACAGTTTCATCCGCTTTCCTTCTCCATGATCGGCGTAGCAGGCCCACGCCTGCCGCGATGCTAGCCGATGGTTTCGCCCGAGGCATTGCCCGGGCATAAAAAAACCCCGCCGAGGCGGGGTCTCTTCGTGGAGCGCCGACCGAAGCCGGCGCGACCTCAGCGCAATTACTTGGCTTCGGCTTCCACAGCGGCTTCAACGCGACGGTTGATGGCACGGCCAGCATCGGTAGCGTTATCGGCAACCGGACGCGACTCGCCGTAACCGACGGACTCGACACGAGCACCGGACACACCCAGCTTGTTGACCAGGACGTCACGAACGGCACCAGCGCGGCGCTCGGACAGTTTCTGGTTGTAGGCGTCGGTGCCGACGGAGTCGGTATGGCCTTCAACAACAGTGGTGGTCTGCGGGTATTGCTTCATGAAGTCGGCCAGGTTCTGGATATCGCCCATGCTTTCCGATTTCACGGTGGCCTTGTCGAAGTCGAATTTCACGTCGAGTTCAACGCGAACGGCTTCGGCAGCCGGTTCCGGAGCCGGAGCGGGTGCCGGGGCCGGAGTCTCTTCGACGTAGGCGACGGTTTCTTCACCCTGGCCGTGGACCCAGCAATAGGCAGCAGCGGTAGCGCCGCCTACCAGCACGCCCCAACCTGCGTAGGCACTGCTTTCAATGGCGCCCAGAGCGGCGCCGGTGACGCCACCGACTGCCGCGCACACCGGCCAGTCGGATTTCTGTACACCGGCACAACCGGTCAGAACGCCGGAAATCAGGACCAGCGGTACAGCTTTCCTTAACATGCTCATGTGAAGTCTCCTTGGAAGAATCGGATCGTATGCCGACACTTTGGATGGCAACGCTTTTATAAGTCCGCCAGGCGGTGGGCAACTGGCCCTGTGCCATGAGGGTTCGAGACGTTAGTCTCTCCGCTTCACGCTGAGGTTCCCCAATGTCGGAAAGCTTTTCGCAAAGAACGCCCCAACAAGCTCTGGCTGCATTACTGGAAAGCCAGGCCCCTGAACGCCTGCTGGTAGCGGGCGCCAGCGATCTGCCAGCCCTGCAAGCCTACCGCGATACGCACCCGAGCTGCCAGATAGATTACGTGGCGCCCGGCCCGCTGCCGGCGGCCATCGCAGCGCAACGCTATGAGTTGGCGGTGATCGCCGATTGCCTGGAGCACATGCCCAAGCGCAGCGGCCTGGAGTTGCTCGGCGGCATCCGCAACCTGAACGCGAATCGACTGGCCGTGCTGGTCGACCTGAGCGCCTGCGACTGGCAGGCCACGGATTTCTATTCGCTGGCCATGCAGGCCAGCGAGCGCTTCCGCCGCGACGAGCAGGTCCTCACCCTGTTCACCTATGATCTACATGACTACAAGCAGGTCCCGGACTGGCTGAACGCGCGGTTCTGGGCCAACCCGGAAAACTTCGGCAAATACTGGTGGTGATGCCATGAGTCCCAGTTGTCCCTGCGGCAGCGGCAGCCTGCTGATCGAATGCTGCGGCCGTTACCACGCCGGCACCCCGGCCCCCAGCGCCGAGCAGCTGATGCGCAGTCGCTACAGCGCCTACGTGCTCGGGCTGATCGATCACCTGGTGGCGACCACCCTTCCCGCCCAGCAGTCGGCGCTGGACCGCGAGGCGATGGCCGCCTGGAGCGCGCAGAGCACCTGGCTGGGCTTGCAGGTGGAAAGCAGCGAAGTGCTCGGCGGCCAGCCCGAGCACGCCTTCGTCACCTTCGTCGCGCGCTGGCACGACGGCAAGGGCGAGCATGCCCAGCACGAGCGCTCGGCCTTCGTGCAGAACGCCGGCCACTGGTACTTCATCAATCCCGGCGTGGCCCTGAACGCCGGGCGCAACGATCCCTGCCCCTGTGCCAGCGGGCAGAAATTCAAGAAGTGCTGTGCGGGTTTCTTCTGAGGATTACTGCAGTTTGATGTGCGAGACATCCGGCGCGGGCGCGGCGGGTGGCGCCTTGGACTGGCCCATGTCGCTGCCGACGGGCGCCAGGCTGAAGCCGGAGAGATCAACCGCGGGCGCCTGCGGTTCGGGCTTGCGGTCCTGCAGGTCGGCACCGATCGGCGCGATGCCGAAGTCCGGTGCCTCGACATCGACGAAGGCCGCCATGTACTCGTCGCGCGGCGCCACCTGCAGGCGGCGTACCGGCGCGGAGCCGCCCTGCGCTTCGGCCGCCGGCATCGGCGGAGGCGGCGCCATTTCGACTTCTTCGATATCCACGTCCATCGCGCTTACCTCGGCCAGCGCGCCGGCGCGCTCGAGGGCAACGCGGTACTTTTCCGCCGCCGCTTCGTCGAGATTGTTCTTGATCACCATGCGCCGGCCGGAGAACAGCAGCGCGATGCGCTGCGCGTCGGCCTGGAACAAGCGCGCCAGGTTGGCCTTGACGGCGTCGGGTTGCGCGCCGGGCAGCAAGCGGCCACTGAAAGCGATCTCGTAAAGCTTCATGAGTGAAACTCCTGTAAAAACCGTACCCAGTATGGCGCAGCTTTTTTTCCCCCTACAACCGATTGCAGCCAAGCAGTTGCTTGTTACACACTCAGCCGTCAATCGGAGTACTGGCATGTTTTACCAGGTTCACCTTGCAAGAATTCTCGCCCTGCTGGCGCTGTTCACCCTGAGCGCCAGCCAGGTGGGTTGCTCGAGCTGGTTCCGTGACGCACTGAAGGACCCCGAGGTTCGCCTGGTCAAGGTCGAGGTGGTCAAGGCGCGGCTGCTGGAGCAGCGCTTCCTGCTGCGTTTCCGCATCGACAACCCGAACCCGGTGAGCCTGTCGGTGCGCGGGCTGATCTATGACATCTATCTGAACGACATCCCCCTCGCCGAAGGCGAATTCAACCAGCACGTCAGCGTGCCGGCGCACGGTCACGAGACTTTCGAGATTCCGGTGACCACCAACCTCTGGCGCCACGTCAAAGGCATGGTGAAGATGCTCGAAGAGCCGGACGCGCCGATCCACTACCGGCTCAAGGGCGAGGTGAAGACCGGAATCTTCGGCCACAACGTGCAGGTTCTGCGCATTGGCGAGATAATCCCCGGCGATTACCTACCGGAGTAGCTTTCCATGTCCCAAGAACCGCATGTCCATGGTCCCGATTGCGATCACGACCATGATCATGACCACCACGCTCACGTACACGGTCCGGACTGCGGTCACGCGCACCAGGAACCTGCGCGCAACCCGCTGAAGGACGTCGGTCGCAACGACCCGTGCCCGTGCGGCAGCGAGAAGAAATTCAAGAAGTGCCACGGCGCCTGACGCGCCCCCGGGCAGCCGGGGATCCGGCTGCCTGCCCCTCCTCGCACAACCCTGTCGAACATCGCGCAATCCGCTCGCCAAACGCCGGCAAATTTGCTCCCTGCGCCCCTTGCCAGCCGCCACGCCGCTCACTACCTTAGCTCGCCTTCGCGGCGCGTCGCCGCTGCCGGTCTCCATCGCTTTTGCTAGGCTGGCCGGAATGCATTTTTCTTCCTCCACCTCTTCCTATCGTCTTCGCTGCAAGAGGCTTTTCGCATGCGCTTTCGCCTGTTCCGTCCGCTGACCGGTGTGTCCCTTGGCCTGGGTTTCGGTGCCCTGCTCGGCCTCGCCGGTTGCCAGTCCATGCTCGACAGCCGCTACGCCGCCAGCGTGGCGCCCGACCAGGGCGTGCTGCGCATCAAGGGCGTGGCGGAAAGCGCGGTGGTGCGACGCAATCCCCTGGGCATGCCGCTGATCGAGAGCGGCAACTTCCACGACGCGCTGTTCGCCCTGGGCTACGTGCACGCCAGCGACCGCCTCAGCCAGATGGTCGGCATGCGCCTGATGGCCGAGGGGCGGCTGTCGGAGATGGCCGGCCCCGGCGCGCTGGAGATCGACCGTTTCATGCGCGCGGTGAATCTGCGCGCCAGCGCCGAGGTGCTCTACAAAAACGCCTCGCCGCGCCTCAAGCAGTTCTTCGAGGTGTATTCGCGAGGGGTCAACGCCTACCTCTATCGCTACCGCGACAAGCTGCCGATGGACCTCTCCGAGTCCGGCTACAAGCCGGCCTACTGGAAGCCGGAAGACTCGGTACTGGTGTTCTGCCTGCTGAACTTCGGCCTGGCGGTGAACCTGCAGGAGGAAATCTCTTCCCTGGTGCTGGCGCAGAAGGTCGGCAGCGACAAGCTCGCCTGGCTGCTGCCGACCTATCCGGACGAAGCGCTGCCGTTCGACGAAGCGGACAAGCTCAAGGGCCTCAACCTCGGAGGTCAGATTCCCGGCCTCGCCGCCGTGGATTCCGCCGCCGCGCAGGTCGCCAGCCTGAACATGCTCGGCGTCGCCGCCTCCAACAACTGGGCGATCGCGCCGTACAAGAGCCGCAGCGGCAAGAGCCTGCTGGCCAACGACACGCATCTGCCCCTGTCGATGCCGTCGCTGTGGAATTTCGTGCAGATCCGCTCGCCCAAGTACAACGCCGCCGGGGTCTCGATCGCCGGTGTGCCGGCGGTGGTCGCCGGCTTCAACGGCAAGCTGGCGTGGGGCATGACCATGGTCATGGGCGACAACCAGGACCTGTTCCTGGAGAAGGTGAAGAAGGAAGGTGGCCACCTCTACTACCAGGTCAACGGCAAGTGGCAGCCGGCCCGCGAGCGCAGCGAGACCTTCTTCATCAAGGGCCAGAAGCCGGTCCGCGAAACCATCTACGAGACCCGCAACGGCCCGTTGCTGAACAGCGTGCTGGGCGAGCGCAAGAACCCGCTGCAACCGCTGCAGCTGTCCAGCGGCTACGGCCTTGCGCTGAAGAGCATCCAGCTGGAGGCCGACAAGACCCTCGACGCCTTCTTCGACCTGTCGCGCGCCAAGTCGGTGGAGCAGGCCTTCGACGTCACCCGTGGCGTGCAGGCGATGGCGCTGAACATAGTCTTCGCCGACGCCGAGCACATCGGCTGGCAGGTCACCGGGCGCTACCCGAACCGTCGCCTGGGCCGCGGCCTGATGCCTTCGCCGGGCTGGGACGACCGCTACGGCTGGGACGGCTACGCCGATCCGATGCTCTTCCCCTATGACCAGGACCCGCCGCAGGGCTGGCTGGGCACCGCCAACAACCGCACCGTGCAGGGCGGCTACGGCGTGCAGCTGTCCAACTCCTGGTACTACCCGGAACGCGCCGAGCGCATCGCCGAACTCGCCGGGCGCGGCAAGCAGGACGCGCAGGGCATGGTCGCCATGCAGTACGACCAGACCACTCCGTTCGCCGCCAAGCTCAAGGCGATGTTCGAGGAACCGCTGATGGCCGGGCCGCTGAACAAAGCCATCGACGCCCTGCCCGCCGACCAGCGCGGCAAGGCGCGCGAAGCGCTGGACCGCCTGCGCGCCTTCGACGGCAAGCTCGCGGCCACCTCGGCCGATGCCGCTTTGTACGAGGCCTTCCTCTACGAAAGCGCGCGCAATACCTTCCTCGACGAACTCGGCCCGGACACCAGTCCGGCCTGGAAAGCCCTGGTCCAGACCGCCGACAGCTCCTACTCGGCGCAGGCCGACCACCTGCTCGGCCGCGTCGACAGCCCGTTCTGGGACGACGTGAGCACGCCGCAGAAGGAAGACAAGCCGGCGATCCTCGCGCGCAGCCTGGCCGCCGCCGTCGCCTTCACCGAGAGCAAGCTGGGCAGCGACCGCAAGGCCTGGCAGTGGGGCAAGCTGCACACCTACACCTGGGCCAGCGACGCCAGCAAGATGGCGCCGCACATGGCCGCCGGCGAACGCGCCAAGATCGACGCGATCAAGGGCTATCTGGACCGCGGCCCGTACATGGCGGGCGGCGACCACAGCACGCTGAACGTCTCCGCCTACCACTGGGGTTCGGACTTCGACACCTGGCTGGTGCCGGCCATGCGCATCGTCGTCGACTTCGGCCGCGACGAGCCGCTGATGGGCGTCAACAGCTCCGGGCAATCCGGCAACCCGACCAGCAAGAACTACGCGGACGGCATCGACGCCTGGCTCAAGGCGCAGTACCAGACCTTCCCGTTCAAGGCGGAAAACCTCGACCGCGCCTACGGCAACAAGCGCCTGTACCTGCTGCCGGCGAAATGATCCGCGCTTAAAAGGCGCATCCTGCGCAGGCGGGTGCGCCGCCGGTCAACGCGACGAACTTCGCCGCGCCACGGCCGCTCCAACCTGACAAGCCCGTCAGCGCAGAGCCCCATGGACCTCGTCATCGCCCGCCCCGAAGGACTCTACTGCCCACCCGGCGACTTCTACATCGACCCCTGGCGCCCGGTGGAGCGCGCGGTAATCACCCACGCCCACGGCGACCACGCGCGCTGGGGCATGGGCCATTACCTGGCCGCGGCGGACAGCGAAGGCATACTGCGCTCGCGCATCGCCGCCGACATGCCGCTGCAGACGCTGGCCTACGGCGAGCGCCTCGAACACCACGGCGTCACCCTGAGCTTCCACCCCGCCGGCCACGTGCTCGGCTCGGCGCAGGTGCGCCTGGAATACCGCGGCGAAGTCTGGGTCGCCTCCGGCGACTACAAGGTCGAACCGGACGGCACCTGCGCGCCGTTCGAACCGGTGCGCTGCCACACCTTCATCACCGAATCGACCTTCGGCCTGCCGATCTACCGCTGGCAGCCGCAGGCGCAGATCTTCACCGAGGTCAACGACTGGTGGCGCGCCAACGCCGCCGCCGGGCGCCCCTCCGTGCTGTTCTGCTACGCCTTCGGCAAGGCCCAGCGGATTCTCCACGGCCTCGATGAAAGCATCGGCCAGATCGTCGCCCACGGTTCGGTGGAGCCGCTCAACCGGGTCTATCGCGAGGCCGGCATCCGCATCCCGGAAACCCTCTATGCCGGCGACCTGAAGAAGAACGATGCGCGCCTCAAGCAGGCCATCGTCCTCGCCCCGCCCTCGGCCGGCGGCAGCACCTGGATGCGCCGCTTCGGCGATTACTCCGATGCCTTCGCCAGCGGCTGGATGATGCTGCGCGGCACCCGCCGCCGGCGCGGCGTGGATCGCGGCTTCGTGCTCTCCGATCACGCCGACTGGCCCGGCCTGCTGTGGGCCATCGAGCAGACCGGCGCCGAACGGGTGATGGTCACCCACGGCTCGGTGGCGGTGCTGGTGCGCTACCTGCGCGAGCAGAAGGGTCTCGACGCCCAGGGCTTCGAGACCGAATACGGCGAGGAAGACGACAGCCCGGCGGAGCCGACATGACGCGCAATCCGACCGCGCAGGCGCGCCGATGAAAGCCTTCGCCGACCTCTACGCGCGCCTCGACGCCACCACCTCGAGCAACGCCAAGCTCGCCGCCATGCAGTTCTACTTCCAGCAGGTGCCCGCCGCGGACGCCGCCTGGGCGGTGTATTTCCTCTCCGGCGGACGGCCGCGCCAGCTGGTGCCGAGCCGGCTGCTGCGCGAAACCGCGATGCAGGCGGCGGCGCTGCCGGAGTGGTTGTTCGAGGAGAGCTACCAGGCGGTCGGCGACCTCGCCGAAACCATTTCGCTGCTGCTGCCGGAAGCGCCGCACAGCTCCGACGAGGGGCTCGCCGTATGGATGCAGGACAAGCTGCTGCCGCTGCGCGGCCTGCCGCCCGAAGAATTGGCCGCGCGCCTGCCGGCGCTCTGGGCGCAGCTCGACCGACGCAGCCTGATGGTCTGCATCAAGCTGATCACCGGCGCTTTCCGCGTCGGCGTCTCCAGGCTCCTGGTGACCCGCGCCCTGGCCGGCGTCGGCGAAATCGACGCCAAGCGCGTGGCGCAACGGCTGGTCGGCTACACCGATCTGTCGCACCGGCCCAGCGCCGAGGGCTACCGCGCGCTGATCGCCGCCGAATCCGCCGACGAGCACGCGCAGCGCGGCGGCCAGCCGTATCCGTTCTTCCTCGCCCACCCGCTGCAACTGCCGCTGGAAGACTTCGATGCCCAGCTCGGCGCGCCGGCGGACTGGCTGGTGGAATGGAAATGGGACGGCATCCGCGCGCAACTGGTGAAGCGCGAAGGCCAGCTGTGGGTCTGGTCGCGCGGCGAGGAGCTGGTGAGCGAGCGCTTCCCCGAACTGCAAGCGCTGGCCGCAGGCCTGCCCGATGGCACGGTGATCGACGGCGAGATCGTGGTCTGGAAAGGCGCGCCCGAAGCGCTCGCCGATACGACCCAAGCCGACAGCGAGGCACTCAAGCGCTTTGCCGTGCAGCCTTTCGCCCTGCTACAGCAACGCATCGGCCGCAAGACGCTGACCGCCAAGGTGCTGCAACAGGCGCCGGTGGCACTGCTCGCCTACGACCTGCTGG
>DIEE01000176.1:701-20456 GCA_002418465.1 Pseudomonas sp. UBA5782 | reverse complement strand
GCCTGGAACGCACGCTCGGCGCGGCCCACCGCCTGCTCGGCATCGGCCGCGCCCTGCAGACGGACGCTGCCGATCAGACTGCCATCGATGGGCGTGTGCACGGCGAGATCGCCTTGCGCGGTCAGTTGCGGGGAAAGCCCCAGGCGGTCGAACAATGGGCCGAGCATGCGAACTCCTGAAATCGGTGACGAGGGATACCTTAGTAATAGCGGCTGGGGGGGGCGNNGTTCCAGTTATCATTCCATTCGCTCATGCAAACCCGTTGCCCGCCCGGAATCGTCATGCTCAACAAACGCAACCTGCCCTCGCTCACCGCGCTGCAATGCTTCGAGGCGGCGGCGCGGCACCTGTCGTTCACCCGCGCCGCCGAGGAGCTGAGCCTGACCCAGAGCGCGGTGAGCAAGCAGGTCGCCCAGCTCGAAGAGCAGATCCAGCACCTGCTGCTGCGCCGCGTACGCCGCCGCCTGCAGCTGACCCCGGCGGGATCGCTGTACCTCGACGAGGTGCGCAAGATCCTCACCCAGATCGAGATGTCGACCCATTACCTGCGCTCCTACGGCGGCGAGACCGAGGTGCTGCGCGTCTGCGCGCCGCCCACCTTCGCCGCGCGCTGGCTGGTACCGCGGCTCAAGGGCTGGCGCCTGGAGTATCCGCAGATCCACCTGGACGTGCGCCAGGAGCGCGAGCCGGACGATCTGGTCCAGGGCCGCAGCGATCTGGCCTTCTACTTCGGCCAGGGCGCTCGGCCCGGCGCCGAATGCGTGCGCCTGTTCGACGAGGAGATGATCCCGGTGTGCGCACCGGGGCTGCTGCCCGAACGGCCGCTGGACGATCCGACCCGACTCGCCGATTTCGTCCTGCTGCAGAACACCGGTCGCCCGGAAGCCTGGCACGACTGGTTCCTCGGCCAGGGCCTGCACACCGAACACAGCTATCACGGGCCGCGTTTCGACAGCTTCTACATGTGCATTCGCGCCGCCCAGGTCGGCTGCGGCGTGGCCCTGCTGCCGCGTTTCCTGGTCGAGGAGGAACTTGTCGAGGGCAAGCTGGTGATTGCCTGGGACCACGCGATGAGCAGCCCCAATGCCTATTACCTGGCCTACGCGGAACAGATGGCGGAGCTTCCCAAGGTGCGCGATTTCGTCCGCTGGATGCTCCAGCGGGTCTGAATCCAGCAGGAAAAAAAGGAATGACTGCAAGGTGTGCGCCTGTTCTGCAGAAACACCGGGCATGAAAAAGGCCGCCCTCGGGCGGCCTTCTTTCGATCGATGGACGACTCAGTCGACCAGGGTGACCGTGCCCTTCATCATCGCGACGTGGCCCGGGAACGAGCAGAAGAACGCGTAATCGGTGCCGGCGGCCAGCTTGGACACATCGAAGGTCACGGAGTCGCTTTCGCCACCGCCGATCACCTTGGTGTGGGCGATGACGCGGTCGTCGCCTTCCTTGATGTAGTTCTTGTCCAGGCCGGCGGACATGCCATCGGTGGCGACCGGCTGCTCGTTGGCGGCGGAGGTCAGCACCCAGTTGTGGCCCATCACGTTCTTCGGCAGCTTGCCGACGTGCTTCAGGTTCACGGTGAACTGCTTGCAGCTCTTGCTGATCTGCACGGCCTTGGTGTTGAAGGTCATCTGGTCGGTGGCTTCGACATCGACTTTGCATTCGGCGGCGAAGACCGGGGCGCTGGCGACGGCGAGTAGGGTTGCGATTGCGAGTTTGCGGATCATCTTGCCTCCTGGGCAGTAGGGCATTGGCAGCGAGTCATCCCGTCAAGACTGCCAGAGCAGCTGCCTGTGACACAGCACCTGCGGCGCCGTGTCGCAAAGACGCCGTGCCGCAGCAAGACGTCGGTGGCAGGCGATGATCCTGGCTTCGTGGGCCTCGACATCGCTCGCACTGCGCACCCGGATTGCGCACATCGGACTATCGGGGTGATACAGATTCTCAACGAGTGGCGCATACCCTGACCTTATAGGATGAGACCGTCAACGCCACTTTAGGAGAGCAATGATGTATCTCAACGAATTACTTCGCGGTGTACTTGCTGCCTACGCCTGCGCCGCCAGCGGCAACTGCCCGGTCGCCGAACGACTCGTCTGAAAGCATGGCCGCGCACGGCGCGGGCCGCTACTCTGTGCACATTCGATTGCCACGGAGTAGATGATGTCGTTGCGTTCCGTTTGCGTGTTCTGCGGTGCCAACCCCGGCCGCGACCCGGTCTATCGCGAAGCCGCCGAGCGTCTCGGCGCGGAAATCGCCCGGCGCGGCATGACGCTGGTCTACGGCGGCGGCGCGGTCGGCCTGATGGGCATAGTCGCGGACGCCGCGCTCGAGGCCGGTGGCGAAGTCATCGGTATCATCCCGCAGAGCCTGCGCGACGCCGAGATCGGCCACCCCGGCCTGACACGCCTGGAAGTGGTCGACGGCATGCACGCGCGCAAGGCGCGGATGGCCGAACTCGCCGATGCCTTCATCGCCCTGCCCGGCGGGCTTGGCACCCTGGAAGAACTCTTCGAGGTGTGGACCTGGGGCCAGCTCGGCTACCACGCCAAACCGCTCGGGCTGTTCGAGGTGAACGGTTTCTACGCCAAGCTCAGCGCGTTCCTCGATCACCTGATGAACGAGGGTTTCGTCCGCCCGCCGCATCGCGACATGCTGCAACGGGGCGACTCCGCCGCCGGCCTGCTCGATCTGCTCGACGCCTGGCAGCCCACCGTGGTGCCCAAATGGGAAGACCGCGAGCCGCGCTGAGCGGCTGTCCCCCTGCCTGACAGGCCTTCCACGCCCCGTATTCGAGAATCGCATGTCCCTCTGGAAAACTCGCATGACGCGCCTGGTCGGTCTGGTCACCGAGCTGTTGCGGCGCTTCCCGCGCGCCATCGCGGTGTTCGGCTTCGTCTCCGGCCTGGCCAGCTTCCTGCTGGTCGACCGGCAGGCCAACCTGGCCAAGCTGATCGCCGTGACCATGCTGGTCAGCTGGCTCTGGCTGGTGCTGGAGAGCACCCTGCGCCGCTGCACCGCGCGCTGGTTCGGCTTCGACCTGCCGCCACCGCTGCTGCGCTACGCGACGCAGATGATCCACCAGGAAAGCCTGTTCTTCGTCCTGCCGTTCTTCGCCATCACCACCACCTGGAACAGCGGCCAGGCCCTGTTCACCGGCCTGCTCGGCGCCGCCGCGCTGGCCTCTATCACCGACCCGCTGTACTACAAGGGGCTGGCGGCGCGGCGCTGGGTGTTCATGGCGTTCCACAGCCTGACGCTGTTCGCCGTGCTGCTCACCGCGCTGCCGATCATCCTGCACCTGAGCACGCCGCAGGCGTACGTCTGGTCGCTCGGCGTGGCCGCGGTACTGTCGTTCCCGAGTCTGATCGGCAGCCTCAAGCTGGCCGGCACCGGCGGCGCGCTGCCGTTTCGCCTGCCGTTCAACCCGGCGGCCTTCCCACCCAACGCACGTGTCGAGCTGCGTGCCCGCGTCGCCGAATCCGGCGTGCTGACCCTGCGCCTGCCGCCGCAGCGCATTACCCGTGCGGAAACCCAGACGCTCGGCGCACTGGAGCTGGAAGTCGCGCCGTGAACCCGGGGCCGGCCCTGCAGGCGGCCATCGAGGACCTGCTCGGCGATGCGCGCCTGCTGCCGCAGCGGCTGCCGGATACCGACCTGTCGCTGTGGCTGATCGATCCGGCGAACATGCAGCGCGCCTTCAGCCCGGAGGAAACCCGACGGATTCTCGACGAGCCGCCGTACTGGAGTTTCTGCTGGGCCAGCGGCCTGGTGCTGGCGCGCTGGTTGGCGCAACGGCCGGAATGGGTGCGCGGCAAGCGCGTGCTGGATTTCGGCGCCGGCTCCGGCGTGGCGGCGATTGCCGCGGCCAGGGCTGGCGCAGCCGAAGTGATCGCCTGTGACCTCGACCCTCTGGCGCTGCAGGCCTGCCGGGCCAACGCCGCGCTGAACGAGGTGACGCTGGGCTATTCGGACGACTTCTTCGCCGAGACCGACCGCTTCGACCTGATCCTGGTCGCCGACGTGCTCTACGATCGCGCCAACCTGCCGCTGCTCGACGAATTTCTCAGCCGCGGCCGCGAGGCGCTGGTGGCCGATTCGCGGGTCCGCGACTTCCAGCACCCGCTGTACCGGCACCTCGACCAGTTGGAGGCCTGTACCTGGCCGGACCTCGCAGAACCCGCCGAATTCCGCCACGTCAGCCTGTATCACGCACGGCGTAACGGCTGATCGAGACTTGCTTCACGACCGCCGCGCCCCCACTTATAGTTCTGCCATCTGACGGCGCAGCCGCTTTCAGTTCAGCCAATTTCTGCCTTGCCGAGACAATCCATGAGCGACCTGCCCTATATCTTCGACGTATCCGGCGCCGCCAACTTCGAACAGCTGGTGATCGAGAACTCCTTCCACAAGCCGGTACTGGTGGACTTCTGGGCCGAGTGGTGCGCGCCCTGCAAGGCGCTGATGCCGATGCTTGCGCAGGTCGCCGAGAGCTATCGCGGCGAGCTGCTGCTGGCCAAGGTCGACTGCGACGCCGAGCAGGAGATCGTCGCCCGTTTCGGCATTCGCAGCCTGCCCACGGTAGTCCTGTTCAAGGACGGCCAGCCGGTGGACGGCTTCGCCGGCGCGCAGCCGGAATCGGCGGTGCGTGCGATGCTCGAACCGCACGTGCAGATGCCACCGCCGGAAGCCGCCGACCCGCTGGAGGCCGCCCAAGCACTGTTCGGCGAAGGACGCATCGGCGAGGCGGAGGCGCTGCTCAGGCAACTGCTCGGAGAAGACAACGAGAACGCCGCGGCGCTGATTCTCTATGCGCGCTGCCTGGCCGAACGCGGCGAACTGGAAGAGGCCGAGGCGGTGCTTGGCGCGGTCAAGGGCGACGAGCACAAGCAGGCGTTGTCCGGCGCCCGCGCGCAGCTGACCTTCCTGCGTCAGGCCGCCGACCTGCCCGACGCCGCGACGCTGAAATCGCGCCTGGCGCAGAACGCCGAAGACGACGAGGCGGCCTATCAGTTGGCGGTGCAGCAACTCGCCCGCCAGCAGTACGAGGCGGCGCTGGACGGGCTGCTCAGGCTGTTCGTGCGCAACCGCAGCTATGCCGACGGCCTGCCGCACAAATCGCTGCTGCAGGTGTTCGACCTGCTTGGCAGCGATCATCCGCTGGTCACCACCTACCGTCGGCGCCTGTACCAGGCGATCTACTGATCACGTTGAATCAGCCTTCGATCCAGCGATAGATCGGCGTCTCGCCGCCGCTTTCCAGCTTCACCTGCGGGCAATGCCGCAAGCGCACCAACAGGCGCTTGCCGGCCTGCACGCTGCCCGCCAACGCCGCGAGGTCCGCCAGCAACTGCGGGCCATCCATCTGCTGCGCCTGACGCAGCAGATCCTGCGCCACTTGCCAGCGGCTGTCCTCGGCCGACGCCACCGGCGCCGCCCTGCTCGCGGCCTCCGGTGCCGGCGTTTCGATCTGGACGCTCCCGGCCAGCAACGCCCACTCCTGCGCATCCAGTTCCAGCGTCAGATCCACCGGCCAGTCACCGATCTTCCCGCGAATTCGCACCATGCTGCCCTCTCCATTTCCAGCATGCATGCTCCCATGCGCCGACCACGCCCGCCAAATCACGCTGGCGCCGGACAAAAACTTGTTATAACGTAACGGAAAATTTCAGACACCCGGAGTTTCCCCGATGCGCCGTCTTCTGCTTGCCCTGCCTTTCGCCCTGCTGCCCCTGGCCGTCGCCCAGGCCCATGATGACGACCATGACCACGAACATGGCAGCCTCGGCAAACACGAGCACGGCGTCGCCGCGCTGAATGTGGCGCTGGAAGGCAAGACCTTGGAAATTGACCTGGAAAGCCCGGCGATGAACATCGTCGGCTTTGAACACGCCGCCAGCAGCGATAGCGACAAGGCCAAGGTCGCCGCCGCCCATGCCCTGCTGGAAAAACCGCTGGCGCTGTTCAGCCTGCCTGCCGCAGCCGGTTGCAGCGTCACCGAGCAGGAACTGGAAAGCCCGCTGTTCGGCAACGCCAAGGCACACGCGCACCACGATGACGATGGTGACGAGCACGCCAGCCACGAACACAGCGACGTCGATGCCGAGTACAAGCTCAGCTGCGCCACGCCCGAGGCGCTGAAGGCGCTCGATCTTTCGGCCTTCTTCAGCCAGTTCCCGGCGACCCAGAAGGTCAACGTGCAACTGATCGGCCCGAACGGCCAGCAGGGCGTCGAAGCCACTCCGGCCAGCCCCACGCTGAATTTCTGAAACCTGCGCGGGGCAGCTCAGTCGCCCCGCGCCCTTCACCCACCCGCCTGGCAGTGCAATGACTTCCTTGCTCGAACTCAACGACCTCGGCTTCGCCTGGCCCGGCCAGGAGGAGTTGCTGGACATCCCGCAGTTCCGCCTCGAACGCGGCGAAACCCTCTTCCTGCGCGGCCCCAGCGGCAGCGGCAAGACCACCCTGCTCGGCCTGCTCGGCGGCGTGCAGAAGGCCGGGCGCGGCAGCATCCGCCTGCTCGGCGAGGAACTCGGCGAGATGCCCGCCGGCACGCGCGACCGTTTTCGCGTCGATCACACCGGCTACATCTTCCAGCAGTTCAACCTGCTGCCGTTCCTTTCGGTGCGGGAAAACGTCGAGCTCCCCTGCCGTTTCTCGCGCCTGCGCAGCCAGCGCGCGCAACAGCGCCAGGGCAGCGTGACGCAGGCCGCCAGCGAACTGCTCGAACACCTCGGCCTACCCGCGGCACTGCACCTGCGCCGCGCGGACTCGCTGTCGATCGGCCAGCAGCAACGCGTAGCCGCGGCACGCGCGCTGATCGGCCAGCCGGAACTGGTGATCGCCGACGAGCCGACTTCGGCTCTGGACAGCGACACCCGCGAAACCTTCCTCGAACTGCTCTTCGCCGAATGCCGCGCCGCCGGCTCCAGCCTGCTGTTCGTCAGTCACGATCAGGGCCTGGCGCCGCTGTTCGACCGCAGCCTGTCGCTGGCCGAACTCAACCGCGCCGCCCAACCCGCCGGAGTCTGAGATGCACCTGTTCCGCCTCGCCCTGGCCAGCCTCGCCAACCGCCGCTTCACCGCACTGCTGACGATGTTCGCCATCGCCCTTTCGGTGACGCTGCTGCTCGCCGTCGAACGCGTGCGCACCGAAGCGCGCGCCAGCTTCGCCAGCACCATCAGCGGCACCGACCTGATCGTCGGCGCCCGCTCCGGCTCGATCAACCTGCTGCTGTATTCGGTGTTCCGCATCGGCAACGCGACCAACAACATCCGCTGGGACAGCTTCGAAACCCTCGCCGCCAACCCGCGGGTGAAATGGGCGATCCCGATCTCCCTCGGCGACTCGCACCGCGGCTACCGGGTGATGGGCACCAGCCAGGCGTATTTCGAACACTACCGCTACGGTCGCAGCCAGGCGCTGCAACTGCGCGACGGCCGCGCCTTCGCCGACGACCCGTTCGAGGTGGTGCTCGGCGCCGAGGTGGCCGACTCGCTGCACTACAAGCTCGGCGACCGGATCGTCCTCGCCCACGGCGTCGCCACCGTCAGCCTGGTGCAGCACGCCGACAAACCCTTCACCGTGGTCGGCGTCCTCGCGCGCACCGGCACGCCGGTGGACCGCACGCTGCACATCTCCCTCGCCGGGATGGAGGCATTGCACGTCGACTGGCAGAACGGCGTGCCGGCGCGCGGCGCGGGCAAGGTCAGCGCCGAGCAGGCGCGGCACATGGACCTCACGCCGAAGGCGATCACCGCGTTCCTGCTCGGTCTCAACAGCAAGGTCGCGACCTTCGCCGTGCAGCGCGAGATCAACGAGTTCCGCGGCGAGCCGCTGCTGGCGATCCTGCCCGGCGTAGCGCTGCAGGAGCTCTGGAGCCTGATGGGCACGGCGGAAAAGGCGCTGTTGATGGTTTCGCTGTTCGTCGTGCTGACCGGCCTGATCGGCATGCTCACGGCGATCCTAACCAGCCTCAACGAGCGGCGCCGGGAAATGGCCATCCTGCGCTCGGTCGGCGCGCGGCCCTGGCACATCGCCGGGCTACTGATCGTCGAGGCGTTCGCGCTGGCCGCCGCCGGCGTGGTGGTGGGCGTCGCGCTGCTCTACATAGGCATCGCCGCGGCCCAAGGCTTCGTGCAGAGCAACTACGGGCTCTATCTGCCGCTGTCGCTGCCGAGCGCTTATGAATGGCAGATGCTCGGCGGCATCCTCGTCGCGGCGCTGCTGATGGGCAGCGTGCCGGCCTGGCGCGCCTATCGACAATCACTGGCCGATGGCCTGACCATCCGCCTATGAAGACATCACCCGCGACCTTGATCCTGCTGCTCACGCTGAGCCTCCCGACATTCGCCGCTTCGCCGCGCGAGCTGACCTGGGAGGCGCTGATCCCGGCGGATGCCCCGGCCGCTCCGCCGCCGGTGGCGATGCACGACCTGTCTCAACTCGGCGACGCGCTGGCGACGGAATCGGCGCCGCCGGTGGCGCAGCAGCGCCCATCCGAACCTACGGTGACCGAACTGGATGGCGTCGCGGTGAAGCTGCCGGGTTACATCGTGCCGCTGGACGTCAGCGAGGAAGGCCGCGTGACCGAATTCCTCCTCGTACCCTACTTCGGCGCCTGCATCCACGTGCCGCCACCGCCGTCCAACCAGATCGTCCACGTGAAAAGCGAGAACGGTGTGATGCTGGACACCCTCTACCAGCCGTTCTGGATCGAAGGGCCGCTGAAGGTGGAGCAGAGCCACAGCGACCTGGCCGAGTCCGGATACGCCATGCAGGCCGGCAAGATCTATCCCTACGAAATGCCAGAGCAGTAATCTCGCCGCACTGAGAAAGGCTCTCAATACCAGGTAAAACCGCTGACAAAGCGCCGCAACCCTACAAAAGTATCCGTTGAGCTAAATCAACAAGCCTTTCAGCCGCCTCCCTACCATAGCCTCCAGCCAATACAAACACAGACTCGACTGGAGTTACTTATGCGCAAGTCCCTGTTCACCCTTAGCGTGCTGGCCATGGCTCTCGCCGCTCCGCTCGCTCAAGCACACGAAGCTGGTAGCCTGATCGTCCGCGCCGGCGCTGCTACCGTAGATCCGCACGAAGACAGCGGTTCGCTCGGCGTAGACCGTGGCGCAGCCGCCGGTACTAATCTTGGCGGGAAGGCCACCGTCGACAGCGACACTCAACTGGGCCTGACCTTCACTTACATGCTCACCGATCACATCGGGGCCGAGCTGGTCGCTGCAACTCCCTTCCAGCACGAAGTCGGCGTGAAAGGCCTTGGCGGTCTGGACGGCAAGTTGGCTGACATCAAGCAACTGCCGCCGACCCTGCTCCTTCAGTACTATCCGCTGGACGCTAGCTCCAAATTCCAGCCTTACGTGGGCGCCGGTGTCAACTTCACCTGGTTTTTCGATGAAGACCTGACTAGCACCCGTAAAGACCAAGGCTTCAGCAACCTGAACCTTGAGAACTCCTGGGGCCTGGCCGGCGAAGCCGGCTTTGACTACATGCTGACCGACAACATGCTGTTCAACGCCTCCGTCTGGTACATGGACATCGACACCAAGGCAACTACCGACCTCGCGGATGTCGGCCGTGTCAAAGTCGATGTGGATGTGGATCCGTGGGTCTACATGATCGGCCTGGGCTACAAGTTCTAATCTGAGTCGCAATAAAAAACAGGCGCCTAGGCGCCTGTTTTTTTGCCTGCAGAAAAACTCAGCGACCCAGCAAGCGCGTCAGCCCCGTTTGCATCGAGGTCGTCTGGCCGAGCTCGTAGCGACCCAGCAGGCGCGTGTTATCGGCGCGCGAGTGACGGATATCGCCGGAGCGGGCCGGCAAGTGGGTGATTTCCGGCAAGCCGCCCAGCACGCTGCCGATAGCCTGAAGCAATTGCAGCAACGTGGTCGCCTGATTCAGGCCGACGTTCACTGCGCCTTCCTCGACCGACGTAGCGCTCAGCGCCTGCATCAGCAGGCGCACCAGATCATCCACGTAGAGGAAATCCCGGGTCTGCTCGCCGTCGCCGAAAATGCTGATTGGCAAGCCCTTGGCGGCGCGCTCGGTGAAGATGCTGATTACCCCGGAATAGGGCGACGAAGGATCCTGGCGCAATCCGTAGATATTGAAGAATCGGAATATCGCCGGCTCCAGACCGTGCTGGCGCCGGTAGAAGTCCAGGTAGTACTCGCTGGCCAGCTTGTCCGACGCGTAGGGGGTCAGCGGCGCTTTCGGCGTGTCTTCGCCGATCGCCGTGCCTTCGCCGTTCTGGCCGTAGACCGCGGCGCTGGAGGAGAACAGCACGCGCTTCACGCCGTGGGTCCGCATCGCCTCGCAGACATTCAGGGTGCCGATGAAGTTGCTGCGGTGCGTAGCCACCGGGTCATCCACCGAAGCCTGCACCGAAGCCACCGCAGCGAGATGCGCCACGGCAACGCAGCCTTCCACCGCCGCAAGAACGTGATCGACATCGGCGACATTTCCCTCCAGCACCTCCAGACGCCCATTGTCGAGCGGAAGGTTGCTGCGCTTGCCGGTGGAGAAATCATCGAGCACACGCACCGATCTGCCGCTTGCGAGCAAGGCATCGACCAGATGGGAGCCGATGAAGCCGGCGCCGCCGGTGACCAGAATGGGGGCGTCAGACATGGCGGTAGAAACGATCCAGTAAAGAGGGTAGGCCGGAGCGCCAGGCGCGCGGCTTGATGCCGAAGGTATTGAGAATCTTGCGACAGGCCAGCACCGCGTGCTGCGGCTCGTCGGCGGCATCGGTGCAGGCGGCGTGTGCCTGCGCCGAGGGATCGCCGATGGCGAAGGCGCGGAATGCCCGCGCCTCGGCCAGTATCGCCTGGCCCAGGGTTAGCGCAGTCGTCGCCTCATGGGCGCCATAGTGATAGGTGCCCCACAGCGGCGCGGCGCAGTCCAGCTGCTTCAGTACCGAGAGCATGACCCGCGCGACATCGTCCACCGGGCACGGATTGCCGCGACGGTCATCGGCGAGCAGCAGCTCTTCCTGCGTCTCGGCGGCGGCGAGGAAGCGACCGAGAATGCCGTCCTTGCTGTCATCCAGCAGCCAGCCGAACCGCAGCAGAACGTGCCGCGGACAGGCCGCACGCACGCTCTGCTCGATGCGCCAGAGCGCCTGTCCGCGCAGGCCCAGCGGCTGCGGCTCGTCCTTCTCGCTGTAGGCGGTGGCCCGCGTGCCGTCGAACACCTGGTAGCTGGAAGGCTGCAGCAGGAGGATCTGGTGGTACTGGCACAGTTCGGCCAGCCGCTCGACGGCACGTTCCTGGGTGGCCAGGCGGGTGGCATCGGCATCCTCGCGCTGGAACCAGTCGAAGTAGAAGGCGAGGTTGATCAGCGCATCCGGGCGGGTGTCGTCGAGCAGTTGCTGGAAGCTGGTGCGCTCGTCCTGCAACCGGCGCTGCAAAGTCCGCTCGGAGAGGTGCAGCGCCTGCGCCACCGCATCGCGCCGCGGCTCGCCCTGCGGCAGCAGACGACAGAGCACCTGCCGCGCCTGATGCGCGACCCGGCTGCCGGAAAAGCGCGCCAGGTACTCGCCGGCAAAGCGATCGTGCAGCTGCGCCAGGGATTCGTTGGCGGACGGCAGCGGCACTTCCAGATCGGCGCGTTCGAACAGCAGCCCGTAGTGCTCGGCATCGAACTGCAGCGGCGCCTGGAATACCTGGCGATAGGGTTCCGCGTCGGCCGGAGGCGGGCCTTGCAGGCACACCTTCAGCGGCCGCAGCGGCGCCGCGCTGATCCAGCGGCAGAATGCCAACGTGCAGGCCAGCGAGGCTTCGGCACTCTGTCGCGCCGGCGGCAGGCGATCGCCGTGGATCGCCAGGGTCAGCGCGCAGCCCTCGGGGAGCATGCGCAGGCTGAGGTCGGCGCCCTCGGCGATGATTCGCTGATAGCGCACCAGGCGAGTCAGCCCCTCCATCAGCGTGCGGCTGGACATCAGCGCGTAACCGACCACATGCAGCGATCCGGGTCGCACCACTCGCGCCATGTTCAGGCCGATCGCCGGGTTGCCGGACAGCTCCACCGCGCGCTGCCAGAGCCGGGTCATGCCGTCCTGCGGAAAGCGCGCCTCGGCGTCGCCCAGCGCGGCGTAATCCATGTCCAGCTCGAGGAACAGCGCGCGGCAGTCGACGCCGCCCATTTCCAGTCCCTGGACGATGCTCTGCGCCCAGCTCGATGAAGTAGTCCGTGGTTCGCTCATGGCGTCTTCTTGTTGTCGGATCAGGGCCTGCGGCGCCGTGTCGCAAGGATACTAGACTGGCCCTCATTGTCACTGGCCTGCGCGGCCGTCCGCTCTAGACTCGTGGAACACAATGACAGGAGGTGCGAGATGAGTACGCAAACCGCCGAACGCTTCAGCCGCTTCGCCGATTTCTATCCCTATTACCTGGCCGAGCACAGCAACCCGGTGTGCCGCCGGCTGCATTACGCCGGCAGCCTGCTGGTGTTGAGCATCCTCGCCTATGCGCTGGTCAGCCAACAGTGGCTCTGGCTGCTGGCCCTGCCGCTGGCCGGCTACGGTTTCGCCTGGGTCGGCCACTTCATCTTCGAGAAGAACCGTCCGGCGACCTTCCAGTACCCGCTGTACAGCTTCATGGGCGACTGGGTGATGCTGCGCGACGCCTTTACCGGGCGCATTCCCTTCTAGCGTTTTCTTGACGCTCGCCGCAAAGCGTCAACAAGCCATGATCCCGGCTCCGCTTTTCGACTATTTCCCCCGCCACCCGGCAGCCGCGATTGGCTGCCGGGCGGTGCTTCGCTATGATCCCGCCGTCGGGCCGCTGGTCGGTCTCATGGACTGAACGGACACACGTGGCCACGGTGCCCACCGCCTCATCAGGGATCGTTCGAATCAGATGAAGTCTTTCCCCGCGACTCAGCTAGACGGGCTGCCGACGCCACCCATCCGCGACTACTACCTGCGCGTACTGGCCTATATCGCCACCGCCGCGGCCATCGCGGCGGGCACCTACGCCAAGCACTTCGGCCACGACATCCTCTGGCTGGTGCCCTACGCCCTGCTCTACCCGCACCTGGCCTACCATATCGGCCGGCGCTTCAAGGCCGACCACGCCCAGCGTGTCGACCTCGGCCTGCTCGCCATCGACGCCCTGCACGCCGGCGCGGCGGTGGCGTTGATGAGTTTCTCGGTGGTGCCGAGCCTGATGAACCTGTTGATGATCGGCTTCAGCGCGCTGGTCGTCGGCGGCCTGCTCTACCTCGGTCTCGGCCTGTTGATGGCGCTCGGCGGCGTGCTCCTGTGCAGCGCCCTGATCGGACCGCGCATGCTTTTCGCCACGCCGCCGCTGGTGGCGCTGGTGAGCATCCTCTTCAGCTCGCTGTTCATCTGCATCAGCGCCTACTTCGCGCACCAGCAGGGCCTGCGCCTGGCCCAGGTGCGTAACGAGATCCGCCGCGAACAGGAAAAGGCCGCGCGCCTGGCCCACGGGCTGGCCAAGTACCTGTCGCCGCAGGTCTGGGAGTCGATCTTCAAGGGCAAGAAGAGCGTGCGCCTGGAAACCCAGCGCAAGCGCCTCTCGGTGTTCTTCTCGGATATCAAGGGTTTTACCGAACTGTCCGAGGAGCTGGAAGCCGAGTCGCTGACCGACCTGCTCAACACCTACCTCAACGAGATGTCGAAGATCGCCCTGAAACACGGCGGCACCATCGACAAGTTCGTCGGCGACAGCGTGATGGTGTTCTTCGGCGACCCGACCACCCAAGGCGCGAAGAAGGACGCCGTGGCCGCGGTGTCGATGGCCATCGCCATGCGCAAGCACATGAAGGTGCTGCGCCAGCAGTGGCGTGCCCAGGGCATCACCAAGCCGCTGGAAATCCGCATGGGGCTGAACACCGGCTACTGCACGGTGGGCAACTTCGGCGCCGACACGCGGATGGACTACACCATCATCGGCCGTGAGGTGAACCTTGCCAGCCGTCTGGAAAGCGCCAGCGAGGCCGGCGAAATCCTGATTTCCCACGAAACCTATTCGCTGGTGAAGGACGTGATCATGTGCCGCGACAAGGGCCAGATCACCGTCAAGGGCTTCAGCCGTCCGGTGCAGATCTATCAGGTGGTCGACTTCCGCCGCGACCTCGGCGCCAGCTCCAGCTACATCGAGCACGAACTGCCCGGCTTCTCCATGTACCTCGACACCAACGGCATCCAGAACTTCGACAAGGACCGCGTGGTGGAGGCCCTGCAGCAGGCGGCCGAGAAGCTCAAGGACAAGGTGATTCTCTAGCGCCGCGCCCACCGCTGCCTTTCCCTTGCCACCTCGACGGCCGATCTGGGTAGACTGCGGCGGTCCGCCGAGAGAGCCGCGATGTCGTCGATCCTGACCCTGCGCCACTACAGCCACGAACTGGTCGCCCACAGCCACGCCCACGCGCAGCTGGTGTTCGGCCTGTCCGGGCGGCTGGATTTCGAGGTCGCCGGGCATGGCGCCCAGGTGATCCAGCAGACCCTCGCGGTGGTTCCCGAAGACGAGCACCACGCCTGCGGCAGCCCGCACGGCAGCCGCTGCCTGGTGCTCGACGTGCCGCCGCGGGACTGGCTGCGCAGCCGTCTGGGCGAACATGCCGACGCCTGCCAGCGGATTCTCGAACGCCCCGGTGCGCTGCAGCTGAATGCAGCGCAGAGCCAACTGGTCGGCTGGCTGGCGGCAAGCCCGATCAACGATGCGGTGATCGCCGAACAGGGCGCCGCGCTGCTGCTCGCCAGCCTCGCCAGTGCCGCTCCGGCCGCCGTCGCCAGCCAGCGCCTGCCGCTGGATGCGCTGTGCGCCTATGTCGAGCGCAACGCCGCACGGCCGCTGCAGGTCATCGACCTGGCGCGCCTGGCCGGGCTTTCCGCGGCGCGCTTCCACCTGCGCTTTCTCGAAGAGACCGGGCAGACGCCGATGGACTTCGTCCGCCAGCGGCGCCTGCAGTTGGGCCATGAACTGCTGCTGAACAGTGCCCGCGCCATCGGCGAGATCGCCACGCGCGTCGGCTATGCGTCGCAGAGCGCCTTCACTGCGGCCATGGTCCGCGAGTTCGGCCGTTCGCCACGCGCGCTGCGCCGCGAGCTGCGCGACAAAACCGGCGAGTAGCGCGACAGACGCCGGCGCGCGCCACCCCGTAGAATCGAGCCTCGCCGGCCGGCTCGCCCCGGCCCGAGGCTCACTCCGCAACCCCCGAGGATCAGCATGTCCAGCATCACCTGGGAGGATTTCCAGCGCGTAGAACTGCGCGTCGGCACCCTGCTCTCCGCCCGTCTCAACGAGAAAGCCAACAAACCCGCCTACGTGCTGGAGGTCGACCTCGGCGAGCTGGGCGTGAAGACCTCCAGCGCGCAGCTCACCGCGCATTACGGCGCCGACGAACTGATTGGCCGGCAGGTGCTCTGCGTGTGCAACTTCGAGCCGAAGCGGATCGCCGGCGTGCGCTCCGAGGTGCTGGTCACCGGCGTCTATGATGCCGACGACAAGGTCGTCCTGGCCGGCTTCGACAAGCCGCTACCCAACGGCGCGCGCCTCGCATGACGCCGCGTCGCGCCCTCATCGGCCTGCACATCGGCGCGCTGGCTTTCGGTCTCAGCGGCATCTTCGGCAAGCTGGCGCTGGCCGCGCCGCTGGCCATCGTCTTCGGCCGCGCGCTGTTCGCCGTGGTCGCGCTGATCCCGTTCAGCCGCCTGCGCGCCGGCGAATCCGCCATCGACCGTCCGCGCCTGGCCATGCTCGCCGGCAGCGGCCTGCTGCTCGGTGCGCACTGGCTGACGTTCTTCTACGCGGTGAAGATTTCCGGCGTGGCCATCGCCACCCTCGGCTTCGCCAGCTTCCCGGCCTTCACCGTGCTGCTCGAAGGGT
The DNA here is from genome assembly GCA_002418465.1 of Pseudomonas sp. UBA5782. Taxonomy (GTDB): domain Bacteria; phylum Pseudomonadota; class Gammaproteobacteria; order Pseudomonadales; family Pseudomonadaceae; genus Pseudomonas_O. The sequence continues at coordinate 4,580 of DIEE01000176.1, read as the reverse complement.
TGCTGTTTCGCGAGCGCATCCAGTTGCGCGAGTGGACCCTGGTCGGCCTGGTCAGCCTCGGCCTGGTGCTGGTCACGCCGCACTTCGACCTCGCCAGCAGCTCCACCGCCGGCCTCCTTTGGGCAGTCGCCTCGGGGCTGCTGTTCGCCCTGCTGACGCTGGCCAACCGCGCCACCGTCAAGGGCCTCAACCCGATGCAGGCGGCGCTCTGCCAGAACGCCGCGATCCTGCTCTGCCTGCTGCCGTTCGCCTGGCAGGACATGCTCGAGGTGCGCGCGCTGGACTGGCTCTGGCTGTTCATGCTCGGCGCGTTCTGCACCGGGGTCGCGCACAGCCTGTTCGTCTCCGCGCTGCACGTGCTGAACGCGCGCTCGGCAGCGCTGGTGTTCGCCCTGGAGCCGGTCTACGGCATCGCCTTCGCCTGGTGGCTGTTCAGCGAACAGCCGAGCCTGCGCATGCTCTTCGGTGGTGTGCTGATCATCGCCGCCATCGTGCTTTCCAGCCGGGCGAAGAACGACCCGCCCGCGGTGAAGGCCGTGGAAACGCTCTAGAAAAAAAGCAGCCAGGCCCGGCGGACCCGGGCCTGGCACGGCCTCAGTTGATGCTGTAGCCGCGACCGGCCAGGCAGGCGCCCAGTGCACGCCGGTAGATGTCCGCCATGCCCGCGGGCGGCGCGGATTGCGCGGCAGCCGGATCGAAACCGCTCTGCCCCACCGCCCAGCTGTGGCACTCGTAGCGATCACGGGCCTGCTGGTCGGCACTCTGGCCCTGCGCCGGGTAGGCGATCACTTCGTAGTTGCCCACCGGCACCGCCTGCACCGCCGGCGGCGGGCTGACCACCACGTATTCCTCGCGCGGCGCGTTCCACAGGTAGTAGGAACCGGCGGCGAGGAAATACAGCGTGCTGCCGATCCAGATTTCCCGCGCGGCATCCGGCAGACCATGGCCATGACGCGGCCCCGGCTCGAACGACTGCCCATGACCGGGGCCTGGGCCACCGTGGCCATGGCCATACTCGAAACCGCCCGGCCCACCGGGGCCGGCCAGCACGGGCGCGACAAGACACAGCGAAAGCAGACCGGCGAGGCCTGCACGCAGCAAGGGGGATGACATCGGGAAACCTCCTCAGCGAACGCAAGCGAGCCTTGCGCATCGGCATTATCCGACGTCGTGACGGCGCACGACGTAAGCACTGAGTAAGGGCGCGGTAAAAGATCGGATACAGGCGAGGGCCGCCGGNNTCGAAGGCGGGGGGGGGGCCGGGGGGGGGGGGGGGGGGGGGGGGGGCCCCGGGGCGCGCCCCCCGACCGGGTAGGCCGGCTCGCGGCCGTCGAGCACGGCGATCAGGTTGTCCGCCGCGGTGCGCGCCATCAGCTCGCGCGCCTCGTGGGTCGCCGAGCCGATGTGCGGCAGCGCCACCAGGTTGGGCAGCTGCAGCAGCGGCGAGTCGCCCGGCAGCGGTTCCTTCTGGAACACGTCGAGGCCGGCGCCGCGGAATTTCCCAGCCTTGAGCGCAGCGACCAGAGCGGTTTCGTCCACCACCGGGCCGCGGGCGATGTTGATGAAGATCGCGTCCTTGCGCAGCAGGCCGAACTCGCGCTCGCCGATCAGGTGATGGGTTTCCGCCGAGAGCGGCACGCAGACGCAGACGAAGTCGGCCTCGCCGAGCAGCGCGTCCATCGACAGCCGCCGCGCGCCGAACTCCTCCTCGTACTGCGGTTTGTCGCTGTGGCCGCTGTAGAGGATCGACATGCCGAAGCCGAAATGCGCACGCCGCGCCACCGCGGCGCCAATGCGCCCCAGGCCGATGATGCCGAGGCTCTTGCCGTGCACGTCGACGCCGAAATGCGCCTCGCCGATGCTCGCCTTCCACTCGCCGTCCCTGACCAGGTTGGCCAGTTCGACGGCGCGCCGTGCGGTCATCATCAGCAGCATGAAGCCGGTGTCGGCGGTGGTCTCGGTCACCGCGTCCGGGGTGTTGGTCAGGCGAATGCCGCGCTGTTTCAGGTAGGCCACGTCGTAGTTGTCGTAACCGGCGGAAATGGTCGAAATCACCTGCAGCTTCGGCGCGTGCTGCAGCACCGACTCGTCGAGCTTGCTGCCGGCGCCGATCAGCCCGTCGGCATCGGCCAGCGCGGCGACGAAGGCCTCGCGGTCGGCGCCCAGCGGGTCGAGGAAAACGCTCAGGTCGTAACGCTCGCGCAAGTCGGCCATCACCCCGGCGGATGAGGCGCGGCTGAATACCAGTACTTTCTTCTTCACGGAATTTCCTCGTTCGACGGCGGCGCGGACGCCGCCGGTTTTAAGTCAACTGTCGGCCGGGACTTCCCTGGCATAGAAGCGCGAAGGCACCGCCCAGACGATCAGCGCGGTCGCCAGCAGGCAGGCGCCAGCGAGCATGAACAACGCCAGCGAAGAGCTGCCGGACAGGTCACGGACCTTACCAACCATGAACGGACCGACGATACCCCCCAACTGCCCCAGGGAGTTGATCAGGGCGATGCCGGCTGCCGCGGCGAGACCGCTGAGATAGCGCGGCGGGATGGTCCAGAAGATCGGCATCCAGGCGATGATACCGGTCATGATCAGGCACATGCCGAGCATCAGCAACGCGATCTGCCCGTGGAACAGCGCGCAGATTAGGTAGCCGCAGGCGGTCATCGCCGCGCAGAACGCCATGTGCCAGCGGCGCTCGCCGCGCATGTCGGAACTGCGGCCGATGAGCAGGTTGCCGACCACCGCGACGATGTAGGGAATCATGGTCAGCAGGCCGATGCGCATGGTGTCGTCGACGCCGGCGTTGCGGATCAGCTGCGGCATCCAGAACAAGAGCCCGGTCAGCGCCATCACCAGGCACAGGTAGATCGCCGACAGCGCCAGGGTCGCCGGTTCCCTGAGGATCGAACGCAGCGATTGCGAGCCTTCCGGCTGCACTTCGCGCGCCATGCGCTCGGCGAGGAAGTTCTTCTCCTCGCGGCTCAGCCAGCGCGCGTCCTCGATGCGGTCGGCCACCAGCCAGAGCACAACCAGGCCGAGCAGCACCGAGGGCAAGCCTTCGAGAAGGAACAGCCACTTCCAGCCGGCCATGCCGCCAACCCCGTCGAAATGCCCGAGGATGAACCCGGCCAGCGGCCCACCGATGATGCCGCACAGGCAGATCGAACTCTTGAAGTAGGAGTTGATCCGCGCGCGGCGGTTGCCGGGGTACCACTGGGTGAAGAAGTACAGCACGCCGGGGACGAAGCCGGCCTCCATCACGCCGATCAGGAAACGCAGCACGTAGAACCAGGTCTCGCTGTTGACGAACATCATCGCCGCCGAGGCCAGGCCCCAGGAGATCATGATCCGGGCGATCCAGACGCGCGCGCCGATGCGGTGCAGGAGCATGTTGCTCGGCACCTCGAAGAGGAAGTAGCCGACGAAGAACAGGCTCGCGCCCAGGCCGTAGACGGTATCGCTGAAGCCAAGATCGCTCTGCATCTGCAGCTTGGCGAAGCTGATGTTGACCCGGTCCAGGTAGGCGAAGAGGAAGCATAGAACGAACAGCGGAACGATCCGCCAGTTCACCTTGCGGTAGATGCGATTTTCCAGGGACTCCTGGGCAGCCGCGTCCGCGGCCAGCGTGCTGGTATTCATGGGTCACCCTCGTTGTTGTTCTTGTGATGGCCTCCGGCGGGGCTGTAGGAGGCTGTTGGTCGTACGGTCTTGCTGCTCGCCACGGTCGTGCTGGGTGAAACCCGCGGCCTTGGCAGCGACGCGGGTTGCGCTTTATGTAGGGACGAACGTGTTCGCCCCTACAGGTGCAGAGCCGTTACAGCGCCTCGCGGCTCGGTTTGCCGTCCAGCAGGCGCTGGATGCCCAGCGGGTTGGCGTTCTGCA
>DIEE01000176.1:0-473 GCA_002418465.1 Pseudomonas sp. UBA5782 | reverse complement strand
GCTGGTCGCCCATCAGCGCGGTGAAGCGCTCGAGGAAGGCGGAGAACTCCGCCGATTTGATGCCGATCACCAGGCCCGGATTGGTGCAGAACTGACCGGCGCCCAGTACCACGGAACCTGTCAGCTCGGCGGCGATCTTCTCGCCACGCATCTTGATCGCCTCGGGCAGCAACAGCATCGGGTTGATGCTGCTCATCTCGGCGAACACCGGGATCGGCTGCGGGCGCGCCGCGGCCATGTCGCAGAGCGCGCGACCGCCGCGCAGCGAGCCGGTGAAACCCACGGCCTGGATCGCCGGGTGCTTGACCAGCGCCTCACCGACACCGCCGCCGTAGATCATGTTGAACACGCCCTTCGGCATGCCGGTTTTCTCGGCCGCGCGAACGATGGCGTCAGCGACGAACTCGGCCGTGGCCATGTGCCCGCTGTGGGCCTTGAACACCACCGGGCAGCCGGCGGCCAGCGCGGCGGCG
>DIEE01000300.1:212-3029 GCA_002418465.1 Pseudomonas sp. UBA5782 | reverse complement strand
GGCGAGCGCCTTGTGCACCTCGTCGGTCGACTGCGGATTGCCGCCGTGGGCATAGAGGTAGCGGGAGTTGGTGTACTCGTTGTTGATCGCCAGCAGCGCGCGATCGGCCTCGCCGGGAAAGGGGAACAGGCACATGCCGTCGTTGTTGTCGCCGAACTGCAGCTCCTGGTCCGCCGCGCTGCCGTTGCCAAAGGGGTCGAACGCGGGCGCATCCGCGTGCAGCGGCTCGCCCCAGCTGATCAGCACCTCGTAGCGGTAGCCGGGCGGTAACAACACGGCATCCGCTTCGGACGCGGCGATCCCGTCGAAGCCGATCAGCGCGCGATTGCCCGCCTGCACGCTGGCGGCCAGCGCNNAGCGCGGCGCCGCACAGTGCGCCGGCTCCGAGGAAGCGCCGGCGCGAGAGACCGGCGAGGCGTTCGAGATCGGTGGGCTGGTCGTCTGGGTACATGGTCGGCTCCTTCACGGGGATGCGGCCGACGTTAATTCGCGCGGATGACAGTCCTGTTTCAGTCGCCGGGCCGCGGCGTGCGCGCCAGGCAATAGACATCGACACGGCTCGCGCCGGCCTTGAGCAGCAACCGCGCCAGCGCATCGGCGGTGCTGCCGGTGGTCAGCACGTCGTCCACCAGCGCCAGATGGCGGCCGTCCACTTCGGCGCTCGCCGCCAGGGCGAAGGCCCGGCGCAGGTTGCGCCGCCGCTCGACGGCGCTCAGCCCCTGCTGCGCCGGCGTATCGAGCACACGCAGCAGCACGCCCTCCTCGACCGGCAGCCGGAGATCGCGACCGAGCCATTGGGCGAGCATCGCCGCCTGGTTGAAGCCGCGCTCGCGCAGCCGCCGCGTAGCCAGCGGCACCGGCAGCAGGGCGTCCGGCCGCGGCAGGCCATCGATGAAAGATTGCTGCAGATGGTGTGACAGCAGGCCACCGAGCAGACGTCCCATGGGCCAGCGTGACTGGTGCTTGAAGCGGGTGATCAGACTGTCGACCGGGAAGGCATAGCGCCACGGCGCTTCGACCCGGCTGAACGCCGGCGGTCGCTTGAGGCAGGCGCCGCAGNNGTGGGCAGTGGCAGCGCGCAGACCGCGCAATGCCCCTGCAGCCACGGCAGTTCCAGCTCGCAGGCGTTGCACAGGGGCAATCCGCTGCCCTCCGCCGGCTCGTCGCAGAGCAGGCACGATTGACCACTATTTAACCACTTGTAAACCAGCCGCAAGGCCATTGGTTGACAGCGCATCCAGCTTCCCTAATATGCGTGACATCCGTGTCGCGTCTGACTGTAGCAGGCGCCAGCCCCCTATAAGGAACACCCATGAGCGCTACTTTTTCCTTCGCTCCGCGCAACGACTGGTCCCTCGCCGAGGTCCGCGCGCTCTTCGAGCTGCCGTTCAACGACCTGCTGTTCCAGGCGCAGACCGTGCACCGCGCGCATTTCGACGCCAACCGCGTACAGGTTTCGACGCTGCTCTCGATCAAGACCGGCGCCTGCCCGGAAGACTGCAAGTACTGCCCGCAGTCCGGCCACTACAACACCGGGCTGGACAAGGAAAAGCTGATGGAGGTGCAGAAGGTCCTCGACGCCGCGGCCGAGGCCAAGGCGATCGGCTCGACGCGCTTCTGCATGGGCGCGGCCTGGAAGCACCCGTCCGCCAAGGACATGCCCTACGTGCTGAAGATGGTCGAAGGGGTGAAGGCGCTCGGCATGGAAACCTGCATGACCCTCGGCAAGCTCAGCCGCGAGCAGACCGTGGCGCTGGCCGAGGCCGGCCTCGACTACTACAACCACAACCTCGACACCTCGCCGGAGTTCTACGGCAACATCATCACCACCCGCACCTACTCCGAGCGCCTGGAAACCCTGGCCCACGTGCGCGAGGCGGGGATGAAGATCTGCTCCGGCGGCATCCTCGGCATGGGCGAGTCGGTGGACGACCGCGCCGGCCTGCTGATCCAGCTGGCCAACCTGCCCGAGCAGCCGGAATCGGTGCCGATCAACATGCTGGTCAAGGTCAAGGGCACGCCGCTGGCGGAAGAGAAGGACGTCGACCCGTTCGACTTCATCCGCACCCTGGCGGTGGCGCGGATCATGATGCCGAAATCCCACGTGCGCCTGTCCGCCGGCCGCGAGCAGATGAACGACCAGATGCAGGCGCTGGCGTTCTTCGCCGGGGCCAACTCGATCTTCTACGGCGAGAAACTGCTGACCACCGCCAACCCGCAGGCCGGCAAGGACATGCAACTGTTCGCCCGCCTCGGCATCAAGCCTGAAGAGCGCCAGGAGCATCCCGACGAAGTTCACCAGGCCGCCATCGAGCAGGCCCTGGTCGAGCAGCGCGACTCCAAGCTGTTCTACAACGCCGCCTCGGCCTGACAGTCCGCCTGCTGGATGGGTGACGCCACCCGGTCCAGCCGGACCTTTCCGTAGGGTGAACAAACCGCTTGCGGTCATCCACCCGTTGCCGGTATCCGTTCCCATGACTTTCGATCTACCCGCCCGCCTCGCCGAGCGCCGCTCCGCCCATCTCTATCGCCAACGCCCCCTGCTGGAAAGCCCGCAAGGCCCGCTGGCACAGGTGGACGGTCGCGAGCTGCTGGCGTTCTGCTCCAACGACTACCTCGGCCTGGCCAATCATCCCGAGGTGATCCGTGCGATGCAGGACGGCGCCACGCGCTGGGGCGTCGGTGGCGGCGCCTCGCACCTGGTGATCGGCCATAGCGGCCCGCACCACGAACTGGAGCTGGCCCTCGCCGAATTCACCGGCCGCCCGCGCGCGCTGCTGTTTTCCACCGGCTACATGGCCAACCTGGCCGCCGTCA
>DIEE01000300.1:0-184 GCA_002418465.1 Pseudomonas sp. UBA5782 | reverse complement strand
AAGACCGCATCAACCATGCCTCGCTGCTCGACGCCGGCCTGCTCAGCGGCGCGCGCTTCTCGCGCTACCTGCACAACGACGCCGAGAGCCTGGCCAAGCGCCTGGGCAAAGCCGGCGGCAATACCCTGGTGGTCACCGACGGCGTGTTCAGCATGGACGGCGACCTCGCCGACCTGCCGGCGCT
>DIEE01000303.1 GCA_002418465.1 Pseudomonas sp. UBA5782 | reverse complement strand
CGTTCACCCGCACCAGCAGGCGCACCGCCGGCTCGGCCGCGAGGAACGCCGCCAGGTTGTCGCGCGCCTGGCGTTTGAGCGGCTCTTCGACGGCGTCCTCGAAGTCGACGATGACGCTATCGGCGCCACTGGCCAGGGCCTTGGCGAAACGCTCCGGGCGACTGCCGGGCACGAACAGGGCCGTGCGAATGGGAGATGGGTTCATGGACTGCTCTCTTGTTGTGGCGGGGGGGACGGCCTCNNGAGGGGGTTGTTCGTACAGGACGCGGTGAGTCAAATGACGCCGCTGTCGCGCAGACGCGCCACGTCTTCGCTGGAATAGCCCAGCCCGGCGAGGATCTGCGCCGAGTGCTGGCCAAGGCCCGGCACGGCGTCCATGCGCGGGCTGAAGGCGTTGCTGCGCCCCGGCGGCAACAGCGACGGCAAGGTGCCGGCCGGGCTGTCGATCTCGCGCCAGGCATCGCGCGCCTTGAGCTGCGGGTGCGCCCAGACGCCAGCCATGTCGTTGACGTGGGCGTTGGCGATCTGCGCCTGCTCCAGGCGTTCGATGACCTGCTCGGCGCTGAGCCTGGCAAAGGACTCGACGATGATCCCGCGCAATTCGGCGCGGTTGGTCGAGCGCTTGAAGTTGGCCGAGAAGCGCTCGTCCACTGCCAGTTCCGGCTGCAGCAGCACCTTGTCGCAGAACGCCGCCCACTCGCGTTCGTTCTGCAGGCCGAGCATCACCGTACCGCCGTCGCCGGCCGGGAACGGGCCGTAGGGGTAGATCGTCGAGTGCGCGGCGCCGGCACGCGGCGGCGGGGTCGCGCCTTCGTAGGCGTAGTACATCGGGTAGCCCATCCACTCGACCAGGCTTTCCAGCATGGTCACGTCGATGCGGCTGCCCTTGCCGGTGGTGCCGCGCAGCAGCAGTGCGGAGAGGATGCTGCTGTAGGCGTACATGCCGGCGGCGATGTCGGCGATCGAGCAGCCGGCCTTGGCCATGTCCTCCTCGCCCGGTCCGCCGGTGACGGAAAGGAAGCCGCCCTCACTCTGGATCAGCAGGTCGTAGGCCTTCTTCTTCTCGTAGGGGCCGCCCTCGCCGTAGCCGGAGATGTCGCAGACGATCAGTTTCGGGAAGCGCTCGTGCAGCGCCTCGAACGACAGGCCCATGCGCGCCGCCGCGCCCGGCGCGAGGTTCTGCACCAGTACGTCGGCGTCCTGCAGCAGCGCGTCGAGGATCTTGGTCGCGTCGTCCTGCTTGAGGTCCAGGCTCAGGCTTTCCTTCGAGCGGTTGGTCCAGACGAAGTGCGAGGCCAGGCCGTTGACGCGCTCGTCGTAGCCGCGGGCGAAATCGCCGACGCCGGGGCGTTCGACCTTGATCACGCGGGCGCCGAGGTCGGCCAGCTGGCGGGTGCAGAACGGCGCGGCGATGGCGTGCTCGAGGCTGACCACGGTGATGCCGTCCAGCGGACGGGGCTTGTGTGCGATGTCGTTCATATCCGATTCCTGTATTTCTTGCTCAATGCGCCCTGCCGATTCAGCCCGAAGGGTGGATCGCGCTTTATCGATCCACCGAGCGGACCCCGGTGGATGTGAAAAGCGACATCCACCCTACGATCTGCCCGTCAGGCCAGCACGCTGAGGTCATCCAGTTCGCGCAGGCGCCAGACCAGGGTGATCAGCTCATCGGCCTGCTGCGGCGAACGTTTGCCGGCGAAGGCCAGCAAGCGGCGGAACTTGTCTTCCAGCTCGGGGCGGCTGAGGGTGTTGCCCGGATCGCCCTTCGGTTCGTCGATGGCGGCGGACAGCCTACGGCCGTCGATGGTGGTCACCTCGACCCGGCCGAGCCAGCGCGCCGGATAGGCGCCGTCGACTTCGGGATCGAGCTGCATGCTCACCTTCTCGCGGAACGCTGCGACGTTCGGATCGGTCAGCGCCAGGGTGTGGAATTCGGTGAGCTGCGCCTTGCCGTGCACGGCGATCAGGCCGAGCACGGTGCCCATGGAAAACTTCGCCTGGTGCACGGTCTGCGGCACCACCACGCGACCGAGCACGTCGATGGCGCCCTGGTGCACGCGGGTGGTGACGGTTTCGATCTGCCCATGGCTCAGCCCTTCGCGCTGCATCAGTTGCAGCAGGGCATCGGCGGCCGGATGGGTGTGGCGGCAGGAGGCGTGGAACTTGAACGACGTCTCCACCAGCGCCCAGCGGCTGCCGAGGCGGTCGGACAGCTTGCTCGGGTCGGCATCGCTGGACATCCCGGCGGCCATGCCCTGTTCGCCCTCGAGGATGTTGCGTGCGCCGGTCAGGCCGTCCTCAGTGAAATAGGCGGCGAGCAGGCCGTCGGCGGCGGCCTTGGCGGTGTGAAGTTGCTTGGAATCCGCCGCGTCGCGGAGGAATTCCCACAGCCCGGCGGCCTGGGTGCCGGCGTTGCCGATCAGGTTGGTGAATTGCTCCTGGTCGAAGTCCAGCAGCTTGCCGACCGCCACCGCCGCAGCGAGGGTGCCGACCGTGGCGGTGGTGTGGAAGATGCGGTAGTGCGAGCGACCCATGAATTCGCCGATGCGGATGCCCGCCTCGTAGCCGGCCAGTGCGGCCAGCAGCAGCTCGCGGCCGGACTTGCCCCGGTCCTGCGCGGCGGCCAGCACGGCAGGGAACACCACCGTCGCCGGGTGCAGCACCGAGCTGTTGTGCAGGTCGTCCTGCTCGACCAGGTGCGAGCTGGCGCCGTTCACCAGCGCGGCGAAGTACGCCGAGCTGCGGCTGCCGTTGACCAGGATGTTCGCCGGGCCGCTGGCCGGGCCCATCTTCTGCGCGTAGCGCTCGAACAGCGGGATCGGGTGCGAGCCCTGGCTGGCCAGTGCCGAGCCGAGCCAGTCGAGGAACAGGTCCTCGGTGCGCGCCAGCACGGCGTCGGGCACGTCGGTGTATTTCAGATCGGCCAGGAAGGCAGTCAGTTGCTGCGTGTGTTCGCTCATTGTTGTTGTCCTCACGCGTCCAGCGGGTTGGAAAGTTCGATCAGGTTGAAATCCGGGTCGCGCACGTAGACCGAGAGGATCGGCTGCGTGGCGCCGGTACGTCGCACCGGGCCTTCGAGGATCGCCACGCCCTGGGTTTCCAGGTGGTCGATGACCTCATCCAGCGGCGTGGCGACGATGAAGCAGAGGTCCGCCGAACCCGGCGTCGGCCGCTCGGCCTTGGGTTCGAATTCCTTGCCGGCCTGGTGCAGGTTGATCTTCTGCACGCCGAAGCTCAGCGCCTTGCGTCCCTCGCCGAAGGTCACCACCTGCATGCCCAGCACGCGGGTGTAGAAATCCACGGTGACGTCGAGATCGGCGACGGTGAGCACCAGATGGTCCAGATGGTCGATGTTCACGGATTTTCCCCTGTTTCCGGCAACGATGTGTTACGCCGCAAGCGGCCAACCCATCCTACGAATTCCACCGGCTCTATCCCGCAGGATGGGTAGAGCGCAGCGAAACCCATCGCGTTACGCCCGCCCTCAGAAGCTGCGCGGCAGTTCGAGCAAATGCTCGGCCACGTAGGAGAGGATCAGGTTGGTGGAGATAGGTGCCACCTGGTACAGGCGCGTCTCGCGGAATTTGCGTTCGACGTCGTACTCGTTGGCGAAGCCGAAACCGCCGTGGGTCTGTAGGCAGGCGTTGGCCGCTTCCCAGGAGGCTTTCGCCGCCAGGTACTTGGCCATGTTGGCCGCCGCACCGGCGTTGATGCCGCTGTCGTACTCGGCGCAAGCGCGCCAGCGCATCAGGTCGGCAGCTTCGATCTCGATGTGCGCCTCGGCGATGGGGAACTGCACGCCCTGGTTCTGCCCGATCGGCCGGCCGAACACCACGCGGTCGCGGGCATAGGCGCTGGCCTTCTCGATGAACCAGCGACCGTCGCCGATGCACTCGGCGGCGATCAGCGTGCGCTCGGCGTTGAGCCCGTCGAGGATGTACTTGAAGCCCTTGCCCTCTTCGCCGATCAGGCTGCTGGCGGGAATTTCCAGGTTGTCGAAGAACAGCTCGTTGGTCTCGTGGTTGACCATGTTGGCGATTGGCTGCACGGTCAGGCCGTGGCCGATGGCCTCGCGCAGGTCGACCAGGAAGATCGACATGCCCTCGGACTTCCTCTTCACCTCGGCCAGCGGCGTGGTGCGCGCCAGCAGGATCATCAGGTCGGAATGCTGGATGCGCGAGATCCACACCTTCTGCCCGTTGATCACGTACTTGTCGCCCTGGCGCACCGCGGTGGTCTTGATCTTGGTGGTGTCGGTGCCGGTGGTCGGCTCGGTGACGCCCATCGACTGCAGGCGCAGCTCGCCGCTTGCCAGCTTCGGCAGGTAGTAGCGCTTCTGCTCCTCGCTGCCGTGCCGCAGCAGGGTGAACATGTTGTACATCTGCCCGTGCACGGTGCCGGAGTTGCCGCCGCAGTGGTTCACTTCCTCGAGGATCACCGAGGCCTCGGCCAGTCCGAGGCCGGAACCGCCGTACTCCTCGGGAATCATCGCCGAGAGCCAGCCGGCATCGGTCAGCGCCTTGACGAAGGCTTCGGGGAAGCCCTTCTCCTCGTCGATCTTGCGCCAGTACTCGGCGGGGAACTCGGCGCAGAGCGCACGTACGCCGTCGCGGATGGCATTCAGTTCGTCCTGATCGTAGGTCTTCATGGGGCGTCCTCTTGTTCTTGTCGGGCTGGGCCGGGGCGAACCCGGTGCTGATCGGATAAGGCGTCGTCGCGCGCGGACGGATTACGCCGGGTCGAATTCCACTTCTGCGCTCTGCGCGATGCCGCCGGCGTTGCCGGCCCACAGTTCGGCCTTGCCCG
>DIEE01000304.1 GCA_002418465.1 Pseudomonas sp. UBA5782 | reverse complement strand
GTGATCGTGCACAAGGAATCCAAGGCCGACCGCCTGCCGACTCCCGAGCAGCTCGAGCAACTGCCGCAGCGTCCGCGCGGCGAGAAGCCGGCCCTGCTGACGCGCAATCGCTGATGCACCCGTTGCGTGACGCGCCTGGCGCGTCGCGCTGCGCATGAAGAACGCCGGCCCTGTGCCGGCGTNNTCCGCTGGCGAACACGTTCGCCCCTACGCAAACGAGGTTTCATCAGGGGGGGATTGGCAGAAGCAAAGCGCCCGCGACGAATCCTGTAAGGGCGAACGTGTTCGCCTGGCAGAGGACCGAAGAACCCCGAGCGTCGCAACACCGCACACAAAAACGCCGGCCCAGGGCCGGCGTTTTCGCTGGAACGGGAAGGCTTACTTGCGCACGCCTTCGAAGGTGAAATACAGCTCGACCGCGTTGGACTGCGGACCGAGGTCCATCATCTTGCCGAAATCCATGCGGTTGATGGTGGTGGAGCCTTCGAAGCCGGCACGGTAGCCGCCCCACGGGTCCTTGCCTTCGCCGAGGAAGGTCGACTTGATCACCACCGACTTGGTCACCCCGAGAATGGTCAGGTCGCCGGTCACGTCGGCGGTGAGCTTGCCGTCGGCGTTCTTGCCGGTGGGCTTGACGCTGGTGGAGACGAAGGTCGCCTCGGGGAATTTGGCCACGTTGAGGAAGTCGCCGCTGGAGACGTGCTTGTCGCGCTCGGCGTGGTTGGAGAACAGGCTGGCGGTCTTCAGGGTGACGTTGATCTTGGCGTCTTCCGGCTTGGCCGCATCGAAGCTGAAGCTGCCGTCGAAGTCGCGGAAGGTGCCGGTGATGTAGCTGTAGCCAAGGTGGCTGATCTTGAAGTCGACGAAAGCGTGCTGGCCTTCCTTGTCGATAGCGTAGTCGGCGGCCATCGCGTTACCAGCCAGCAGTGCGCCGCCGAGGGCCAGGGACAGCAGGGATTTCTTCAGCATGATGAGTTCCTTCTTAGTGAATATCAGGGTTTGGCTTTGCGACCGAGCATGCGCACCAGGGTGGCATCGCGGTCGATGAAGTGGTGTTTCAGGGCCGCCAGGCCGTGCAGCCCGGCGAAGATCACCAGGGTCCAGGCGAGGTACAGATGAATGTCGCCCGCGACGTCCGCCTGGTTCGGCAGCCCGCTGACCAGCGCCGGTACATCGAACAGCCCGAACACCGGGATGCCCACGCCATCGGCGGTGGAAATCAGGTAGCCGGCGATCATCAGCGCGAACAGCGCGACGTAGAGGAACAGGTGACCGGCCTTGGCAGCCAGCCGGGTCAGCGGCCCCTGGTTCGGCGTGGGTGGCGGCGGCGGGCTGAGGAAACGCCAGACCACGCGCAGCAGCATCACCGCCAGCAGCACCAGGCCGATGCTCTTGTGCAGGTCCGGGCCGGCCTTGCGCCAGGAGTCGTAGTAGCCGAGATCGACCATCCAGATGCCCAGGCCGAACATGCCGAAAACGGTCAGCGCCACGCCCCAGTGCAGGATCACACTGACCAGTCCATAGCGTGCGGGAGAGTTGCGCAGTTGCATCGTTGCCTGACCTTGCCTGTCGGAGATTGGAGCAGAGATTACCTTCAAGATAATGGTTTAAAAGCGCAATAATCTGCTCCGAAATATCGAACGATTAGATATCAAGATTTTTCAGCAGCCGTTGCCGCGACGGATCGGCGAGCCGATCTGCTAGGCTTCGCGCTCTTTTTTCGGAGGCGACCATGAGTCAGAACCACGACTGGATGCAGCGCGACCTCGCCGTGCTCTGGCACCCCTGCACGCAGATGAAGGATCACGAGCGCCTGCCGGTGATCCCGATCCGCCGCGGCGAGGGCGTCTGGCTCGAGGATTTCGACGGCAAGCGCTACCTCGACGCGGTCAGCTCCTGGTGGGTCAACGTGTTCGGCCACGCCAACCCGCGGATCAACCAGCGCATCAAGGATCAGGTCGACCAGCTCGAGCACGTGATCCTCGCCGGCTTCAGCCACCAGCCGGTGATCGAGCTGTCCGAGCGCCTGGTGAAGCTGACGCCCGCCGGCCTCGACCGGGTGTTCTACGCCGACAACGGCTCCTCGTGCATCGAGGTCGCGCTGAAGATGAGCTACCACTACTGGCTCAACGTCGGTCGCCCGGAGAAGAAGCGCTTCGTCACCCTGTCCAACAGCTACCACGGCGAAACCGTGGCGGCGATGTCGGTGGGCGACGTCGCGCTGTTCACCGAGACCTACAAGTCGCTGCTGCTGGACACCCTCAAGGTGCCCAGCCCGGACTGCTACTTCCGCCCCGAAGGCATGTGCTGGGAAGAACACTCGAAGGCGATGTTCGCGCACATGGAACGCACCCTCGCCGAGCACCACCACGAGGTCGCCGCGGTGATCGTCGAGCCGCTGATCCAGGGCGCCGGCGGCATGCGCATGTACCATCCGGTGTACCTCAAGCTGCTGCGCGAGGCCTGCGACCGCTACGGCGTGCACCTGATCCACGACGAGATCGCCGTCGGCTTCGGCCGCACCGGGACGATGTTCGCCTGCGAGCAGGCCGGCATCCGCCCGGATTTCCTCTGCCTGTCCAAGGCCCTCACCGGTGGCTACCTGCCGCTGGCCGCCTGCCTGACCACCGACGAGATCTACCAGGCCTTCTACGCCGAATACGACACCCTGCGCGCCTTCCTACACTCGCACAGCTACACCGGCAACCCGCTGGCCTGCGCCGCGGCGCTGGCGACCCTGGACATCTTCGAGGAGGACAAGGTGATCGAAGCCAACCGCGCCCTCGCCCTGCGCATGGCCGAAGCCACAGCGCACCTCGCCGATCACCCGCACGTCGCCGAAGTACGCCAGACCGGCATGGCGCTGGCCATCGAGATGGTCCAGGACAAGTCGAGCCGGGCTGCCTATCCGTGGCAGGAACGCCGCGGCCTGGCGGTCTACCAGCATGGCTTGTCGCGCGGCGCGCTGCTGCGCCCGCTGGGCAGCGTGGTGTACTTCCTGCCGCCCTACGTGATCACCCCGGAACAGATCGACTTCCTCGCCGAAGTCGCCAGCGAGGGCATTGACCTGGCCACGCGCAACCACGTCAGCGTGGCGGTGAACCGCGATCTGCACCCCAACCACCGCGATCCGGGTTGACGCCGGCCGCAGCACGGGTGAAGTCCGCGGATCGTATCCGCCTACCCGCCGGAGGCTTGATGACCTTTTTTCGTCCACCGTTACACCGCCCGGTGGATCGGTGAGGCGCGATCCACCCTACGAAACGGCGCCCGTACGTGCCGTGGGGTGGGTTAGCCGCGCTCCGCGAGGGGGCGGATTCCTACAAACGCCTGCGTGGCGTAACCCACCGGGTGCTGCCAACGGCCAACGCGGTGCCCAACGCCCCGTAGGGTGCGCCGCGCGCACCAAAGCATCACGCCGCCATCGCCGGCAAAGCCGGTAGAATTGCGCCTCACCCCTCGCCGGCCGGAACCGTATGCGCCTCTCCCGCTTTTTCATCGACGCCCCGCTCGCCCTCGGCCAGCACGAACTGCCCGAAGCCCAGGCCCACTACCTCGGCCGTGTGCTGCGACTGAGCGCCGGCGCCTCCGTGCAACTGTTCGACGGCGGCGGCTTCGAGTTCCTTGGCGAGCTGGTCGATGTCGGCAAGAAGAGCGTGCGCGTCGAGCTGCGCGAGCGTTTCGACGGGCAGCCCGAATCGCCGCTGCGGGTGCATCTCGGCCAGGGCCTGTCGCGCGGCGAGCGAATGGACTGGGCGATCCAGAAGGCCACCGAGCTGGGTGTCGCCGAGATCACGCCGATCTTCAGCGAGCGCTGCGAAGTACGCCTGAAGGACGAGCGCGCCGACAAGCGCCTGGCCCACTGGCGCCAGGTGGCGATCAGCGCCTGCGAACAGTGCGGTCGCTCGCGCCTGCCGCTGATCCATTCGCCGCTGCCGCTGGCGCAGTGGCTGGAGCAGACGCCGGCCGATCTCAAGCTGGTCCTGCCCCCCTTCGCCGAGCCGTTGAACAGTCACGCCAAACCCGCCAGCCTGGCCTTCCTCATCGGCCCGGAGGGCGGCCTCACCGACGACGAGGTCGCCGAAGCCAGACGTGCCGGTTTCCTCCCCGCCCGCCTCGGCCCGCGCGTGCTGCGCACCGAAACCGCGCCGGTGGTGGCGCTCGCCGTGGCGCAGCAGCTGTGGGGCGATTTCTAGTCACGCAGGGCGGGAAACCCCGCGGCGTGGCGCCGGGGCGCGAGGCGGGTTGCACCCGCCCGACGGCGTCGCCACCAACGAAAAAGCCCCGCATCGCGGGGCTTTTTTTCAGGGCACTCGGCTCAGTGCTTGGTGGCTTCGTCGCCCTTTTTCTTCAGGTAGTCGTCGAACAGCTGGTTGGTGTTGCCCAGCGACATCAGGTGCGCGTAGATCCAGCCGAGGAAGCCGGACTTGTGCAGTTCGAGAACCTTGTCGTCGGAGAGCTTGAGGAATTTTTCCTCGTCCACCGCCTGGAAATCGCTGAGCACGAAGGTCTCGCCGCTGGTGTGGGTGAGCTTCAGGGTGCGGTTGGAGAGCAGTTCCAGCTCGTTGAGCTTGGCGACGAACAGCCGGGTGCGTTCCATCTCGGTGGTGAAGTTCTGCAGGAACTGGATCATCTCGTCGAGGAATTCGCTGTTCTGCCCCTCGGCGTCGAACAGCTCGCGACCCTCTTCCTCGTTCCAGCCGCCGTAGGCGGCGTCGAAGCAGACGGTGAAGTTGTTGGCGTCGTCCTGCGCCATGACGAACGGGTAGCGGCGGACGAAGGCCGGGATGTAGGTGTTGGCCTGCCACTGGTGGTCGCCGTCGACGTAGCCGTTGTGGCCGTCCTTGAGGCCCAGCAGGGCGATCGGCATGGCCTTCTCACCCTCGCCGATGAACACCAGCGGGTAGTGTCGCGCGGCCTGGAAGAACTCCAGCCCGGCCACCGGGACCAGATGGGTGCCAGCGGCGAATTCGCAGTTCTGCGCGGTGCGCAGCTTGAGCCCGCGATGCTCCTCGCGGTTGAGTGCCTTGATTTCCTTGTACAGCAGCAGGGTGGTCATGAAAAAACGATCTCCGGTTGATGCTCAGCGAACGACGATCTGGGCCAGCACACGGCTGCTTTCCTGATCGGCGACCACATCCTTGAGGGTATTGGCAGCCACCACGCTCACGCTCAGGTGGCGGCCCCAGTTGAAGTTGATACCCACACCGACACTCTCCAGGTCGACATCGGCGGTTCCCAGCTCCATGGCACGACCGTAATCGAAAAACACGAACGGCTGCCAGGTTTCACTGTAATTCCAGTAGCCCTCGACATTCAGGGTCATGCCTTGCGGCGAGGCGATCACGCCCGGTTCATAGCCACGGATGCTGCTCATGCCGCCGAACTGATAGAGCAGCGTGGACGGCAGGGCCTGGGTTTCCGACGCGTACTGCCAGCCGAACCGTACGACGGACTGGAAACGCGAGCCGAAGGCACGACTCATGTAAGCATCGCCGTTGAGGATCTGGTAGCTGCCGCTCTCGCCGCTCGTCGAGTTGTCGCTGCTGGACTGACGAATACGCTGTTCGTAGCGCATGTACCAGGGCGCATCGCGGTATTCGAACTGCCCTCTGAGGCTGAACTCGTCGAGGCTGGTTTCGCTGAGGGTGAAGCCGGAAATGGTGGTTTCCGACTCCTGGTGGTCGTAGCCCACCCCGGCCTGCAGCGTCCAGTGGTCATCGACCCACCAGGGCTGGTCGTAGCCCAGTCCGTAGGTCTGCGAGTCACCCTCGATGTCCAGCGCGGCGAACGGGCCCTTCTTGATCTGCAGGCTGTTCTGTCCGACCTCCACGTAGGCGACGCCGTTGTAGCGGTTGACCGGCCGGCTGTAGCGCAGGCTGCCGTACTGCGAACCCGAAGTACCGACGGCGATGAGGTTCAGCGCATCGGCCACGTCGGTGGGCGAGAACCAGGTCAGGGTAGCGCCGTACTGCTCCTCGCCGGAGCCTTCGCTCCCGTAGTTGTTGAGGAACAGCGACCACTGCCACGGGTCCGGTTCGAAGGCTTCCAGGTCTACCCGCGTGGTGCCGAAGGTTGCACCGGGCGCCAGGCTCGCGGTCACCTGCGGTCCGGGGGTGGTGGCGTTGAAACGCTGGATGGCGTTCATCAGCGCCGGGCTGTCCAGGGTTTCCTGGCTCTTCACCGGCAGCCGCGTCTCGTAGAAGCGCTGGCTGACGGACTTCTGCCCGCTCCACCGCAGCGAATCGACCTTCGCTTCCACCAGCACCACCCGCAGCACGCCGTTCTCCAGCGACTGCGGCGGGACGATGGCCCGCGCGGTGAGCTGGCCCTGCGCCTCGTAGAGCCCGTTGACCTCGCGCAGCAGGGCGTTGAGATCGGCGAAGGTGATGGTCCGGCCGACGTAACCCCCGGCGATGGACTCCAGCTTCTCCCGGGGCAGGAATACCGACTGGTTGAAGCTGATGCCCGACAGTTCGAAGGGCTCGCTGCTCTCCGGCAACTGCTGGTCCGGCGGTGCATCGCCCTTCAGGGCAGGCACCTGGAGGCGTCTGGCGCGCTCCTCGATCTGCCGCTGTTGCTGGTTGTTCTCGATCTGCTGGCGCTGCAGGTTCGGATCGATCCGTCCCGGCACGCTTTCCGCCGGCAGGTTCGGTACCACCTGCGCCTGAACGGCGCCCACCAGCGACACGCTCAACAGACTTCCACAGCAAACCCGCCGCCACGTAGGACGACGCGACTTCTTGCTCAAAGCTCCCACTTGTCCACCTTCGCGACTTGCTGCGGTACGGCACCGATATCGACGTTCAGGCGCATGTCGATCGGGGTGTTGTTGAAATTCGGCGGAGTCCAGTCACCGGGCAAGGGAACGACGGTGCGGATCAGGTTCAACGTATCGGCCAGGTTCTTCATCGCAACAGTGCCGGACGCGTGCTGCTCGCTGTAACGCGCAGCGGTAACGCCCTGCACCATGACGCCGAACACCGCCGGCGTGTGAGCTTCGCTGAAGTTCGGTATCAGCACCTGATGGGTCGACTTGCGGTGCACCACGTAGGCGTCAGTGGTGCTCGTCACGGCTTGCTGGTTCAAGGAAAACGCCTTGTCCAGTTCGTAGAGCTGGACGTCCGCGTCATGCACGTATTCCGGCTTGAGGTCATCGACCACCACCATCGCCTGCGCGGTTTTCAGCCTCAGCAGGTCGATATAGGCGTTGTTCTGCAGATCGACCCGGCTGCCGGTGCTGACGATATTGCTGTTCACCGCGTACAGGTGCGGCGAAACGATATTGGCTGCGTCCAGACGGGTATCGAAGCGCTGGGCGAAGCGCTGCCCCGTGCCGTCCACCAACAGGTCGAGCTGCCCGCTGCCGGTATGCCGGCCGTACAGTTCGATGTCCTGGCCGTGCAGGTCGACGGACTGGCCGATGCCCGAATCCGCCACGCGGATCAGGTTGCCGGCGTACAGGCTCAGGGTCGGCGCGATGGCCTGGGCGAGGCGGATGTCCGAATCGCCCGCCACCCCATTGCGCCAGCCGGCCGAGAGCTTGGCGCCCTTGTCCGCCTTGAGCAGCGTACCGTTGGTGTCCATCAGGCTGTCCAGCAGCGCCTGGCCACTCGCCAGCAGGCGGTCGAAGAAGATGCTGTCATCCGCGTGCCAGGTCTGGTGGCCGCCGCTCTGGCTGGTGTCGCTGACCTGGATGAGTCCGCGTGCCAGCAGGTCGATGTCGTTCAACGCGGCGAGGTTGTTGACGCGCAGGCTGTGGCCTTGCACGTCGACCGCACCGGCCGCCGCCGAAATTAACGGAGTGGTCACGTCGCCCGAGGCCTCGACCAGCACGTTGCCGTGAAGGATCTGGTCCAGGTACGGCACGCCGGTGGAGACGATGCCGGTGCCGACGGTGATGTCACCGTTGCCGGCCTTGAGGGTGATGTTGCCGCCTGCCGTCACGCCATCGGTGATGTTGATGTACTGGCCCGAAGTGACCAGCACGTCGCGACCGGCCTTGATGCTGGCGAGGTCGATCTTGCCGCCGATGAGGAAGGTCAGGTCGCGGCCGGCTTCGGCGGCGCCCGTCACGTCCAGGTTGCCGCCAATGCCCACGGTCAGGTCGCGGCCGGCCTTCAGCGAGTAGGTACCGCCGTACTTCACCGTCGGCATGCTCAGGTTGCCGTTGGCGATGATGCTGACGTCGCGCTTGGCGTCCACCATCAGGCCGGTGATGTTGCCTTCCCCGGTGGCGAGCGAGCCGGTGGCCTGGAGGAACACGTCGCTCCCCAGGCTCTGGGCGCGGCCGAAGTCGAGGTTGCGCCCGACGATGCGTACTTCGCCCTCGACCAGCGGATCGACGCTGCCGGCCACGGCGTTGCCGCCGTAGACATTGCCGTCGGTGAAGATGTCGATGTTCTGGCCGGCCTTCAGGTAGTCGCGGTTCAGATCGAAGCCACTGGCATCGTCGGCGTAGTAGGCACCGAAGCGGATATCGCCGAGCGCGCCACCGTCCACCGTGTGCAGCGTGATGTCATTGCCGGCATTGCCGGTGAAGATCGACAGGTTGCCGGTGGTCAGCACGTTGATGGCGGTCGCCGCCAGCACATCGCCCAGGTCGGCCGAGCCGGACAGCAGATCGACGTCCTGCACGGCGCTGGTCAGGGTGTCGGCGGCGAACAGGTTGGCCGCCTTGAGCGACAGTCGACCGTGCTGGCTGACCAGGCTGCCGAGGTCGGCGCTGCCGACGTCGAAGGTCGCGGTCTGGCCGACCGTGGCGTCGCCACCCTTCCAGTCACCGAGGCCGGCGCCGGCGGTGAGCACGTCCTTCACGTCGAGCGTGGTACCGATATTCAGGTCGCCGTAGTCGAGCACTGCGCCGGTGAGTCCGTCGTGAGTCAGCACGGCCTTGCCGGTGACCGTCGCCGAACCCATGTCGAGGCCGCGGGCGACCTTCAGGTTCAGGTCGCCACTGACGTCCAGCGCCTGGATGTTCGAGCCGGAGCCGATGTCCAGGGTGGTGGTCTGCGCGGTCAGGCGGTTCGTGACCTGCAGGTCCCCACTCAGCGTGGCCTGCACGGTACCGCCCAGCATCGCCGTGCCCAGCACCGCGTCGGTGCCGCTCAGGTTCAACGTGTGGTCGCCGGTCAGGCTGCCGATGGTGAGCAGGCCGGTCTGAGTGAGGACGACGACGCCGTCGATGTCGGCGTTGTCGATGCTCGACACCGCGCCGTGCAGGTTCCAGTTGCCGCCGGCCGTCAGGCCATGGACACCCAGGGTACCGCTGGTGGTCTGCTCGACGTTGCCGCTCAGCACGGCCTCGCCGACGCTGGCGTTGCGCGCGTGGAGGGTCCAGTCGGCGTTGGCATCGAGCAGGCCCAGGGCCAGCAGGTCCTGGCTCAGGGTCATGTTCACCGTGCCTTTCGGCGCGGTGGCGCTGGCCCGGTTCAGGGTGGCGTCGCCGACCGTGGCGTTGACCGCCTGCAAGGACCAGTTGCCACCGCCGGTCAGGGTGTCGAGGCCGAGCAGGTCGCCGGTCAGGGTCATGCCGACGTTGCCGTCGAGCGTGGCGCTGCCGATGTCCGCATCGCCCCCGGTCAGCGTCCAGCCGGCATGGCCGGTCAGCGAACCGAGGGTCAGCAGGCCGGAGACGCCGGTGGTAACTGCCTGCTGCACCGTGGCTTCGCCAACGCTGGCGTTGACCGCGTGCAACGTCCAGTTGCCGCCGCCGGTCAGCGTGTCGAGGCCACGCAGGTCGCCGGTCAGGTTCATGCCGACGTTGCCGTCGAGCGTGGCGCTGCCGATGTCGGCATCGCCGCCGGTCAGCGCCCAGCCGGCATGGCCGGTCAGCGAACCGAGGGTCAGCAGGCCGGAGACGCCGGTGGTGACCGCCTGTTGCACGGTGGCGGTGCCGACCGTGGCGTTGACCGCGTGCAACATCCAGTTGCCGCCGCCGGTCAGCGTGTCGAGGCCACGTAGATCGCCGGTCAGCGTCATGCCCGCATTGCCATCGACGGCCACGCTACCAAGGTCGGCGTCGCTGCCGGACAGGGTCAGGCTGCTGTGGCCGGTCAGGCTGTCCAGGGTCAGCAGCCCGGAGGTAGTGAGGTTCACCGCACCGTCGACCGTGGCCTGGCCGACCGTCGCGGTCGTGCCGTTCAGGGTCCAGGCACCGCCTGCGGAGAGCGTGGCGAGGTCGAGGTTGCCGGTCAATCGCTGGTCGACGGCGCCGTCGGCCGAGAGGCTGCCGAGCGTCAGGTTGCGCGCGGTCATGTCGACGTTGCCGCCGACATTGGCAGCGGTGACCCGCGCGTCGCGGGCGACCAGCGTCCAGTCGACGTTGCCGTCGAGCAGGGCCAGCCCGGTGAGGTCGCCGCTCAGGTGCAGGTCGACGACCTGCGGCGTGCCGGTGAGGCTGGCGGTGGCCAGGTGCGCGGTGCCGATGTCGGCGTTGACCGCGCTCAGCGTCCAGCCGCGACCACCGTTGAAGGTGCCGAGGTCGAGGTCGCCGCTCAGGGTCATGCCGCTCTGGCCGCCGACGCTCAGGTCGCCGAGGCCGGCGTTCACCGCGCTCAGGCTGAGGTTGCCGCCGCTACCGAGGGTGTCTGCGGTGACGTCGCCGGTAGCGCTGACCGTGAGGTTGCCGGTGCTGTCGAAGCGTCCGAGGGACACATCGGCCGCGCTGATCTGCGCGGTGCCGCCGATATCCGACGCGTCCAGGCGGACCTGGTCCAGATCGTCCAGCAGCAGCGCGCCAGCGCTGGTCACCAGCTGCGCCACATCCAGATCGCCGCCGTGCACGGTGAGGTTGCCCTGCGCCGCCAGGCGGTCGTAGTTCAGGCTGCGGCCGCTGGCGGTGGTCACCAGGTTGCCCTGGAGGGCTTCGAAGGTACCACCGGTGAGGTCGCTCAGCGTGGTCAGGTAGATGTCGCCGTGGTCGGCGACGATCGAATCCAGCTGCGGCAGGCTCACGCGCAGCGCGTTGCTGCTGCTGCCGATGCCCTGGCCGGCGTGGACGGTCGAGGTCCCGGTGGCCGTGGCGAGCAGCTGGGTGACACCGCTGCCGCTGGCGAGCAGATGGCCACCAGAGTCGAGGTCGAACAGCGTGCCGCCGGTGGCGGTGCTGATCAGTTGGCCGAGGGTCATGTCACCGCTGGTGGCGAGGCTCAGCGTGCCACCGGCTTTCATCTGGCTGCTGCTGGCCATGCCGAGCGAACTGGCGGCGACGTCCAGCGTGCCGCTGGCGACGACCGAGGCGGCATTGCCCAGCTGCAGGCTGGCCGTTCTCAGGTCGACGGTGGTGCCCTGCAGCGAGGCGCTCTGGCCCAGCGTCAGGTTACCGCTGGCGCTGCCGTCGGCGTCGCTGAAGGTCAGCGCCTGCGTGGCGCTGGCCAGGCTGCCCTGGTCGAACTGGCTGTTACCGCTGACGTTGAAGTCGACGGTGGTACCGGCCAGGCGCGCGTCACGTCCAACCGACAGGCTGGCGGACTGCAGTTGCAGTGCGGTGGCGTCGAGGTACGCGCCGTTGCTCAGTGTCAGCGCACCCTGGCTGTTGACGTACACCAGGCTGCTGCCGTGCAGGCGTTCGCCCACCGTCACGCTGCCGGTGCTGCTCACCAGCACCTGGCCGCTGGCTTCGCCGTCGGCGATCGACAGGTTGCCCTGGGCGTCGACGCGCAGGTCGCCGTCGTGGGCAACCAGGGTGTCGGCGGTCAGGCTCCCGGTGGCGCTGGAGGTCAGGCTCAGGCCCTTGCCGGCGTTGAGCGTAGCGACGGTCAGCGCCTTGTCGGTGGCGATCCAGATGCCCTGACCGGCGCTGCCGGACAGCGCGCCGGAAACTGCCGATTGCTGCTCGACCTGCAACGCCCGGGCGGCGCTGCCGATGGTGTCGCGGGCCACCAGGCGCACGTTGCGACCGCTGACGGCCAGCCCGTCGCCCTGTTGCAGCAGGCTGCCGCCGCTGGCGTTCAGGTAGACGTCGCCCTTGGCGATGATCTGGCCGACCGAGAAGTCGCCGTCCATCCAGTTGATGGCCACGTCCTGCCCGGCGGCCGCCGCCAGCAGGGCGCCGCCGACATCCAGGTTGAGCGCCAGCGGCGTGCTGCCGGCGGTGCCGAGGCTGCCGCTGTTGGCCTGCAGGGTCAGGTCGCCGCCGATGTGGAAGTTGCCGCCGCCGCTGGCCGCAAGGATGCTGCCGGCCGAGGCCAGACGGGCATCGCCGCTGACGGAGACGGTGCCGACCTGCAGGTCCGGCTGGGACTGCAGGAAGGCCGAGCCGCCGGCCGTCAGGTCGAACCGGCCGCCGGCGTTGACGTAGAACGGCAGCGTGCGGTTGACCGTCAGGCTGGTGATCACGCCATTGACGGTGTTGGTCACCACGTCGCCCGGCGCGGTCGCCACGGCCAGGGCCGCCGCCTGGGTCGCGCTCAGGTTGCCGCTGCGCAGGTCGGCGATGGTGACGTCGATGGCGTTCGCCACCTGGCCGACGCTGCCGGCCACGTTGAGGGTGACGTTGCGGCCGCTGATGCTCGGCTCGGAGGAGCCGATGGCGCTGCTGGCGCTGCCGTCGATGGCGTTCTGGTTGATCGCATAGAGCAGCTCGGCCTCGGTCCAGACGGCGTCCTGGGCGAACGCGGCCTTCTGCGCGGCGGTCGCCACGTAGCTGAACGCGGCGTTGTAGGCCTGGAAGGCGCTCTGGGTCTGCCAGTTGCTGCCGATGTCGCTGCCGAACGATGCGGTCAGTGTCGCGTAGCGACCCTGGGCGTAGGCCGTCACCTGGGCGCTGGTCGGGTTGGCGACACCGAGCTTGAGCGCCGCCATCGGCGTGTACAGCGCCAGGCCCGCATTGCTGAGCTGGAAGCTGCCGTTCTGCACGCTGCCGAGTTCGAGCAGGCTCCAGTATTCGCGATAGTTGGCGTTGACCTGGTCCTGGAACGGCGTGACCGAGGAGGCGGTGATGTTGTCGGCCGCGCCGTAGGCGTCGGTCAGCGACAGCTTCTGCCAGATGGCCTGCTGGGTGCCGTCGGCGCTCGACTGGCTGCCACGGCGACCGGCGTCGTAGAGCGAGCCGGCGTCGACCTTGACCCAGACATCAGAAGTGCCGGAAGCGATCTGCCCGACCCACATGTCGCCGGTGGTTTCTTCCAGGTAGATGGCCTTGTTGGCCTGCGCGTTGACCACGCCATAGAAGCTGCCACCGCCGGCGGCGGAGACTTCCACGGCGTTCAGGCGCAGCGCGTTGCCGCTGCTGCCGATGCCGCCGGTGCTGGTGTTCAGGGTGACGTTACGGCCGACCACGTCGGCGCTGCGGCTGGCCGAAGTGGACGCTGCGACCAGGTCGCCGACCGCGTTGACCACGACGTCGCCGGTACCGTTGCCGGCCTTCAGCGACTGGATCAGCGCGCCGGAGCCGAGGTCGAGGTTGATGCCGGCGCTGCCGGCGGTGGCGTTCAGCGTACCGCCGTCGGCGAGGCTGGCGCCGAAGGCCGCGCCGCTGGAGCCGATCGCACCGCTGGCGTTGAGCACCAGGTCGTGGGCGTAGACGCTGGCGCCGCTGAGGGTGCTCAGGTTGCTGCCGCTCAGGCTGGTGGTGCCGCCGCCGTTGCTCAGCCGGCCGCCGACGATCAGGTTGCCGGTGGTGCTGGCGTTGATCGCGCCGGTGGCGTTGCCGACGAAAGAGATGCTGAACGGGTTGTCCGCCTTCACCGACTGGGTGACGGTGATGCTGGCGTAGGTCGGGAAGCGGTAGGTCCAGTTGGCGTAACCGTTGCCGTCCGACTCGGTGCCGGTCTGCTGGAAGCCCCAGTTGCAGCTGCCATCGTCGCAGCCGTGGTAGTGGACGTTCCAGTCATCGTAGCCGCTCAGGCTGCCCGTGACGTTCTGCTGGTAGACGTTGGTGTTGCCGTTGCCGTCGACCACCTGCCCGGCGCCGGTGCTCCACGGGTCGGAGGCGTTGTTGTACACCCAATTGCTGACGGAGAAGTTGCTGCCGTCGTAGCTCACCGTGCGGTACAGGCTGGCGCTCTCGGCCCACTGGTAGCGGATGCCGGCCTTCGGGTTGTACTGCGCGGTGTTGGCGCTGCTGGTGCTGACCAGGTAGGCGCTGGACAGCGAGGTACCGCCGTAGCGGTTGTCGTAGACCGAAAGGCCCTGACCCTGGGTATCGACGTACCAGGTAGTGGCGTACTGGCCGTAGTTCTGTGATTTCAGCGTGTCGACGATCTGCACGATACCGACCGAACCGGCGCCGGTGTCGACGTTGCCCAGTTGCAGTTGCGCGTGCGACTGGTTGCTGATGGTCACCTGGCCGTAGCCGTTGTTGACCTGGATGTTGCCGAGCTGGTTGGTGCTGATCACCCCGCCCTTCAGGTAGACGAAGCCGCCGCCCGAGGCGTTGACGTCGTTGACCACGATGCGCTGGTTGACGAAGTCGTACTTGGCACGCACCAGGGTGCCGCCGGTGCTGTTCAGGTAGCTGTCCGGAATGTCCACCAGGCTGGTACAGGTGTGGCTGGCGCAGTAGTGCGTCGACAGCCAGCTGTCCAGGCTGGAATTGACGCTCAGCGTGCGGGTGGTCGACTGGCCACTGGAAATCGTGGCGTTGATGTCGATGTACTTCGCCTGGATACCGACCTGGCCGCCGACGATCTGCTGGCTGGTCTGGCTGCCGCTCAGGTTGGCACTGGCGTAGCTGGTGGCCGACTTCTG
This sequence comes from Pseudomonas sp. UBA5782, assembly GCA_002418465.1. Classification (GTDB taxonomy): domain Bacteria; phylum Pseudomonadota; class Gammaproteobacteria; order Pseudomonadales; family Pseudomonadaceae; genus Pseudomonas_O. The sequence goes on along the minus strand of DIEE01000304.1, from coordinate 2,816 downwards.
CAGGGTGAGGATCGGCACGATCGGCAGCGCCGACGACGTGTTGTCCATGCCGTGGAAATAGCTGATCGAATGGCCGGTGTAGGAGTTTGCCGTGCTGCCCGAGCAGTTGCTACCGGACGATACCGAGCCTGGCAGGCAGCCGCCGAACAGGACGATGCTGCTCTTGTCGCCGTACAGCAGGTTCTGGTTGTTGTTGGCCAGCGTACCGCTGCCGAACACGGCATTGGCGATGTACTGGATCGCCGTGTTGGCATTCCAGTTGTTGTCGTAGGCCGCCCATTCCGACATCGGGTTGCTGCCCACCGGCCAGTAGCCGGTTGGCTGGTAGACCGACATCGAGCCTTCCGGCACCTCGACCAGTACCTGCTGGCCGTAGGTGGAGGCGAACTGGCCCAGCGAACCCTTGGCGTTGGTGATGTGGATCAGGCCGCTGAGGTTGTACAGGTCGCCGGTGAGGAAGATCGCCGGGCCGTAGCTGGAGTTGCCGGAGGTACCGGTGTAGGTGTTGTTGATGAGCAGTTGGGCACGGCGGTCGGTGTTGACCTCGTGGACCTTGCTGCCGCCGAACTGCGCTGCGCCGGCACCTCCGGTGAAGAGCACGTTGCCGCCGGTGTCCTCGGGGATCACCGCCGAGCCGACCAGCAGCGTGCGGCTGCTGTTGTTGGTGATCTGGATCAGCGGGCCGCCGTTGGCGGGCAGCGAACCGCCGCCGTCGAGGCGATCGGCCTGCACGGTGATGTCGCCACCGGCGGCCAGCATCGGGCCGAGCATCCAGGCACCGGTGGCCGAGGTGGACAGCGTGCTGCCGAGGATCTGCTTGACCGTCGGATCGATACCGGTCAGCGCGTTCAGGTAGCTGGTCGGGTTGAAGCTGGCATCGTAGCCGGCCACCACCTGCAGGCCGGAAGACTGCGTCAGGTTGCCGTTGGCGTCGATGCTGATGACCAGTTCGTTGTAGCGACCGGCCAGCAGGCTGCCGTTGAGCGTGGCATGGCTGTCCTTGGTGACGCCGCTGCTGCTGTCGTTGCTGGTCACCGGGATGAAGCCCAGTTCGTAACCGCGTCCGGTACCGTCGGCCAGCGCATCGTTGAAGCCATTGAAGCCACCGACGGTGATGTTGCGCGCCGCCAGCACCTGTGCGCCGCTGGCGACACTGACCGCGGTGTTGTTGACGATGTGCGAATCGGCGTCGGCGTCCGGGATGGCGATCAGGCCCCGTACCACGCTCTGCGCGTTGGCATTGGTGACCAGGCGCGTATCCCACAGGCCCTCCGGATCCTGGCCGGCGCCGAGGGTGATGCTGCCCAGCGCCTCGATGTCGGCGTTGGCGCCGATGTTGACGCTCTGGTTGCTGGTGAGACGCACGTCCGCGTCGGCTACGCCGACTCCCGCCAGGCCCCAGGTGCTGACCAGCGCTTCGATGGTGGCCGCTGCCTGGGTGTAGGTGCCCAGGCCCAGCTCGCCGAAGGAGCTCAGTGCCGCGTTGGCGTCCACCTGCACGGTGTTGTTCAAGGTGGAAGTGTGATTGTTGCTCGCGCCGCCGCCGGCGATCGCGCCGCCGGTGCTGAGGGTGGCGTCCTCGCTGGTGGACTGGATGGTGTAGGCGCGCACCATCAGCTTGCCGGAGGTGTCGGTGGCCGCACTGCCGGCGATGAGGTCGGCCCCTTGGCCGATCTCCACCAGTGTGGTGCCGTTGATGGTGGTGGTGTTGGTGACGGCCTGACCGCTGATCACCCCGCCGCCCGCCCCGGACACCGCGGCATCGGCGAGCTGGTGGCTGTTGAAGGTGTTGTGCGCGGCGATCACCAGGTCCTGCCGGGCATTGAGCCTGGCACCGTTGCCGACGGTGACGGTGCTGTGGCCGTTGACCGTGTTGTACGCGCCGGCGCCGCTGGCGCCGATCAACGCGGCGTTCACCGAGTCGGCGTGGGCGCCATAGCGCCCGGTGTAGTTGGAGGTAAGCGAGAAGTTGTTCGCCGTCAGGTTGCTGCTCGCCCCGACCGTGACGCTCGACTCACCGGTGGTGTTGGTGGTCGCCAAAGACGCGTTGCCGGATACGAGGCCGCCGCTGCCGGCGACGCTCTTGGCATCGTTGAGGTCATGGGCGGTGGCATCGATCACCACGTCGCCGACGGTCACGCCGCTGGAGGCGGTCATGCCGCTGCCCAGCGTCACGTCGGTGTGGGTGTCGGAGATCGCCGAAGCCGTCGAGGCGCCGACCGCCAGGCCGCCGACCGCCACGCCGAGGGATTCGGCGTACTGGTGGGTGGTGCTGTCGGCGCTGATGTCGATACGCCCGCCCGGCAGCTTCAGGCCACTGCCGGTGCTGGCGGCGACGGACGAGGTGTTCTTCGCCACCGACACGGTGCCGTTGGCGGCGAAGTACAGGCCGCCGGTGCCGGCCACCGCGTAGGCGCGGATGTTGGCGTTGGCCGGGTCGTCGCCGTCCGGCGCGTCCAGCGTGGCCGTGAGGTTCAGGCCGTTGCCGCCCAGCAGGGTGTTGTTGTTGCCCAGCGAGGTTTCGACGGTGGCATCGCCCAGTGCGGTGGCCGCCGACGCGCCGACTCCCACCATGCCACCGAGGGTGGCACCGATGGCCTTGGAGTAGACGCTCGGCAGGGCGCTGGCCGCCAGGCTCAGGCCGCCGCTGCCGGCGTTGAAGGTGACGTTGTTGCCGCTTGTGGTCTTCACCGTCGAGCGGTCGGTGGCCACGGTGACCACGGCGTTGCCGGCGCCGAACAGGCCGCCCGCCGCACCGGTGCCGGTGGCGCTGACGCCGCCCTTGCCTTCGCTGGACAGGTCGACGGTCTGCGCGG
>DIEE01000075.1:4995-5313 GCA_002418465.1 Pseudomonas sp. UBA5782 | reverse complement strand
GCGCCGCGCGCACCGTGGGGAATGCGTCGTTGGTTGCGGTGCCGGGATGCTGGGGTGAGGGCGATTCCTCAGTCGATGCCGACGAAGCCACCGGTCTGGTGCGCCCACAGGCGCGCATAGAGCCCGCCCTCGGCGACCAGTTCGGCGTGGTTGCCGGTCTCGACGATCTGGCCCTTGTCCAGCACCACCAGCCGATCCAGGCGGGCGATGGTGGACAGGCGGTGGGCGATGGCGATCACCGTCTTGCCCTGCATGAGGGTTTCCAGGCTCTCCTGGATTGCCGCCTCGACTTCCGAGTCCAGCGCCGAGGTGGCTTCG
>DIEE01000075.1:0-4847 GCA_002418465.1 Pseudomonas sp. UBA5782 | reverse complement strand
GTCCTGGGTGACCACGCCGATGTTCGCGCGCAGGCTTTCCTGGCTCAGCGTGGCGATGTCCTGGCCGTCGACGAGGATGCGCCCGCTCTCCACGTCGTAGAGGCGCAGCAGCAGGTTGACCAGGGTCGACTTGCCGGCGCCGGACGGACCGACCAGGCCGATCTTCTCGCCGGCGCGGACCTCCAGGTCGAGCCCGGCGATGATCCCGCTGCGCTTGCCGTAGTGGAAATGCATGTCCTCGAAGCGCACCTGGCCGCGTTCCACCTTCAGCGCCGGGGCGTTTTCGCGGTCGACCACGGTGATCGGCTGCACCACGGTGTGCATGCCGTCCTGGACGATGCCGATGTTCTCGAAGATGCCGTTGACCACCCACATGATCCAGCCGGCCATGTTGTTGATGCGGATGACCAGCGCGGTGGCGAGGGCGATGGCGCCGACGCTTATCTGGCCGATGCTCCACAACCACAGGGCGAGGCCGGTGGTGCCGGCGATCAGCACGCCGTTCATGCTGATGATGCAGATGTCCATCCCGCTGACCATCCGCGACTGCTGGCGGAAGCGCTCGATCACCTCGCCCATCGCGGTGCGCGCGTAGCGTTCCTCGTCGTGGGTGTGGGCGAACAGCTTGAGGGTGGCGATGTTGGTGTAGCCGTCGACCACCCGGCCCATCAGCTTGGAGCGTGACGCCGAGGCCGCGGTGGCACGGCGCTTGATGCGCGGCACGAAGTAGCGCAGCGCGGCGATGTAGCAGACGATCCACGTTGCCAGCGGAATCACCAGGCGCCAGTCTGCCTCGGCGAACAGGAACAGCGCGCTACCGGCGTAGATGACCACGTGCCAGAGCGCGTCGACCACCTGCACCGCCGAATCGCGCAGCGCCGGGCCGGTCTGCATGATGCGCTGGGCGATGCGCCCCGAGAAGTCGCTCTGGAAGAAGTTCAGGCTCTGGCGCAGCACGTGGCGGTGGTTCTGCCAGCGGATCATGTTGGTCATGCTCGGCGCCAGCGCCTGGTGCACCAGCAGGTCGTGCAGGGCGTTGAACAGCGGCCGCAGGATCACTGCCACCGCCGCCATCCACAGCAGCTCGGCACCGTGCTGGCGGAAGAAGTCGGTACTCGGCGTGGCCTGCGCCAGGTCGACCAGGCGGCCAAGGAAGCTGAACAGCGCGACGTCGATCACCGCGACCACTAGGCCGACCACCATCAGCACGGCGAACACCGGCCAGACCTGGCGGATGTAATAGAAGTAGAAGCGCAGGATGCCGTCGGGCGGTGGGGTTTTCGGGGCTTCCTGGAAGGCGTCGATCAGGTTTTCGAAACGGCGGAACAGCATGGGGCGTCCTTATCTGGCAGACCGCGGGCACCCCTCGGAGACGGGGCGCACGCGCGGGTGAAGCGCGACCGGACGCGCCGATTCGCAGCCGACCCGCGGCAGGCGCGGGTCGACCACGACGGCGTCACAGACGCTTGGCGGAGAGGATCAGTATCGGTCGGGCAGGTACGTCGTCGAACATGCCGCGGCGGGTGGTTGGCACCTGGACGATCATGTCGACGATCTCCATGCCGCGCACCACGCGACCGAACACCGCGTAGCCGAAGTCGCGCGCGCCGTGGTCGAGCATCGGATTGTCCTTCTGGTTGATGAAAAACTGGCTGGTGGCGGAGTCGACCGCCTGGGTGCGCGCCATGGCGAGGGTGCCGCGCACGTTGCGCAGGCCGTTGTCGGCCTCGTTCTTGATCGCATCGCGGGTCGGCTTCTCGTTCATCTTCGCGTCGAAACCGCCGCCCTGGATCATGAAGCCGGGGATCACGCGGTGGAAGATGGTGTCGGTGTAGAAGCCGCTGTCGACGTAGGCAAGGAAGTTTTTCACGCTGATCGGCGCGTCGTCCGGCTGCAGCTCCACGACGATCTCGCCGGCGCTGGTGATCAGTTGCACGCGCGGATTTTCCGCGGCCAGCAGGCTATGGGCGAAGAGCAGGGCGCAGGCGGCCAGGGCGAGTTTTTTCAGCATTTTGCGAAGGTCCTTGTTGGGCAGGGCGTGGCGGCTGGCGCTCTGGCGCAGCGCCGCTGGCACGCATCGTACAACGCCGAGGGTCCCGCTGACGTGCTCGAAAGCTCGGACCCATGCCGGGCGAGGTCGTTCCGCCGTTGCGCCTCAGCCCGCCGATTGCGGCGCGGCGAAGGCGGCGTCCAGGGGGGCGGAGTCGAAGGTCTTGATCAGCTCGATGAGGATCTGCGTGGCCGGACCGAGCGGTTTGTCCTTGTTCGAGTAGAGGTAGAACAGCGGGCTGCGGCTGCCGCCCTGGTCCAGCGGCAGCGCCTTGAGCAGACCCTCGCGCAGTTCGCGCTCGATCATGTGCCGCGGCAGCCAGGCGAAGCCCAGGCCGTTGCTGACGAAGGTCACGGCGGTGGCCAGGCTGCCGACCGTCCAGCGCTGCTCGGCGCCGAGCCATCCGACATCGCGTGGCTGCTGGCGACCGGAGTCTCGAGTGACCACCTGCATCTGGGTTTCCAGGTCCTGGAAGCTGACCTGGCGGTGCAGCTTGTGCAGCGCGTGGTCCGGATGAGCGACGGCGACGAACTCCACGGTGCTCAGTTCGGCGCCGAGAAAACCGGAAATGTTCAGCCCGCTGATGGCCAGGTCGGCGACGCCTTCGAGCAGCACCTCCTCGACCCCGGAGAGCACTTCCTCGCGCAGCCGCACGCGGCAGCCGCGGCTCTGCGGCATGAACGCGGTGAGCGCGCGCACCAGGCGCGCGGTGGGGTAGGCGGCATCGACCACCAGGCGCACCTCGGCTTCCCAGCCTTGCTCCATGTGGTGGGCGAGGTCTTCGAGCTGGCTGGCCTGCTTGACCAGTTGCCGCGAGCGGCGCAGCAGCACCCCGCCGGCCTCGGTGAGCACCGCGCGGCGGCCATCGATGCGCAGCAGCGGCACGCCGAGCTGTTCCTGCATGCGCGCGACCGTGTAACTCACCGACGATTGCGAGCGGTGCAGGATTTCAGCGGCCTGGGCGAAGCCGCCGTGGTCGACCACGGCCTGCAAGGTGCGCCATTGATCAAGGGTGACGCGGGGCGCTTTCATCCTCGGCTCCTCTTATCCTAAGCTGGCGGCCCCCGATGGAGACCAACAATGAAAACAATCCTCTTCGCGCTGCTGGCCGTTACGCCACTGACCTGTCTGGCTGCCTATCCGATCGAAGTCGAAAAGCAGCTCAACGGCGCGCAAATCACCTACAGCACGCAGGACATCGACTACAACATGGGCGCGGTCAGCCTGACCAACGGGGGCGCCACCGACGCCACCTGCACGCTGGTGTTCCGCAACGGCCCCGAGGCGCCGCGCACCCGCAAGGCGAGCATCGCGCCGGGCAAAACCGTCAACCTGACGGCCAAGTTCACCCGCAGCATCATTCGCCTGCGCGTGCAGATGACCTGCGGCATCTGACCCTGGCGGGTTCAAGTTAAATCGATTTACTAGATAATTTGAAGTGATTTTTTTCGCTTTTTAATCGAGATATAGATACTTAATCTCGCTCCATCGAACACATTCCCGATGGAGAAAAGCATGTCACGCGTACTGGTCATCGAAAGCAGCGCCCGCCAAGAAGGTTCGGTTTCCCGTCAGCTCACCCAGGCGTTCATCGCCCAGTGGAAAGCGGCGCACCCGGCCGACGAGATCAGCGTGCGTGACCTCGCCGTCGAGCAGGTGCCGCACCTGGACATCAACCTGCTCGGGGGCTGGATGAAGCCGGCCGACCAGCACAGCGACCAGGAAAAGGGCGCCCTGGCGCTGTCCAACCAGCTGACCGAAGAGTTGCTCGCCGCCGACGTGCTGGTGCTCGCCACACCGATGTACAACTTCGCCATCCCGAGCACACTGAAATCCTGGCTGGACCACGTGCTGCGCGCCGGCGTCACCTTCAAGTACACCGAAACCGGCCCGCAAGGCCTGCTCACCGGCAAGCGCGCCTTCGTCCTGACCGCCCGTGGCGGCATCTACGCCGGCGGCACCCTGGATCACCAGGAACCCTATCTGCGTCAGGTGCTGGGTTTCATCGGCATCCACGACGTCGACTTCATCCACGCCGAAGGTCTCAACCTGGGCGCCGAATCGCTGGAAAAGGCCGTGAACCAAGCCAAGGCCAAGCTGGCCCTGGTCGCCTGACCCAACAGCTCCCCCGCTCCTTTGCCTTGGATGGCTCCTGGGCATTTTTACCGGCCATTCCCCTGGCCGGTTTTTTTTGGGGCTGGAATTTCCGAGCGCCAGCTTTTGCCCGGACGAAAAAAAACCGCACGCTGTTTCCAGCGGGCGGTTTTTCCAGGTGTCGGGTGTTACAGGTCGAAATCGTAGTCCGACAGCTGCCGCTGCAGGCGACGTTCTTCCAGGTAATTGTCGATGATGCGGCGCTTGGTCAGGTTGGTCTTGGCGACCTCAACCGGGGGCGTGCCATCGTCGTCGGCGTCTTCCACCGCGAGATCATCTTCGAGTTCGATTTCGGCTTTGTCGGTCATACCTGTCGCTCCAGGCTGAGGGTGCTATTGGCGCACCTTATAGCGACAAAGATCGGGCGGGTAAAAAAGATTTTTTCAATCGACTGGCAAGGTTTTGCCTAAGCGCCTCAATCGTCGGAAGTCTTGTGCTTGTACTCGCAGAGGTCTTCGATCCGGCAGCTGCCGCACTGCGGTTTGCGCGCCTTGCACACATAGCGCCCATGCAGGATCAGCCAATGGTGGGCGTCCAGCAGGTAATCCCTGGGCACGAACTTGACCAGCTTGCGCTCCACTTCCAGCACGTTCTTGCCCGGCGCGATCTGGGTGCGGTTGGCGACGCGGAAGATGTGCGTGTC
>DIEE01000036.1 GCA_002418465.1 Pseudomonas sp. UBA5782 | reverse complement strand
CATCTGGTAGTAGAACTGCACGTCCTCGGCGGCCAGCGCCTGGGCCAGATCGAGCACCCGCTCGCGGTCGCCCTGGCCATTATCCACCGCATCCGGCAACGCCTGGGCGATGGCAACGCGGTGCAGCACATTGAGGATTTCGGCGAGCACGCCGTTCCAGTCCGGGCCCTGCTCGGCCAGGTGACGCACGGCTTCGAGCATCGCCCGCGCATCGCCCTCGATCAGCGCATGCAGCACGCCGTAGACCTGCCCGTGATCGAGCGTGCCGAGCATGGCGCGCACGTCGGCGGCCAGCACCTTGCCCTCACCGAAGGCGATGGCCTGGTCGGTGAGGCTCATGGCGTCGCGCATCGAACCGTCGGCAGCGCGGCCGAGCAGCCACAGCGCATCGGCCTCGAACGGCACGTTCTCCGCGGAAAGCACATGGGTGAGGTGCTCGACCACGCGCTCGGGGGTCATGTTCTTCAGCGAGAACTGCAGGCAACGCGAGAGGATGGTCGCCGGCAGCTTCTGCGGGTCGGTGGTGGCGAGGATGAATTTGACATACGGCGGCGGCTCTTCCAGCGTCTTCAACAACGCGTTGAACGAGTGGCTGGAAAGCATGTGCACTTCGTCGATCAGGTAGACCTTGAAGCGCCCGCGGCTCGGCGCGTACTGCACGTTGTCGAGCAGTTCGCGGGTGTCCTCGACCTTGGTGCGGCTGGCGGCGTCGATCTCGATCAGGTCGACGAAGCGGCCCTCGTCGATCTCCCGGCACACCGAGCAGGTGCCGCAGGGCGTCGAGGTGATGCCGGTCTCGCAGTTCAGGCACTTGGCGATGATCCGCGCGATGGTGGTCTTGCCCACGCCACGGGTACCGGTGAACAGGTAGGCGTGGTGCAGGCGCTGGTTGTCCAGCGCGTTGATCAGGGCCTTGAGCACATGGGTCTGGCCGACCATTTCGCGGAACGAGCGCGGACGCCATTTTCGTGCAAGAACCTGATAACTCATCGAACCGTCGCAGCAGGGTAGCGGAAGGAGGGCTAATGCTAGCGGAGCACCGGGCAAATTGCATCCGGCTTGCCGATAGCGAATGTATCCATCTGCGCGGCGCGGACGAACGAAGACAGCCGCCAGACGCGGTGCATAAAAAGAGAGGGAAAAGGATGGAAGGTATCGCGAGGATCGTTATGGAGGCAGCCCTACCAGCCACACCCCGGCACACAATGTCACCGCTGCGGCTGCTCCCTTCCGGGCCTGACCGGGTTCACGGCTGATCGTTGCGGGGGGACCGGCAGGGCCACCATAACGACGCCCACCTGGCGGTGGGCCGCGCCATTGTACCGACTCGCCGGCAACTTACAACCGGCAGTTGTAACCGCAGAAAAACCATCCCGCACAAGCACTTGGCGCGCGCTTCGGCGACTAGACGCGGAACCGGCCGACCAGTTGCGCGAGGCCCTCGGACAATGCCGAAAGGTGCTCGCTGGCCTGGGTGCTCTCCCCCGAGGTCTGCGCGGCCTGGTTCGACAGGTCGCGAATATCGCTGATGTTGCGGGCGATTTCCTCGGTCACGCTGCTCTGCTCCTCGCAGGCTGTGGCGATCTGCGCCGCCATGTCGTTGATCCGCTGCACCGACTCGCCGGTGCGCCCGATCGCCTGGTCGACACCCGCCGCCTGCTCGACGCTGTCGCGGGCCTGCTGGCTGCCCGCCTGCATCGCGGTCACCGCGTTGTGCACACCCTGCTGCAGGCGCTCGATCATCTGCTGGATGTCGTTGGTCGAGTTCTGCGTGCGTGCGGCCAGCGCGCGCACTTCGTCGGCGACCACGGCGAATCCGCGGCCCTGCTCCCCAGCCCTGGCCGCCTCGATGGCCGCGTTCAGCGCCAGCAGATTGGTCTGGTCGGCGATGCCCTTGATCACCGCAAGCACTGCGCCGATCTGCTGCGCCTCGTGCTCCAGCGTGCGGATGCGTTCGGAGGCGCTTTCCACGTCACGCGCCAGCGCGCGGATCGAGCCGATGGTCGCGCCCACCACCTCGGCACCCTGGCGCGATTGCTCGTCCGCCAGTTGCGCCGCCTCGGCCGCATTCTGCGCGCTGCGGGCGACCTCGTTGACCGCCGCACTCATCTGCGTCGCCGCGGTGCTGACCTGATCCACCGCCAGATGCTCGCGGCCGATCAACTGGTCGTTCGCCGCCGCCATGCCGGACAGCCGCCGTGCGGAATCGGCCACCTCTCCGGTCACCCGGCCGACCTCGCGGATCAATGGCTGCAGCTTGTCGAGAAAACGGTTGAAGGCCAGGCCGAGACGGCCCAGTTCGTCCCTGGAGGACACCTCAAGACGCGGGCGTAGATCACCGTCGCCATCGGCGATCTGCTCGATGCGCTGTAGCAACTGCTGCAACGGCCGGGTGACCAGCGTGGGGAAACCGAGCACCAGCAGCAGGCACAGCGCCAATGCCAGCGCCACCACCAGGGTCTGCCGCCAGAGGCTGCTCTCGCTGGTGGCGACCGCCTTCTCGCCCTGCTCGGTCGCCGCCTGGTCCTCCATTTCGCCCAGTTTGTCGATGGCGTCGCGCATGCTCTCGAACTGCGCCTCGCTGTCGCCGAAGCTCAGGGCGCGCGCCGCTGCCGGATCGTCCACCGACAACTGCACCACGCGCAGCGAGGTCGCCTTCCACTGCGCGAAACCCTGCTCGAAGCGATCGATCAGCGCCTGCGCCTCGGCCGCCGACTGCATGGAGCCGTACTTCTGCACGCGGTCGTAGCTCTGCTGCAGGTTCTCCGCGTGGGATTTGCGCAACGCCTCGACATGTGTCCCGCTGCCCTCGCCGAGCAGGCTGCGCTCGGCGACGAAGGCCTGGTAGAGGTCGCGATCGGCGTTGAGCAGCAGGGTGATCGCCGGAAGATGGTGCTGGCTCAGCGCCTCGCTCGAAGACGCCACCGTGCGAATCGCCTGCATGCCGAGCGCTCCGGTGACGATCACCAGCGCGGCGAGCAGGAGAATCGGCAGGGCGATCTTCCAGCGAAAATTCAGGTTGGCGAAGAATTGCAGCATGAAGAGCTCCTGACTTGTTGTTCTTGGCGGAATGGCGGGCATTCCGAAGGCTCTGGAATCGACCTGGGCGGACGCCGGCCGATGATCTCAATCTAGCATCGGCCCGCAGCCACGGCGTAACAGAAGCGCGAAACGGCCGCGTCCGCCGCTGCGACCATCCCGCGATGGCTGCGCGCAGCCACGCGGGTTAGACTGCCGGCGCACTTACGCACCGCACTACGGAGCAGCACAATGGCCCTGACCAAAGATCAACTGATCACCGATATCGCCGAAGCCACCGACGCGCCCAAGGCAACCGTCCGCGCCGTCCTCGAGCAGCTCGGCGAAATCGTCAGCGACGCCCTGGAAAACGGTAGCGAACTGACCCTGCCAGGTATCGGCAAGCTGAAGGTCGGTGATCGTCCGGCGCGCACCGGTCGCAATCCGCAGACCGGCGCCGCCATCGAAATCGCCGCCAAGAAGGTGGTGAAATTCGTGCCGGCCAAAGCCCTGAGCGACGCCCTCAACTGAGTGCCGGGGAAATGAAAAAACCGGCCTAGGCCGGTTTTTTTCTGCCCGCGCGAAACAGGCCGGGCGCGCCCTAGCCCTGCAGCTTCTCCAGCTCGGCGATGAACTGCTCCTCGTCCAGCACCTTGAGCCCCAGCTCGTTGGCCTTGGCCAGTTTCGATCCGGCACCCGGCCCGGCGACCACGCAATGGGTCTTGGCCGACACCGAGCCGGCCACCTTGGCGCCCAGCGCTTCCAGCCGCTCCTTGGCCAGGTCGCGGCTCATCGCCTCCAGCGTGCCGGTGAGCACCCAGGTCTGGCCGGCCAACGGCAAGCCGGCGGCGGACTTGCGCTCGCTCTGCCAGTGCATGCCGAAATCACGCAACTGCGCCTCGATGGCGCGCGCACGCCCGGCATTCTCCGGCGTGTCGAAGAAGTCGCGCAGCGAACGCGCGGCCTTTTCGTTGAGCCGTTCGACCTGACGCAGGTCGAGCCAGTCGGCGCCGATGATCGCCTCCAGCGAGCCGAAGCGGGTCGCCAGCTTTTCCGCACCGGTGGCGGCGATGAAGGGAATGTTCAGCTTGTCGATGAAGCCGGCCAGGCTGGCACAGGCGGCGAACTCGGCGTGCAACTCGCCCTCTTCCTGGAACGCCACGCCGCGCTCGCGCAGCTGGGCGATCACCTCGCGGTTGTGCGCATCCTGAAAGAAGCTGTGGATCTCGTGGGCCACTTCGCCGCCAACGTCCGGCAGATAGGTGAGCACCTCGGGCAACGCCCGGCCGATGCGCTCCAGCGAGCCAAGCGCGCGCGCCAGCAGCTTGGCCGTTTCCTCGCCGACATCGGGAATGCCGAGGGCGAAGATGAAGCGCGCCAGGCTCGGCGTGCGACTCTTGTCGATGGAGGCCAGCAGGTTTTTCGCCGACAGCTCGGCGAAGCCTTCCAGCTCGACGACCTGTTCGTAGGTCAGCGTGTAGAGGTCCGCCGGCGACGCCACCAGCCCCTTGTCGACCAGCTGCTCGACGATCTTGTCGCCAAGGCCGTCGATGTCCATGGCGCGTCGCGAGACGAAGTGGATGATTGCCTGCTTGAGCTGCGCCTGGCAGGCGAGCCGCCCGACGCAGCGATAGATCGAGCCCTCGCTGACCGATTCGCGGCCTTTGCTGCGCTTGATCAACTGGGTACGCTCGACCGCCGAGCCGCACACCGGGCAGCGCTCCGGGACGTGCACGGCGCGCGCAGCGGCCGGGCGGCGCTCGGCGATCACGCCGAGAATCTGCGGGATCACGTCGCCAGCACGGCGGACGATCACGCTGTCGCCGATCATCACGCCCAGGCGGGCGACTTCGTCCATGTTGTGCAGGGTGGCGTTGGACACCGTCACCCCGGCCACCTGCACCGGTTTCAACCGCGCCACCGGGGTGATCGCGCCGGTGCGACCGACCTGGAACTCGACGCCGAGCAGCTCGGTGATTTCCTCGCGCGCCGGGAACTTGTGCGCGATGGCCCAGCGCGGCTCGCGGGCACGGAAGCCCAGTTCGCGCTGCAGGGCGAAGTCGTTGACCTTGAACACCACGCCGTCGATCTCGTAGGCCAGCGCATCGCGCTTCTCGCCGATGGCCTGGTAGTACGCGCGGCACTCGGCGATGCCCCTGGCCAGTTTCAGCTCGCGGCTGATCGGCAGGCCCCAGCCCTTCAGCGCCTTGAGCATGTCGATGTGATTGCCCGGCAGGCCGCCGTCGCTGCGCCCGACGCCGTAGGCGCACAGCTCCAGCGGGCGCGACGCGGTGATCTTCGAATCGAGCTGGCGCAGGCTGCCGGCGGCGGCGTTGCGTGGGTTGGCGAAGGTCTTGCCGCCGTTTTCCAGCTGCCGCGCGTTGAGCGCCTCGAAGCCGGCCTTGGGCATGAAGATCTCGCCACGCACTTCCAGCACCGCCGGCCAGCCGCTGCCGTGCAGCTTGAGCGGGATGTTGCGCACGGTGCGCACGTTGGCGCTGATGTCTTCGCCGGTGCTGCCATCGCCGCGGGTGGCGCCGCGCACCAGTTGGCCGTTCTCGTAGAGCAGGCTGACCGCCAGACCGTCGAGCTTGGGCTCGCAGCTGTATTCCACCTCGGCGCCGCCGCCGAACAGATCGCCGGCCGGCAGGTCCAGGCCCTCGCGCACGCGGCGGTCGAAGTCCAGCAGGTCCTGCTCCTCGAAGGCGTTGCCCAGGCTTAGCATCGGCACCTCATGGCGCACCTGGCCGAACGCCGCCAGCGCCTCGCCACCGACGCGCTGGGTCGGCGACTCGGCGGTGATCAGCTCGGGATGCTCGGCCTCCAGCGCGCGCAGCTCCTTGAACAGGCGGTCGTACTCGGCATCCGGCACGCTCGGCTCGTCGAGGACGTAATAGCGGTAGTTGTGCGCATCGATCTCGCTACGCAGGGCGGCGATGCGTTCGGCGGCCTGCTGGGCAGGTAGGGCGGCGTCGGTCATTCTCGAATCTCGAAAAGCAAAAGAGCAGCCAGGGCTGCTCTCTTTGACTGGCGGCAAGGGACTCAAGGTCCCTGGCCTGGAAACGAATCAGCGTCTCATCGTCAGGCCGCGGCGCTCGAATTCGACGATGCGCTGGCGGTAGTGCTCGATGGTTTGCGCGGTGAGCACGCTGCGCTGGTCGTCCTTCAGCTCGCCGTTGAGCTCCTGGGACAATTTGCGCGCGGCGGCGACCATCACGTCGAACGCCTGCTTGGGATGGCGCGGGCCGGGCAGGCCGAGGAAGAAGCTGACTGCCGGGGTGCTGAACAGGTCGATGTCGTCCAGATCGAAGGTGCCCGGCTTGACCGCGTTGGCCATGGAGAACAGCACTTCGCCATTGCCGGCCATGCTCTCGTGGCGATGGAAGATGTCCATCTCGCCGAAGCGCAGGCCGCTTTCAAGGATGTTCTGCAACAGCGCCGGGCCCTTGAAGCCGAGCGCGTCGCGGGAAATCACGTTGATCACCAGGACTTCCTCGACCGGTGGCAGGTCGCGCGGTTCGCCCTTCTCGGCGGCGTCTTCGTCGATCGGGCTGAGCAGGGTCGGTACCGGTTCTTCGGCGCCCAGTTCCAGGTCGCCCTGGCGCGGCTCGCCGCGACGCTTGCTGTCACGCGCACTCATCGATGGCAGATCGGCTTCGTCCAGTTGCGGTTCGGCGTGGGCGTTGCGCTCGATCACGCGCGGCGGGCCGAGCAGTTCGGGATCGCCGTCGTCATCGGGAAGGTTCGAGAAGCTGCGGTCGAGCTTGAACTTGAGTTTGCCTTTACCGCCGCGCATGCGACGCCAGCCATCGAAGAGAATGCCGACGATAACGATGACGCCGACAACGATCAGCCAATAGCGCAGCTCCATGAAATCCTATGACCCCTGACTTTGAAAAATATGAAAAATGAAGAAGGACATCCTGTCCCTTGAAACGCGGCAACTGTATGTTCTTACAGGTGTTTTCCGCGCATATTAAAATTGGTCCCTAAGCTAGCACGACGAACGGTTAAAGTGCAGTGCTTCGCTCAGGCTTCGACCAACGCAACCGCCTCTTCGACGTTCACCGTCACCAGGCGCGAACAGCCCGGTTCGTGCATCGTCACCCCCATCAACTGATCGGCCATTTCCATGGCGATCTTGTTGTGGGTGATGTAGATGAACTGCACCGTTTCCGACATTTCCTTGACCAGTCTGGCGTAGCGGCCGACGTTGGCGTCGTCCAGCGGCGCGTCCACTTCGTCGAGCATGCAGAACGGCGCGGGATTGAGCTGGAAGATCGCGAACACCAGCGCCAGCGCGGTGAGCGCCTTCTCGCCGCCGGACAGCAGGTGAATCGTGCTGTTCTTCTTGCCCGGCGGGCGCGCCATGATCGCCACCCCGGTATCGAGTAGATCTTCGCCGGTTAGTTCCAGGTAGGCCTGGCCGCCGCCGAAGACTTTCGGGAACAACGCCTGCAGCCCGCCGTTGATCTGGTCGAAGGTCTCCTTGAAGCGGTTGCGGGTCTCCTTGTCGATCTTGCGGATGACGTTTTCCAGGGTATCCAGGGCCTCGACCAGGTCGGCGTTCTGCGCATCCAGGTAGCGCTTGCGCTCGGACTGCTGCTGGTATTCGTCGATCGCCGCCAGGTTGATCGGACCGAGACGCGCAATGCGCGCGGCGAGCCGTTCCAGTTCCTCTTCCCAGCCCTTCTCGCTGGCTTCGGGCGGTAGCGTGGCGAGCACGCCGTGCAGGTCATAGCCGTCTTCCAGTAGCTGTTCCTGCAGCGCCTTGCGCCGCACCGTCAGCGCCTGCCACTCCATGCGCTGCTGCTCCAGCTGGCCGCGCAACAGTTGCGCCTGCTGCTCGGCCTGGGTGCGGCGCTTCTCGGCGTCGCGCAGCTCGCGGTCGGCGTCTTCGAGGGCCAGACGCGCCTGCTTGAGTTCTTCTTCGACGCCCATGCGCCGTTCGAGCAGCTCCTCGAGCTTGATGCGCAACTCCTCCAGTGGCGCCTCGCCCTCCTCCAGGTTGAGGTTGAGCTGTTCACGCCGCTCGATGGCGCGCTCGAACTGCTGCTCCAGACGCTCCAACGCCTGGCGGGTGGAATCGTGCTGAGCCTTCAGCGAGCCGGCGCGCACCGCCAGCTGATGGCTGTTGTCCTTGTGCTGGCGGGCTTCCTGGCGGACGCGGTCGAGGCGCTCGCGCAGGGCGTCGCGTTGCGCCAACAGTTGCTCGCGCTGCTCGCTGTCCGTGGCCATTTCATCCAGCGCATCCTGCAACTGCAGGCGCGACTCGCCGAGCTGTTCGTGCTCCAGCGCGCGCTGTTCGCCCAGTTCGCCGCGTTCCTCGTCGAGACGCCGACGACGCAGGGTCAGCTGTTCGAGCTTGGCCTGGCGAGCGGACAGCTGCGCCTTCAGCTCGCCCTGCTGGCGCGCCTCGTCCTGCAGCAGGCGACGCTGACGCTCGCGGCTTTCTTCCTGGCCGAGCTGCTCGTCGCGCAGTCGCTGCAGGCGCTCGTCGAGCTGTTCCAGACCGGCTTCGCGCTCGTCGCGCTCGGCCTGCAGGCGCTCCAGTTCCTGACCGCGCGCGAGCAGGCCGCTTTCCGCTTCGCTGGCGCGACGCACACGGAGGAAATGCCGGCCGACCCAGTAGCCGTCGCGGCTGATCAGGCTTTCGCCCTCGCCCAGCGCGGCGCGGCCGGCGAGCGCCGCATCGAGGCTTTCCACCGGGCGCACGCGGGCAAGCCAGGGTGCCAGGTCAACGCTCGCCTCGACCTTGTCCAGCAGGCTGCCGGGGTGACGGATGGATGGTTTGCCCGGATCGAGCAGGCGCAGGTCGCCCTGCTCGAACCCCTGCAGATCGAGCCCGGCGAAGTCGTCCAGCAGCACCGCCTGCAGGTCGGAGCCGAGCACGGTTTCCACCGCCAGCTCCCAGCCCGGCTCGACGCGCAGCCCCTCGGCCAGGCGCGGACGCTGGTCCAGATGCTGTTCGCGGAGCCATTCGCTGGCGCCCTTGCCGGGGTCCAGCGCCGCCTGTTGCAGCGCTTCCAGCGAGGCGATGCGGCCGTTGAGACGCTGCAGCTCGCCCTGCGCCTGCTGCTGCTCGCGGCTCGCCTGCTGCAGCTCGCCACGCAGTTGCTCGAGACGCTCGACCAGCGCCTGTTCGGCGGCCTGCAGCTCTTCGAGCTGCATATCGCTGATGGCCAGTTGCTCGCCCAGCTCGAGGATCGCCGCGTCGTCCGGGTCGGCGGCGAGCAAGGTGCGCTCGTCATCCAGACGCCGCTCGCGCTCGGCCAGCCGCTCCAGGCTCTGCTCCAGCTGCAGCAGCCGCGCCTGCAGCACTTCGGCGGCGCGGCGCGGTTCGGCGCTGCGCTGGTTGAAGCTGTCCCACTGCTCCTGCCAGCCGTGCATGCCGGCCTCGGCATCTTCCAGCATCGCCGCGGATTCCTCCGCCGAGGCGCTGGCCATTTCCTGCTCCGGTTCGAGCACCGCCAGCTCTTCGCCGAGGGTCGCCAGCAGCGTGCGGTCGTGGCCCAGGTGCGATTCGGTTTCCAGTCGCGCGCGCTCGGCCTCGCGCAGGTCGTCCTGCAACTGGCGCAGGCGCTGCTGGCCGTGCTGGATGCTCTGCTCGACGCGGGCGATGTCGCCGCCCACCGAGTAGAAGCGGCCCTGGACCTGATTGAAGCGTTCGGACAATTCGTGGTGGCCGTCGCGCAGGCGCTCGATACTGGCGTCGGCGTTGCGCTGCTCGGCGACCAGCGCCTCGAAGCCGACTTCCTGATCGCCGATCACCGCTTCGCGCTGGCCGACCTGCTCGTTAAGCGCGCGCCAGCGCAGGCCGGCGAGCTGGGCCTTGAGCTGGCGCTCCTCGGCCTTGTATTCCTGGTACTTCTCCGCCGATTGCGCCTGCCGGTGCAGACGTTCGAGCTGGCGTTCCAGCTCTTCGCGCAGGTCGGTCAGGCGCGCCAGATTCTCGTGGGTGCGTCGGATGCGGCTCTCGGTCTCGCGGCGGCGCTCCTTGTACTTGGAGATGCCGGCGGCTTCCTCGATGAAATTGCGCAGGTCCTCGGGCTTGGCTTCGATCAGCTTGGAGATCATGCCCTGCTCGATGATCGAGTAGCTGCGTGGGCCGAGGCCGGTGCCGAGGAAGATGTCGGTGATGTCGCGACGGCGGCACTTCACGCCGTTGAGGAAGTAGGTGTTCTGCGCGTCGCGGGTGACCCGCCGGCGGATGGAGATTTCCGCGAAGGCTGCGTATTCGCCCGTCAGCGTGCCGTCGGAGTTGTCGAAGACCAGCTCGATGCTGGCCTGGGTCACCGGCTTGCGGGTGTTCGAGCCGTTGAAGATGACGTCGGTCATCGACTCGCCGCGCAGGTTCTTCGCCGAGCTTTCACCCATCACCCAGCGCACGGCGTCGATGATGTTCGACTTGCCGCAGCCGTTCGGCCCGACCACGGCAGCCATGTTGCTGGGAAAGCTCACGGTGGTCGGGTCGACGAAGGACTTGAAGCCCGCCAGCTTGATGCTTTTCAACCGCATGTGCCGCCTCGCCCCCGAGATTCGTTCAGCGTCTGGCCAGAGCGGCCAGCACCATCCGGCAATTATGCTGGCAATAGTCGCTGACTACCTCACGAATACGCGGAGGATTGCGATCGATGACCGCCTGCAGCAGGTGGGCGAAGGCGTTCATCATCTCCTGCATCTCGCCCGGCTGGCCGTCGAGCGCCAGGTGATGGGTGCGCGCGACCGCCGGCTGGAGGTCTTCCACCACGCATTGCAGGTAAGGGTTGTTGGCGAACGGAAAGGTGGCGCGCACCGCGTCGATGCTGGCCTGAACGAAAACCTCGACGTCACCGAGCCGAAAGCCATCGACCAGGCGCTTCTGCACCTCGACGAACGGCTGCAGCTCATCCGGACGCCGCCAGCGGTCGGCGACGGCGTCGCTGAGCAGTATGTACAGCTCGGTCACCAGCGCGTACAGCGAATGCACGTGGTGCGGGGTCAGCTCGCTGACCTGGGCGCCGCGGCGCGGCAGGATGTCGACCATGTGGCGGCGCTCGAGAATCAGCAGCGCCTCGCGCACCGAACCGCGACTGACGTTGAGCGCGTTGACGACCTTGACCTCCTGGATGCGCTCGCGCTCCTTGAGTTGGCCACGGATGATTCGCTCGGCGAGGTGCTGAGCTATCTGCTCGGACACGCTGTCCGGGGCTGTGAACGTCATGATTTTCCTTCGAGCCAGAATGCCGAGCGACGGGTCGCGGATGACTGGGGAGGACAGCGTCATCTGCCGAGCAGCGCGCGGGAGCGCGCCGGGCGCGGATTGTAGCACAAGGCCATCTCTCTTCTGGAGAGCCCGGATGTACTACATGGCGTCGCGCCGAGACGCCGCAGCGGGCATAATCCGCGCTCGCTCAGGACCCCGGATTTCCATGCGCATCCACGTCACCTTCATCGACCGCGTCGGCATCACCCAGGAGGTGCTGGCCCTGCTCGGCGGGCGCAATCTCAACCTCGATGCCGTCGAGATGGTGCCGCCGAACGTCTACATCGATGCACCGACTCTCAGCGCCCAGGTGCTCGACGAANNGCAGGCGGTGAACGTGGTCGATATCCTCCCCGGCCAGCACCGCCGCCTGCAGCTGGATGCGCTGCTCGCCGCGATGGCCGATCCGGTGCTGGCGGTGGACGCCAATTGCCGCGTGCTGCTGGCCAATCCGGCGCTGATCGCGGTGTGCGGGCGCCAGCCCGAGGGCGAGACGCTGGGCCAGCTGTTCGCCGACGCGCCGTTGCAACAGGCGCTGCTGGACGAGGATTTCCGCCTGCCGCTGCGCGAAGTCACCCTCAACGGCCAGGCGCTGCTGCTCGACGCGATGCCGATCACCGAGGCGATGGACGCGCAGCCCCATCTCGCCGGCGGCCTGCT
>DIEE01000276.1 GCA_002418465.1 Pseudomonas sp. UBA5782 | reverse complement strand
GATCATCGGCCGCAACTTCCTGGTGAAGATCAACGGCAACATCGGCAACAGCGCCCTGGGTTCCTCCATCGAGGAAGAAGTCGCCAAGCTGACCTGGGGCATCCGCTGGGGCTCGGACACGGTGATGGACCTGTCCACCGGCAAGCATATCCACGAGACCCGCGAGTGGATCATCCGCAACTCGCCGGTGCCGATCGGCACGGTGCCGATCTACCAGGCCCTGGAGAAGGTCAACGGCGTGGCCGAGGACCTGACCTGGGAGCTGTTCCGCGACACCCTGATCGAGCAGGCCGAGCAGGGCGTGGACTATTTCACCATCCACGCCGGTGTGTTGCTGCGCTACGTGCCGCTGACCGCCAAGCGCGTCACCGGCATCGTCTCGCGCGGCGGTTCGATCATGGCCAAGTGGTGCCTGGCGCATCACAAGGAGAATTTCCTCTACACCCACTTCGACGACATCTGCGAAATCATGAAGGCCTACGACGTGTCCTTCTCCCTGGGCGACGGCCTGCGCCCCGGCTCCATCGCCGATGCCAACGACGCCGCGCAGTTCGGTGAGCTGGAAACCCTCGGCGAGCTGACCAAGATCGCCTGGAAGCACGACGTGCAATGCATGATCGAAGGCCCCGGCCATGTGCCGATGCAACTGATCAAGGAGAACATGGACAAGCAGCTGGAGTGCTGCGACGAGGCGCCGTTCTACACCCTCGGCCCGCTGACCACCGACATCGCACCGGGCTACGACCACATCACCTCGGGCATTGGCGCGGCGATGATCGGCTGGTTCGGCTGCGCCATGCTCTGCTACGTCACGCCCAAGGAGCACCTGGGCCTGCCGAACAAGGATGACGTCAAGACCGGGATCATCACCTACAAGATCGCCGCGCATGCCGCCGACCTCGCCAAGGGGCATCCTGGCGCGCAGATCCGCGACAACGCGCTGTCCAAGGCGCGCTTCGAGTTCCGCTGGGAAGACCAGTTCAACCTCGGCCTCGACCCGGACACCGCGCGCAGCTTCCACGACGAGACCCTGCCCAAGGACTCGGCCAAGGTCGCGCATTTCTGCTCCATGTGCGGGCCGNNCTCGATGAAGATCACCCAGGAAGTCCGCGACTACGCCAAGGACAACGGCCTCTCCGACGAGAGCAAGGCGGTCGAGGCCGGCTTCCGCGAGCAGGCCGAGCGCTTCAAGGGCGAGGGTTCGGTGATCTACAAGCAGGTCTGAGGGAAGCTTCACCGACCAAAGAACAAAAAACACGGTGGTCTCGCCGCCGTCTCAATCCACCCAACGAGTCACCACCATGGCACTTCCATCCGGCACCTATTCCCCCGGCGTCGCGGTTCCCGCCGACAAGCGCGTCCTGGGCGCGCGCGATCTGTTTTCCCTGTGGTTCTCCCTCGGCATCGGGCTGATGGTGCTGCAGCTCGGCGGCCTGCTGGCG
This sequence comes from Pseudomonas sp. UBA5782, assembly GCA_002418465.1. GTDB lineage: Bacteria > Pseudomonadota > Gammaproteobacteria > Pseudomonadales > Pseudomonadaceae > Pseudomonas_O. The sequence continues at coordinate 7,166 of DIEE01000276.1, read as the reverse complement.
CCCGGACTGGGCCTGGCCGGCGGGGTTGGCGCGATCCTGCTCGGCACCGCGGTCGGCGTGCTGCTGCTGGGCGCGGTGGCGGTGATCGGCACCGATACCGGGCTGTCGGCGATGTCCGCGCTGAAACTCAGCCTGGGCGAGCGCGGCGCGGTGCTGCCGGCGCTGCTCAACCTCCTGCAGTTGGTCGGCTGGGGCGCGTTCGAGATCATCGTCATGCGCGATGCCGCCAGCCTGCTGGCCGGCAAGGTGTTCGCCGAGGGCAGCCTGCTGACCAGCCCCTGGCTGTGGACGCTGTTCTTCGGCGCGCTGGCCACGCTGCTGGCGGTCACCGGGCCGCTGACCTTCGTCCGCCGCGTGCTGCGCAAGTGGGGCATCTGGCTGCTGCTCGGCGCCTNNTTCGCTGCCGTTCGCCCTGGGCTTCGACATCGCCATCGCCATGCCGCTGTCGTGGCTACCGCTGATCGCCGACTACTCGCGCTTCGGCAAGGCCGCCGGACGGGTGTTCGCCGGCACCGCGGCGGGCTTCTTCTGCGGCAACGTCTGGCTGATGAGCCTGGGCGTCGCCTACACCCTGGCCTTCGCCCCGAGCGGCGAGATGAACGCGCTGCTGCTGGCGCTGGCCGGCGCCGGGCTGGGCATTCCGCTGCTGCTGATCCTGCTCGACGAGTCGGAGAACGCCTTCGCCGACATCCACTCGGCGGCGGTGTCCAGCGGCACGCTGGTGGCGCTGAAGGTCGAGCACCTGGCGCTGGGCCTCGGCGCGCTGTGCACGCTGATCGCGCTGTTCGCGCCGCTGGCCGAGTACCAGAACTTCCTGTTGATGATCGGCTCGGTGTTCGCGCCGCTGTTCGGCGTGGTGCTGGTCGACCACTTCGTGCTGCGCCAGCGTCGCGCTGCCGTGGCGACCGCCGCGTTGCGCTGGGATGCGCTGGCGGCCTGGGCGTGCGGTGCGGTCACCTACCACCTGCTGGCGCAACTGGCGCCGGACGTGGGCGCGACCCTGCCTTCGCTGCTGCTCGCCGGCGTGTTGCAGCTGGCGTTCGGCTGGTCGCGTCGCGCTCGGCTGGTGCCCGCCGCCGCGTGAGGTTGGCACGGGGCGCGCAAGGCGCCCCACGTGTCACTTGGTAGGCAGGTACTGCGGTTGCAGGATGCCCTGCAACTGCGCGTAAGGCAGGTGCAGCTCCGGGTGGCCGGCGGAGTAGGGCGCGATGCTGTAGACCGGGTACTTGAGCAGTACCTCGTCCTTCTTCAGGGCGACGTTGTCGGTGCGCTGGAACGGCCAGTTGGCGACGAAGCCAGCATCCTGAGCGAAGCCGTTCTGCACCAGCCAATGTTTGTGCGCCTGCGCCGCGAGGCGCCAGAAGGCGTCTTCCTGGCCGGGCAGCAGCACGTCCTGCAGCGTCAGTGCGCGGTCCTGCTGGCGGTCGTAGTTGATGAAACCGCGGCCGGGCATGCCGTGGGCGCCGCCGGTTTCCAGATAGCTGGACAGCTCGATCACCGTCAACTGGTCATGCTGGTCGATTATTTTCGCCTGCAGATAGGTGGCCCAGCGCACGCCGGCGCGGGTCAGGAATTCCTTCTCGTAATCCTGCAGGGTCGCCGCCGGCACGCGATCCGGCGAGTCGTCGGTCATCGCCAGCAGGCGGCTTTCGATCAGTTCGCTGAGCGCCGGCTCCTCGATGAAACGCAGGGTGTCGACGTTGATCAGCGCGCAGTCATCGGCCTGGCAACCGTCGCGCCGATGCTCCCAGGCGATGCGCTGCGCTTCGAGCGGTTTGTCCTTGGGCGGCGAGGTGAAGGTCTGGCAGGCAGCGAGCAACAGGGCGAGCCCGGCGAGGCTGAGGCATTTGGCAAAAGGTAGGGAATTCATTGTGGTTCGCACAGTCGGTTAGGGTGCGGTCTTCGATTGTCCGAAGGGGTTCGAGTTCGCTTGGGCGGGCACTGAATCGGGTGACGAATAACACAGGCCGCAGCTAATCTGCAAAGGGCTGCGCCTGCTGATCGGGCGCGTTAGGATGGCGCGAACATCAACCAGCAAGCGAGCCGAGCATGATCGAAACCTTCAAGCCCGACGCCGGTGCGGTGGAACTCGTGGAGCGGGAAAACTGCTTTCAGGGCTTCTACCGGCTCGACCGCCTGCACCTGCGCCACCGGCAGTTTTCCGGGGCCATGGGGCCACAGATCAGCCGCGAGCTGTTCGTCCGCCACGATGCCGTCTGCGTGTTGCCCTACGACCCCAAGCACGACCGTGTGGTGCTGATCGAACAGTTCCGCGTCGGCGCCCTCGACAAGGCGGAAAACCCGTGGATGCTCGAGCTGGTCGCCGGCCTGATCGACAAGGCCGAGGAACCCGAGGAAGTGGCCCGCCGCGAAGCGGTCGAGGAAGCCGGGCTGACGCTCGGCGCGCTCTGGCCGATCACCACCTATTTCCCGTCTCCGGGTGGCAGCGACGAGCTGGTCCACCTCTACGTGGGCCGCTGCGACAGCGAGGGCGCCGGCGGCGTCCACGGCCTGGAGGAGGAGGGCGAGGACATTCGCGTGCACGTGCTGTCGTTCGCCGACGCCTTGCAATCGCTCAGGGATGGCCGCATCAATAACGCTGCCAGCATCATCGCCTTGCAATGGCTGGCCTTGAATCGAAGTGAAGTTCGGGGGCTCTGGTCTTGAATCTGTTGCGTGAACGTTACCGGGTCGATCTGACCGGCCTGCAGGCCACCTGCGAGGCGAATTACGCCCGGCTGATGCGCCTGCTGCCGTCGATGCGCGACGGTAGCGGCGCGCGCCGCGTGGCGCTGAGCCAGGGCGAGCGGTTGCTTGGCGTGCTGGCGCTGGACGTGCTCGAGGCCGGTCCGTACACCACTACCCTGCAAGTGCGCCAGGAACACAGCCTGCCCTGGCTGCCGGTTCCGCGCCTGGAAGTGCGCGTCTACCACGACGCGCGCATGGCCGAGGTGGTCAGCGCGGAAAAGGCCCGGCGCTTCCGCGGCATCTATCCCTACCCGAACGCCGACATGCACCAGCCGGACGAGAAGAACCAGCTCAACCTGTTCCTCGGCGAATGGCTGAGTCATTGCCTGGCCTGCGGTCATGAGCTGGAGCGGCAGATATAGCGTGTCGTCCAATAGCTGGCGCATTCCGGCGGCGTCCCTTGCCGCTACCGAGTGTTGCCGTCCCTCGCCATAGCGCTGTTATCACCCGTCGCGCCGCCTTGGCTGACGACAGAATCCGCGCGCCAACCCTGCAACGTATTTCCTAGTCGGCACAGCAACTTCTGCGACGACCTGTCGCGCCAACTGTGACCTGCGTCCGCTTCACGGTTTGCCCACCCGCTCGGCAGCCACCATAATCGCGCTACTTTCGCTCGAAGGAGACAGCCTTGTCGCGCCTGTCAACTCATGCCGACTCCTCGGTCCTGCTGGTGCAGTTGTCCGATAGCCACCTGTTCGCCGAGGCGGACGGCAAGCTATTGGGCATGGACACCGCGGACAGCTTGCAGCGGGTCATCGAGCGGGTGCTCGAGGAGCAGCCACAGGTCGATCTCGTGCTTGCCAGTGGCGACCTCTCGCAGGACGGCTCGCTGGCCTCCTACCAGCGTTTCCGCCAGATGAGCGAGGCGATCGACGCGCCGGCGCGCTGGTTCGCCGGCAACCACGACGAAGCCGCGCCGATGCGCGAGGCTTGTGCCGGCAGCGACCTGCTGGAGGCGGTGGTGGACATCGGCGCCTGGCGCCTGATCCTGCTCGACAGCACCATCCCTGGCGCTGTGCCCGGGCATGTCGGCGACGCGCAGCTGCAGCTGCTGGCGGAGGCCCTTGAAGGCGCGGCGGATCGCCATGTGCTGGTCAGCTTCCACCACCATCCGGTGTCCATCGGCTGCCGCTGGATGGAGCCGATCGGCATCCTCAATCCGGCGGCGCTGTTCGCCGTCATCGAGCGCTTCCCGCAGGTGCGCGCGCTGCTCTGGGGCCATGTGCACCAGGAGTTCGACCAGTTGCGCAACGGCGTACGCCTGCTCGCCTCGCCCTCGACCTGCGTGCAGTTCGCGCCGGGCAGCGAGGAGTTCAAGGTCGACAGCCTGGCGCCCGGCTACCGCTGGCTGCGCCTGCACGACGACGGCCGCCTGGAGACCGGCGTATCGCGCGTCACCGGCATCGACTTCGTCGTCGACTACAGCATCAAGGGCTACTGACGGCGCGAAGCTTGCGGCGGCTACGCCCGAACTTGTAGCCTCCCCACCCCATGACGACTTCCATTCTCTATCTGCACGGCCTCAACAGTTCGCCCGATTCGCTCAAGGCGAGCCAGCTGACGCGGGCCATGGCGCGCCTCGGCTGGAGCGAGCGGCTGCGGGTTCCGGCATTGCATCACCACCCGCGCCAGGCCATCGCCCAGCTCGACGCGGCGATCGCCGAGCTGGGCCGGCCGGTGCTGGTCGGCAGCTCGCTGGGCGGCTACTATGCGACCCACCTCGCCAAGCGCCACGGCCTCAAGGCCCTGCTGATCAACCCGGCGGTCAGCCCGCACCGGTTGTTCGACGGTCATCTCGGGCCGCAGAAGAACCACTACAGCGACGAGACCTGGGAGCTTACCCAGGATCACGTGGACGCCCTGGCCGAGCTGGAAGTGCCGGCGCCCAACGATGCGCAGCGCTACCAGGTGTGGCTGCAGACCGCCGACGAAACCCTCGACTACCGCCACGCCCAGGCCTTTTACCGGGGCTGCGCGCTGCGCATCCAGGCAGGCGGCGATCATGGTTTCCAAGGGTTCGCCGAGCGCCTGCCGGCGCTCCTGCATTTCGCCGGATTCGATCCGCGGCACTGGCGCGACAGCGATTTTTCCGACATCTAGACCACGAGAGCTCATGGCCACTTACAACGCCGATGCCATCGAAGTCCTTTCCGGGCTCGACCCGGTGCGCAAGCGCCCGGGCATGTACACCGACACCTCGCGGCCCAACCACCTGGCCCAGGAAGTCATCGACAACAGCGTCGACGAAGCGCTGGCGGGTCATGCCAAACGCGTCGACGTTATTCTGCATGCCGACCAGTCGCTGGAAGTCATCGACGACGGTCGCGGCATGCCGGTGGACATCCACCCGGAAGAAGGCGTTTCCGGTGTCGAACTGATCCTCACCAAGCTGCACGCCGGCGGCAAGTTCTCCAACAAGAACTACCAGTTCTCCGGCGGCCTGCACGGCGTCGGCATTTCGGTGGTGAACGCCCTGTCGACCCAGGTCGAGGTGCGCGTCAAGCGTGACGGCAGCGAATACCTGATGACCTTCGCCGACGGCTTCAAGGCCAGTGACCTGGCGGTGGTCGGCACGGTCGGCAAACGCAACACCGGCACCAGCGTGCATTTCTGGCCGGACCCGAAATACTTCGACTCGCATAAATTCTCCATCAGCCGCCTCAAGCACGTGCTCAAGGCCAAGGCCGTGCTCTGCCCCGGCCTTGCAGTGAGCTTCGAGGACAAGGCCAGCGGCGAGAAGGTCGAGTGGCACTACGAGGACGGCCTGCGCTCGTACCTCGCCGATTCGGTCAGCGAACACCTGCGGCTGCCCGATGCGCCCTTCGTCGGTTCCCTCGCCGGCACCAAGGAAGCCGTGGACTGGGCATTGCTGTGGCTGCCCGAGGGTGGCGAGAGCGTGCAGGAAAGCTACGTCAACCTGATCCCCACCGCCCAGGGCGGCACCCATGTCAACGGTCTGCGCCAGGGGCTGCTGGACGCCATGCGCGAGTTCTGCGAGTTCCGCAACCTGTTGCCGCGCGGCGTCAAGCTGGCCCCGGAAGACGTCTGGGAGCGCATCGCCTTCGTCCTCTCGATGAAGATGCAGGAGCCGCAGTTCTCCGGGCAGACCAAGGAACGGCTGTCCTCCCGCGAGGCGGCGGCGTTCGTCTCCGGGGTGGTCAAGGACGCCTTCAGCCTGTGGCTCAACGGCCATCCGGAACTCGGCCTGCAACTCGCCGAACTGGCGATCAGCAACGCCGGGCGCCGGCTCAAGGCCGGCAAGAAGGTCGAACGCAAGAAGATCACCCAGGGCCCGGCGCTGCCCGGCAAGCTGGCCGATTGCGCTGGCCAGGACCCGATGCGCTCCGAGCTGTTCCTGGTCGAGGGCGACTCCGCCGGCGGCTCGGCCAAGCAGGCGCGGGACAAGGAGTTCCAGGCGATCCTGCCGCTGCGCGGAAAGATCCTCAACACCTGGGAAGTCGATGGTGGCGAAGTCCTCGCCAGCCAGGAAGTCCACCACATCGCCGTGGCCATCGGCGTCGACCCAGGTTCGCCTGACCTCGGCGAGCTGCGCTACGGCAAGGTCTGCATCCTCGCCGACGCCGACTCCGACGGCCTGCACATCGCCACGCTGATCTGCGCGCTGTTCGTCCGCCACTTCCGCCCGCTGGTGGACGCCGGGCACGTCTACGTGGCGATGCCGCCGCTGTACCGCATCGACCTGGGCAAGGAGATCCACTACGCCCTCGACGAGGCCGAGCGCGACGGCATCCTCGAACGCCTGAGCGCCGAGAAGAAGCGCGGCAAGCCGCAGGTCACCCGCTTCAAGGGCCTCGGCGAGATGAACCCGCTGCAGCTGCGCGAAACCACCATGGACCCGAACACCCGGCGCCTGGTGCAGCTGACCCTGGACGATTTCGACGCGACCCGCGAGATGATGGACATGCTGCTGGCGAAGAAGCGCGCGGGCGACCGCAAGAACTGGCTGGAGTCCAAGGGCAACCTCGCCGAGGTCCTGGTGTGACCCCAGCCCTGCGCGCGGTCCTCGCCTGTCTGCCGCTGCTGATCCTGCTGCAACCCTGCGCCGCGGCCGAGCTGGAGGAATTGAAGCTGCTCGACGAGCACGTCATCGACGGCGTGGCGGCGGGCAACCTGTCCGGGCTGGAGCGCTGCGGCGACTCGCTGTGGACCGTCTCCGATCGCGAGGACGACCGCTTCTACCGGCTGATCCCGCAGGCCGACGGCCAGCCCTGGCAGGTCGAGGTGGAAACCTTCGTCGCCCCGCCGGCGCCGGAAATGGGGCTTTCCGCCGGCCTGCGCAGCAGCGCCTGGGTGATCGGCAAGGTGCGCGGTGGCGAGCTGGATTTCGAAGGCCTGGCCTGCGACGCGGCGGGCAACCGCTATCTGGTCAGCGAAAGCCAGGCCGCCGTGCTGCAGGT
>DIEE01000221.1:5140-5609 GCA_002418465.1 Pseudomonas sp. UBA5782 | reverse complement strand
CACCCGCATCGTCGACACCACCGTCGGCCGCGCGCTGCTGTTCCAGGTGGTCCCGGCCGGCCTGTCGTACGACGTGGTCAACCAGCCGATGAAGAAGAAGGCGATCTCCAAGCTGATCAACCTGTGCTACCGCACGGTCGGTCTGAAGGACACCGTCATCTTCGCCGACCAACTGATGTACACCGGTTTCGCCTACTCGACCATCTCCGGTGTGTCGATCGGCGTGAACGACTTCGTCATCCCGGACGAGAAGGCGCGCATCATCGACGCCGCCACCGAGGAAGTGAAGGAAATCGAATCGCAGTACGCCTCCGGCCTGGTAACCCAGGGCGAGAAGTACAACAAGGTGATCGACCTTTGGTCCAAGGCCAACGACGAGGTCTCCAAGGCGATGATGGCCAACCTCTCGAAAGAGAAGGTCATCGACCGCAAGGGCGACGAAGTCGAGCAGGAGTCCTTCAACTCCATG
>DIEE01000221.1:0-5031 GCA_002418465.1 Pseudomonas sp. UBA5782 | reverse complement strand
CTCCGGTTACCTGACCCGTCGCCTGGTCGACGTGGCGCAGGACCTGGTGGTCACCGAGGTCGACTGCGGTACCGAACACGGTCTGCTGATGACCCCGCACATCGAAGGCGGCGACGTCGTCGAGCCGCTCGGCGAGCGCGTGCTGGGTCGTGTCATCGCGCGTGACGTATTCCGTCCGGGCAGCGACGAAGTCATCGTTCCCGGCGGTACGCTGGTCGACGAGAAGTGGGTCGAGTTCATCGAGCTGAACAGCATCGACGAAGTGATCGTGCGTTCGCCGATCACCTGCGAAACCCGCCACGGCATCTGCGCCAAGTGCTACGGCCGCGATCTGGCCNNTTCCACATCGGTGGTGCGGCAAGCCGGACTTCGGCTGCCGACAGCGTCCAGGTGAAGAACGGCGGGATCATCCGCTTGCACAACCTGAAGCACGTCGAGCGTCTGGACGGCAACCTAGTCGCGGTATCGCGCTCCGGCGAGCTGGCCATCGCGGACGACTTCGGTCGCGAGCGCGAGCGCTACAAGCTGCCGTACGGTGCGGTCATTTCCGTCAAGGAAGGCGACAAGGTCGAAGCTGGCGCCATCGTCGCCAAGTGGGATCCGCACACCCACCCGATCGTGACCGAGATGAAGGGTATCGTGACCTTCGTCGGCATGGAGGAAGGCATCACCATCAAGCGCCAGACCGACGAACTGACCGGTCTGACCAACATCGAAGTGCTGGATCCGAAAGATCGTCCGGCCTCGGGCAAGGACATTCGCCCTGCGGTGAAGATGGTCGATGCCAATGGCAAGGAGCTGCTGCTGCCGGGTACCGACGTACCTGCTCAGTACTTCCTGCCGGCGAACGCCCTGGTTGGTGTGGCTGACGGCGTGGAAGTGGGTGTGGGTGACGTCATCGCACGTATCCCGCAGGAAACCTCCAAGACCCGTGACATCACCGGTGGTCTGCCGCGCGTTGCCGACCTGTTCGAAGCGCGTCGTCCGAAGGAGGCTTCGATCCTGGCTGAAATCAGCGGGACCATCTCCTTCGGCAAGGAAACCAAGGGTAAGCGTCGCCTGGTCATCACGCCTACCGACGGTAGCGATCCTTACGAGGAGCTGATTCCGAAGTGGCGCCACCTGAACGTCTTCGAAGGCGAACAGGTGAACAAGGGCGAAGTCATCTCCGACGGTCCGAGCGATCCGCACGACATCCTGCGTCTGCTGGGTGTCAGCGCGCTGGCCAAGTACATCGTCAACGAGATCCAGGACGTGTACCGCCTGCAGGGCGTGAAGATCAACGACAAGCACATCGAGACCATCCTGCGGCAGATGCTGCGCAAGGTCGAGATTGCCGAGTCCGGCGACTCCAGCTTCATCAAGGGCGACCAGATGGAACTGACCGGTGTCCTGGGCGAGAACGAGCGTCTGGCAACCGAAGACAAGTTCGCTGCCAAGTTCACCCGCGTACTGCTGGGTATCACCAAGGCGTCGCTGTCCACCGAGTCGTTCATCTCGGCGGCTTCCTTCCAGGAGACCACCCGCGTGCTTACCGAAGCGGCGGTCACCGGCAAGCGCGACTACCTGCGTGGCCTGAAGGAGAACGTGGTGGTTGGTCGTCTGATCCCGGCCGGTACCGGTCTGGCCTATCACAGCGAGCGCAAGCGTCGTCGTGAAGCCGACAAGCCGGTTCGCGTCAGCGCCAGCGAAGTGGAAGCAGCGCTGACCGAAGCGTTGAACTCCAGCGGTAATTGAGAGCGATGCCCGGGTGCAGGTTGGCCCGGGCTTTGCCTTGACGGGGGGCGTGCGTCTCTTTAGACTCATGCACCCCTAAATTTGGCAGGGCACGTGCTCTGCCATTTTGCTTTTCTTAGGGTAATAGCGTCGAAAGACAACAGTGGAGCTTATAGATGGCAACGATCAACCAGCTGGTACGTCAGCCGCGCAAGCGCATCGTCGAGAAATCCGACGTGCCCGCGCTGCAGAACTGCCCGCAACGCCGTGGCGTGTGCACCCGCGTGTACACCACCACGCCGAAGAAACCGAACTCGGCACTGCGTAAAGTCTGCCGCGTACGTCTGACCAATGGCTTCGAAGTCACCTCCTACATCGGCGGTGAAGGCCACAACCTGCAAGAGCACAGCGTGGTGCTGATCCGCGGCGGTCGTGTAAAAGACCTTCCCGGTGTGCGTTACCACACTGTGCGCGGTTCGCTCGATACCACCGGTGTCAAGGGTCGTAACCAGGGCCGTTCGAAGTACGGTACCAAGCGTCCGAAGTAATCCGTTTCATCCTATTTATTTGAGTCGATAAGAGTAAGGTCGGGCGTAACCTGAGCGTTATTGTTCCGAGCTACCTGAAGACCGTTTGAGGGCTTATCAATGCCAAGACGTCGTGTAGCAGCCAAGCGCGAGATCCTTGACGATCCGAAATACGGAAGTCTGATCCTCGCCAAATTCATGAACCACGTGATGGAAAGCGGTAAGAAGGCCGTGGCCGAGCGCATCGTTTACGGTGCTCTGGACAAGGTCAAAGAGCGCAAGAACGCCGATCCCCTGGAACTCTTCGAGAAAGCTCTCGACGCCATCGCTCCGCTGGTCGAAGTGAAGTCCCGCCGTGTAGGCGGTGCGACTTACCAGGTTCCGGTCGAAGTTCGTCCGTCCCGTCGTAATGCCCTGGCCATGCGCTGGCTGGTTGACTCGGCGCGCAAGCGCGGCGAGAAGTCCATGGCTCTGCGTCTCGCCGGCGAGCTGCTGGATGCCTCGGAAGGCAAAGGCTCTGCTGTGAAGAAGCGTGAAGACGTGCATCGGATGGCTGAAGCTAACAAAGCGTTCTCGCACTACCGTTTCTAAGTCCGGCACCCACTAACTTTGCGAGGGCTTTATGGCTCGTACTACACCGATTAACCGCTACCGTAACATTGGTATCGTCGCCCACGTGGATGCTGGCAAAACCACCACCACCGAGCGCGTCCTTTTTTACACCGGCGTAAACCACAAAATGGGCGAGGTGCATGATGGCGCCGCGACCATGGACTGGATGGTGCAGGAGCAGGAGCGTGGTATCACCATCACCTCCGCCGCTACTACCGCCTTCTGGTCGGGTTCCGTCAAGCAGCACAAAGACAGCTATCGCTTCAACATCATCGATACCCCCGGGCACGTTGACTTCACCATCGAAGTAGAGCGCTCGCTGCGCGTACTCGACGGCGCGGTCGTTGTGTTCTGCGGTACTTCGGGTGTTGAGCCTCAGTCGGAAACCGTGTGGCGTCAGGCCAACAAGTACGGCGTTCCGCGTCTCGTCTACGTGAACAAGATGGACCGTGCCGGCGCGAACTTCCTTCGTGTCGTCGGTCAGATCAAGCAGCGTCTGGGCCACACGCCGGTGCCGATCCAGCTGGCTATCGGTGCCGAAGACAACTTCCAGGGTCAGATCGATCTGATGACCATGGAAGCCGTCTATTGGGATGACGCCGACAAGGGCATGGCCCCGCGTCGCGAAGCTATCCCGGCCGAGCTGCAGGAGCTCGCCGAAGAGTGGCGCAGCAACATGGTTGAGGCTGCGGCCGAAGCTAACGAAGAGCTGATGAACAAGTACCTCGAGGGTGAAGAGCTCACCAATGAGGAAATCAAGGCCGCCCTGCGTCAGCGCACCATCGCTGGCGAAATCGTCCTGGCTGTTTGCGGTTCCTCGTTCAAGAACAAGGGCGTTCCCCTAGTTCTCGATGCCGTCGTCGACTACCTGCCGGCCCCGGTCGACATTCCCGCCATCAAGGGTTCCGACCCGGATGACGAGTCCGTCGAGATGGAGCGTCATGCAGACGACAGCGAGCCTTTCTCGGCTCTGGCGTTCAAGATCGCCACCGACCCGTTCGTTGGTACCCTGACCTTTGCTCGTGTCTACTCGGGCGTGTTGAGCTCCGGTGACGGCGTGATCAACTCGGTCAAAGGCAAGAAAGAGCGCGTGGGTCGTATGGTGCAGATGCACGCGAACACCCGCGAAGAGATCAAGGAAGTGCGCGCTGGCGACATCGCCGCTCTGATCGGCATGAAGGACGTCACCACTGGTGACACCCTTTGCTCCGCCGACAAGCCGATCATCCTCGTTCGCATGGACTTCCCGGAGCCGGTTATCTCGGTTGCCGTTGAGCCGAAAACCAAGGACGACCAGGAAAAGATGGGCATCGCCCTGGGCAAACTCGCTCAGGAAGACCCGTCGTTCCGCGTCAAGACCGATGAAGAGACCGGTCAGACGATCATCTCCGGCATGGGCGAGTTGCACCTGGACATCCTGGTCGACCGTATGCGCCGCGAGTTCAACGTCGAAGCCAACATCGGCAAGCCGCAGGTTTCCTATCGTGAGAAAATCACGAAGTCCTGTGAAATCGAAGGCAAGTTCGTTCGTCAGTCCGGCGGTCGTGGCCAGTTCGGTCACTGCTGGGTTCGCTTCGCTCCGGCCGACGAGGGTCAAGAAGGCCTGCAGTTCGTCAACGAAGTGGTGGGTGGTGTGATTCCGAAGGAATACATCCCGGCCATCCAGAAGGGTATCGAAGAGCAGATGAAAAACGGCGTTGTTGCCGGTTATCCGCTCATCGGCCTGAAGGCGACTGTGTTCGATGGCTCCTACCACGACGTCGACTCCAACGAGATGGCGTTCAAGGTGGCTGCCTCCATGGCGACCAAGCAACTGTCTGCGAAAGGCGGCGCCGTTGTGCTTGAGCCGATCATGAAGGTCGAAGTTGTTACGCCTGAAGATTACATGGGTGACGTGATGGGTGACCTGAACCGTCGCCGCGGCCTGATTCAGGGCATGGAAGATACGGTTTCCGGTAAAGTGATTCGCGCCGAAGTTCCGTTGGGTGAGATGTTCGGTTATGCGACCGATGTCCGCTCCATGTCCCAGGGTCGCGCTAGCTACTCCATGGAATTTTCGAAATACTCCGAGGCTCCGTCGAACATCGTCGAAGCTATTGTCAAAAAACAAGGTTGATTCAGCCCTTTAAGTAAGAGGTTTACTGTCGTGGCTAAGGAAAAATTCGAACGTAACAAA
>DIEE01000305.1:7321-19180 GCA_002418465.1 Pseudomonas sp. UBA5782 | reverse complement strand
GCTGCATGTCATCCAGTTCGCCGCCGCGCGACTTGCCGCTGACACCGACCACCAGCACCCGTGTGGCGCCCAGGTGCAGTGCCGGGCTGATCGGCGCCGACTGGCGTACCGCGCCGTCACCGAAGTACTCGCGGTTGATCTTCACCGGCGGAAAGATCAGCGGAATCGCCGCGCTGGCCATCAGGTGCTCCACCGACAGGCGCGTCGGCACGCCGACGCGGCGATGGCGGAACCACGGATCGATGGTCGCGCGGCCCTGGTAGAAGGTCACCGCCTGCGCCGACTCGTAGGCGAACGCGGACACCGCCACCGCGCGCAACTGGCGGCGCGCCACCCCGGCGGCGATGCCGGAGAAGTCCAGCCGTTCGGCGAGCAGATCGCGCAACGGCGCGCTGTCGAGCAACGCCACCGGTGCCGCGCCGCCGAGCCCGAACAGGCTGTTGGCGACGAAGCGCCCGGCCTGGTGCAGAACGCCGGGCCAGTCGCTGCGGTACACCTGGGCGCAATGGAAGCTCTGCCAGACCTGGGTGAGATTGCGGATCGCCTCGGTGAAATGCAGCGCGCCGCAGGCCAGGCCGACCGCGTTGATCGCTCCGGCCGAGGTGCCGACAATCACCGGGAACGGATTGCGCGCGGCGTCTGGCAGCAGGTCGGCGATCGCCGCCAGCACGCCGACCTGATAGGCCGCACGGGCGCCACCGCCGGAAAGGATCAGGCCGGTGACCGGCGCGGCATTGCTGCTTTCACTCATGGCGCATCCTGCGGGTTTTAGGAGTAGAGCTTAGGCGCCCCCGGCGGACGCGTCTTGAAACGCCGATGCGCCCACAGATACTGCTCCGGCAACTGGCTCACCGCCTGCTCGACCCAGGCGTTGATGCGCAGGCAATCGGCCTCCTCGCTGTCGCCGGGGAAATCCGTCAGCGGCGGATGCAGCGTCAGCCGGTAGCCGCTTCCATCGGCCAGGCGCTCCTGGGTGAAGGGCAGCACGCGCGCGCGGCCTAGGCGGGCGAACTTGCTGGTGGCAGTGACGGTGGCGGCGGGAATGCCGAACAGCGGCACGAACAGGCTCTGCTTGGCGCCGTAGTCCTGGTCCGGCGCGTACCAGATCGCCCGCCCGGCGCGCAGCACCTTGAGCATCGCGCGCACGTCCTCGCGCTCGATGGCGGTGGCGTCACGGTTGTGCCGTTCGCGGCCGCGGCGCTGCACGTAGTCGAACACCGGGTTCTTGTGCTCGCGGTACATGCCGTCGATGGTGTGACGCTGGCCGAGCAGCGCCGCGCCGATCTCCAGCGTGGTGAAGTGCAGCGCCATCAGGATCACGCCCTGCCCTTCGGCCTGCGCCTGCTGCAGATGCTCGATCCCTTCGACATGAGCCAGGCGGGCGAGCCGCTCGCGCGACCACCACCAGCTCATCGCCATCTCGAAAAAGGCGATGCCCATGGAGGCGAAATTGGCGTGCAGCAGCGCCTTTCTCTGTTTCTCCGACAAATGGGGAAAGCACAGTTCCAGGTTGCGCGCCGCGATGCGCCGACGCGAGCCTGCCAGGCGCAGCATCGCTGCCCCGCCGAGGCGCCCGAGAACGAGCAGCGCGGCATACGGCAATTGCACCACAAGCCACAGCAAACCCAGGCCCAGCCAGAGCAACCAGAAGCGCGGATGGAGAAAAGCGGGGCTGAATTGCGGACGATCCATGCGGGTCTCGAGCAGCGGAGAAAGGCGGCATTCTAGCGACAAATGCGCCGCACGCCGAAAGCCGCGGCGGCGGATGCGCGGGGTCGGGCTGCGCCCTGCGCTATGGCGGGGCAGCGCGTTTCCCGTTATAAGTCCTCGCGATTCAACGTTTCGGGCAAACCATGAGCCAAACCGACCTACTCGACCAAGAACCCGTGTTCCAGCTCAAGGGCAGCATGCTCGCCATCACCGTGATGGAGCTGGCGCACAACGACCTGCAGCGGCTCGACCGCCAGCTGGCGGCCAAAGTCGCACAGGCACCGGCCTTCTTCAGCAACACGCCGCTGGTCCTCGCGCTGGACAAGCTGTCGCCCAGCGAGGGGCGCCTGGATCTCGCCGCGCTGATGAGCGTCTGCCGGCGTCACGGCCTGCGCACGCTGGCGATCCGTTCCAACACCTTCGAGCACGTGGCCGCCGCCGACTCCATGGATCTGCCGGTGCTGCCGCCGTCCGGCGCGCGCGAACGCCCGCTCGATCCGAGCACCGCCGCGGCCGCCGTGAAGAAACCGGAAAAACCCGCCGAACCGGTCGCCAGGCCGACCCGCGTGATCACCACGCCGATCCGCGGCGGCCAGCAGATCTACGCCCAGGGCGGCGATCTGGTGGTCATCGCGGCGGTCAGTCCGGGGGCGGAACTTCTCGCCGACGGCAATATCCATGTCTACGGTCCGTTGCGCGGACGTGCTCTGGCCGGCGTCAAGGGCGACCCCAAGGCACGCATTTTCTGCCAGCAACTGGCCGCCGAAATGGTCTCCGTGGCCGGCCATTACAAGGTCGCCGAAGACCTTCGCCGCGAGCCGTTATGGGGCCAGCCGGTGCAGGTCGGGCTGGCAGGCGACGTGTTGAACATCACCCGCCTTTAACGGATACTGCCGCCACTTTTTCAGGTACCTGCAGCGGGTTTCGGCAGGCGCTCACGGCGTCACCGGACGCAGTCGATCCTCACCGGCAGTCAGGACCATACAAGGGCGATCCGCAGGCCTGCGCCGGCCGCGAATGCCCATTTTTCCTTCATTTTGGGGTTAATCACCTTGGCCAAGATCCTCGTAGTCACTTCCGGCAAGGGTGGCGTGGGCAAAACCACCACCAGCGCCGCCATCGGTACCGGCCTCGCCTTGCGCGGCCACAAGACCGTCATCGTCGACTTCGACGTCGGTCTGCGTAACCTCGACCTGATCATGGGCTGCGAACGCCGCGTGGTGTACGACTTCGTCAACGTCATCAACGGCGAAGCGACGCTGACCCAGGCCCTGATCAAGGACAAGCGTCTGGAGAACCTCTACGTACTGGCCGCCAGCCAGACGCGGGACAAGGACGCGCTGACCCAGGAAGGCGTCGGCAAGGTCATCGACGAGCTGTCGAAAACCTTCGAATACGTGATCTGCGACTCGCCCGCCGGCATCGAGAAAGGCGCGCACCTGGCCATGTACTTCGCCGACGAAGCCATCGTCGTGACCAACCCGGAAGTCTCCTCAGTACGTGACTCGGACCGCATGCTCGGCCTGCTGGCTAGCAAATCGCGGCGTGCCGAACAGGGTCTCGACCCGATCAAGGAACGCCTGCTGCTGACCCGCTACAACCCGGAGCGCGTGACCAAGGGCGAGATGCTCGGCGTGGAAGACGTCGAGGAAATCCTCGCCATCAACCTGCTCGGCGTGATTCCCGAGTCGCAGGCCGTGCTCAAGGCCTCCAACCAGGGCGTCCCGGTGATCCTCGACGAGCAGAGCGACGCCGGCCAGGCCTACAGCGACGCGGTCGACCGCCTGCTCGGCAAGGACCTCGCGCACCGCTTCCTCGACGTCAAGAAGCCCGGCTTCCTGCAACGCCTGTTCGGAGGTCGCGAATGAATATTTTCGACTTCTTCCGCGATCGCAAGAAGGAATCCACCGCATCGATCGCGAAGGAGCGTCTGTCGATCATCGTTGCCCATGAACGGGGCCAGCGCACCCAACCGGACTACCTGCCCGCCCTGCAAAAAGAGCTGGTCGAAGTGATCCGCAAGTACGTCAACATCGAACAGGATCAGGTTCAGGTCGCGCTGGAGAGCCAGGGCAGCTGCTCGATCCTGGAGCTGAACATCACCCTGCCGGATCGCTGATAGCGCCCGCGTTCGTTTCACCACACCGAGAGGGCGGCCCGAGGGCCGCTTTTTCATTTCAGGCCAGACAATGCCGCTGTCTAACATACAAATCGTCCACCAGGACGCCGCCCTGCTGGTCATCAACAAGCCGACCCTGCTGCTGTCCGTCCCCGGCCGCGCCGATGACAACAAGGATTGCCTGGTCACCCGGCTGCAGGAGAACGGCTATCCCGAGGCGCTGATCGTGCATCGCCTGGACTGGGAAACCTCGGGCCTGATCGTGCTCGCCCGCGATGCCGACAGCCACCGCGAGCTGTCCCGCCAGTTCCACGACCGGGAGACCGAAAAGGCCTATACCGCGCTCTGCTGGGGCCAGCCGGAGCTGGACAGCGGGCGCATCGAGCTGCCGCTGCGCTACGACCCGCCGACCAAACCGCGCCACGTGGTGGACTTCGAGCAGGGCAAGCACGCGCTCACCTACTGGCGCGTGCTGGAGCGTTTCGAGCGGCACTGCCGCGTCGAGCTGACGCCGATCACCGGGCGCTCGCACCAGTTGCGCGTGCACATGCTGTCGATCGGCCATCCGCTGCTGGGCGACCGCCTCTACGCCAACCCCGAAGCCCTGGCCGCCCACGAACGCCTGTGCCTGCACGCCAGCATGCTCAGCCTCAGCCACCCGCAAACCGGCGAGCGCCTGCGCTTCGACTGCCCGGCGCCGTTCTAGGCGCACGAGCCCGCCGCGTGGATGCCGAGCGGGCTGCGCAAATACGATAGACTCGGCGGCATTGCCGTCCGGAGTCCGTTATGCGCGAACAGCTGAACCAGGGCCTGATCGATTTTCTCAAGGCCTCGCCCACGCCCTTCCACGCCACCGCCAGCCTCGTCCAGCACCTCGAAGCCGCCGGTTTCCGCCGCCTCGACGAGCGCGAAACCTGGCACACCGAAGCCGGCGGTCGCTACTACGTGACCCGCAACGACTCCTCGATCATCGCCATCCGCCTCGGCAAACAGGCCCCGGAAAACGCCGGCCTGCGCCTGGTCGGCGCGCACACCGACAGCCCCTGTTTGCGGGTCAAGCCGAATCCCGAACTGCAGCGCCAGGGATTTCTCCAGCTCGGTGTGGAAGTCTACGGCGGCGCGCTGCTGGCGCCCTGGTTCGACCGCGACCTGTCGCTCGCCGGTCGCGTCACCTTCCGCCTGGCCGGCAAGGTGGAAAGCCAGCTGATCGACTTCAAGGTGCCGCTGGCGGTGATCCCGAACCTGGCGATCCACCTCAACCGCACCGCCAACGAAGGCTGGGTGATCAACGCGCAGAACGAGCTGCCACCGATCCTCGCCCAGGTCGCCGGTGACGAGCGCGTGGACTTCCGCGCCCTGCTCGCCGACCAGCTGAGCGAGGAGCACGGCATCAGCGCAGACGCGGTGCTCGATTACGAACTGAGCTTCTACGACACCCAGAGCGCCGCCGTCATCGGCCTCAACGGCGACTTCATCGCCGGCGCGCGACTGGACAACCTGCTGTCCTGCTACGCCGGCCTGCAGGCGCTGCTGGCCGCCGAGGGCGAGGAAAGCTGCGTGCTGGTGTGCACCGACCACGAGGAAGTCGGCTCCTGCTCGGCCTGCGGCGCCGACGGCCCGTTGCTGGAACAGACCCTGCGCCGCCTGTTGCCGGACGGCGAGAGCTTCGTGCGCAGCATCCAGAAATCCCTGCTGGTGTCCGCCGACAACGCCCACGGCGTGCACCCGAACTACGCCGACCGCCACGACGCCAACCACGGCCCGAAGCTCAACGCCGGCCCGGTGATCAAGATCAACAGCAACCAGCGCTACGCCACAAACAGCGAAACCGCCGGCTATTTCCGCCACCTTTGCCTGGAAAACGAAGTGCCGGTGCAGAGTTTCGTGGTGCGCAGCGACATGGGTTGCGGCTCGACCATCGGCCCGATCGTCGCCGGCCACCTCGGCGTGCGCACCGTGGACATCGGCCTGCCGACCTTCGCCATGCACTCGATCCGCGAACTGGCCGGCAGCCACGACCTCGCCCACCTGGTGAAGGTGCTGAGCGCCTTCTATTCCAGCCACGATCTGCCCTGAGAACATCGATGATCGAACACATCCGCTACAGCCTCGAAGAAGCCCGCACCGCGCTGGATCGCTTCATCGCCAACGACCAGGCGCTGCACGCCATCGAGCGCGCCGCGCAGTTGCTGGTGGAAAGCTTCGAGAACAAGGGCAAGGCGTTTTCCTGCGGCAACGGCGGCTCGATGTGCGACGCCATGCACTTCGCCGAGGAGCTGACCGGGCGCTATCGCAACAACCGCCCGGGCATCGCCGCGGTATCGATCAGCGACGCCAGCCACATCAGCTGCGTGGCCAACGATTTCGGCTACGACTACATCTTCTCGCGCTACATCGAATCCCACGGCCGCGCCGGCGACGTGCTGATCGCCATCAGCACCAGCGGCAAGAGCCCGAACGTGCTCAAGGCCGCCGAAGCCGCCAGGGCTCTCGGGGTGAAAGTGGTGGCGCTGACCGGCAAGCCCGGTTCGCTGCTGGAGGAAATCGCCGACGTGTGCATCTGCGCACCGGGCGGCGATTACGCCGACCGCGTGCAGGAGCTGCACATCAAGGTGCTGCACATCCTCATCGAGCTGATCGAGCGCAAGCTGAGCCCGCAGAACTACTGAGTTCCAGCGGGCCAGGCACGGCTACGAGGCCCGGAAAGTACGCGCCTGCGCGGGTCAGCTCAGGCTGGCGTCGATCACCAGCGCCAGCTTGCCGTTGACGGTATTGCTGGCCAGCTCGGCATAGGCAGCCACGGTGTCGCCGATCGGGTAGCTGCGCGCCAGCTCGGGGCTCAGGCGACCCTCGGCGAACAGCGGCCAGACCTGCTGCTGCAGATCGAGCAGCAGCTCAGCCTTGTAGTCGTCGTCGCGGTTGCGCAGGGTCGAGCCGATCAGCTGGACGCGTTTGGCCAGCAGCTTGGCGAAGTCCATCTCTGCCTTGCGCCCGCCCATCATGCCGATGGTCACCCAGCGGCCGTCGAGCGCGATCAGATCGAGGTTGAGCGCGCCATAGGCGCCGCCCACCGGATCGAGGATCGCATCGTACGGGCCGAAGTCGCGCAGGTTGTCCAGGCCGTCATGGCGCAGCGCGCCGCCCTGCGCGCCCAGCGCCTCGCAATGCTGCAGACGCTCGGCCGAGCCGACGCTGACCCAGCACGGATTGCCGAACGCCTTGCACAGCTGGATCGCCGCCGAACCCACGCCACTGGCGCCGGCATGGATCAGCACCTTCTCGCCGGGCTGCACCGCGGCCAGCTTGAACAGGTTCAGCCAGGCGGTGGCGTACACCTCGGGCAGCACCGCCGCCTCCACCAGACCCATGCCTTCGGGCACCGGCAGCGCGTGGCGTCCGTCGATCACCACCTCCTCGGCCATGCCACCGCCGGCCAGCAGCGCACACACCCGGTCACCGACTTTCCAGGCGCTGCCGGCGCCGACTTCGCTGACTACACCGGCGCATTCGAGGCCGATAACGTCGCTGGCGCCCGGCGGCGGTGGATAGTGCCCGGCCTGCTGAAGCAGGTCCGCGCGGTTGAGTCCGGCAGCCGCCACACGGATGCGAATCTGCCCTACGTCACATTCCAGAGCGGCCCGTTCGGCCCACTCCAGGTTCCCGTCGATGCCTTGCAATGCCTTCACGCTGCCTCCATAGTGGCCCGTAACCGAGCCGGCACCCGGCTCTGGCGTTATGCCCGGTCCGTTATTGAACCGGCGCCCATATTGACGACCTAATATGCGTCATCACTTGCCCATACGTCGAATCAGCATGAAGCGCACCCTGACCCGCACCACCCTTGCTTTATTGATAGGTTTCAGCGCGCTGCCGCTGTGGGCCAAGACCAATGCCCCACACAGCTGGGATGCATTGCAGCCGGATCGCGAGCAGGTGATCGCCAGCCTGAACGTGGTGGAACTGCTCAAACGCCACCATTACAACAAGCCGCCGCTCAACGACGAGCGCTCGGTGAAGATCTACGAGGGCTACCTGAAGGCGCTCGATCCGTCGCGCAGCTACTTCACCGCCGGCGATATCGCCGAGTTCGACAAGTGGCGCACGCAGTTCGACGACTTCCTCAAGGGCGGCAACCTCGACCCCGGCTTCGCCATCTACCGGCGCCACCTGGATCGTCTCGAGGAACGCTTGAACTTCGCGTTGGCGATGCTCGACAAGGGCGTCGAGAACATCGATTTCAGCGTCGACGAAGACCTGCTCACCGACCGCGAAAAAGCCCCCTGGGCGAAGAACACCGCAGAGCTCGACGACCTCTGGCGCAAGCGCGTCAAGGACGAGGTCCTGCGCCTGAAGCTGGCGCACAAGGAGCCCAAGGCGATCCAGGAGCTGCTCACCAAGCGTTACCGCAACCAGCTGGCACGCCTGGACCAGACCCGTAGCGAGGACGTGTTCTCCGCCTACATCAACGCCTTCGCTCAGACCTACGATCCGCACACCAACTACCTGTCGCCGGACAACGCGGAAAACTTCGACATCAACATGAGCCTGTCCCTCGAAGGGATCGGCGCCGTGCTGCAGAACGACAACGACAACGTCAAGGTCGTGCGCCTGGTGCCGGCCGGTCCTGCGGAGAAGAGCAAGCAGATCTCCCCGGCGGACAAGATCGTCGGCGTTGCCCAGGGTGACGACGAGATGGTCGACGTGATCGGCTGGCGCCTCGACGAAGTGGTCAAGCTGATCCGCGGACCGAAAGGCTCCAAGGTCCGCCTGGAAGTGATTCCGGCAAGCAACGGGCCGAACGACCAGACCAGCAAGGTGGTGTCGATCACCCGCGAGGCGGTCAAGCTGGAGGAGCAGGCGGCGAAGAAAAGCGTACTGAAACTCGAGCACGCCGGCCGCGAGTACAAACTCGGTGTGATCGAACTGCCGGCCTTCTACCTCGACTTCAAGGCCTATCGCGCGGGCGATCCGGACTACAAGAGCACCACCCGCGACGTGAAGAAACTGCTCGGCGAGCTGCAGGAGGAGAAAGTCGACGGCGTGGTCATCGACCTGCGCAACAACGGCGGCGGCTCGCTGCAGGAAGCCACCGACCTCACCGGCCTGTTCATCGAACAGGGCCCGACCGTACTGGTGCGCAACGCCGACGGCCGTGTTGACGTGCTCGCCGACGAGAATCCCGGCGCCTACTACACCGGGCCGATGGCGGTGCTGGTCAACCGGCTGTCCGCCTCGGCCTCGGAGATCTTCGCCGGCGCCATGCAGGACTACCACCGCGCGCTGATCATCGGCGGGCAGACTTTCGGCAAGGGCACCGTGCAGACCATTCAGCCACTCAACCATGGCGAGCTGAAGCTGACCCTGGCGAAGTTCTATCGGGTTTCCGGGCAGAGCACCCAGCATCAGGGCGTGTTGCCGGACGTCGACTTCCCGCCGGTGGTGAACACCCACGAGATCGGCGAAAGCTCGCTGCCCGAGGCCATGCCGTGGGACAGCATCCGCCCGGCGATCAGCGCCGAGCGTGATCCGTTCGCTCCGTTCCTCGCCGAACTGCGCTCGCGGCATGAAGCCCGCGCCGCGCAGAACCCGGACTTCGTGTTCACCCAGGAGCGCCTCAAGCTGGCTCAGCAACTGATGGACGAGAAGACCGTCAGCCTCAACGAAGCCAAGCGCCGCGCCGAACAGACCAAGGTCGAAGGCGAGCAGCTGGCGATGGAGAATACCCGGCGCAAGGCCAAGGGTGAGGAGCCGCTGAAGGAGCTCAAGGAAGAAGACGAGGACGCCGTACCGAGCCCTGAGGACAAGACCAAGCCGGAAGACGACGCCTACCTGCAGGAGACCGGGCAGATCCTCCTCGACTACCTGGGCCTGCACACCACGGTGGCGAAGAAGGACTGACCGCCTGTAACACGACGGTCATACGAGTGTCGTGAAATGAAGGGGCCGGCGTGAAGCCGGCCCTTCTCATTTCTGCGCTTCCGAGACCTACGATGCCCGTCACCGAGCAATCCAGCGCGCTGGGCCAGATCCTCGCTCAGGGCGACCTGCACAGCCTGTTCCAGCCGATCATCTGCCTTTCCGAGCGGCGCATCCTCGGCTACGAAGCGCTTAGCCGCGGGCCATCCAACAGCCCGCTGCATTCGCCTTTGACGCTGTTCGCCGTGGCCCGCCACACCGGTCGCCTCAGCGAACTTGAGCAACTCGCGCGCAGGACCGCCTGCCAGGGTTTTCGCGACCTGAAGCTCGAGGGCAAGCTGTTCCTCAACGTATCGCCCGAGTCGCTGCTCGAGCCGGCGCACCAGCCGGGACGCACGCTCAAGCTGCTGCAGAGCCTCGGCATCCCGCCGAGCCAGGTGGTGATCGAGCTGACCGAGCAGGCACCCATCGACGACTACCAACTGCTGCACAACGCCCTGCACCACTACCGCGCGATGGGATTCTCGATCGCCCTGGACGACCTCGGCGCCGGTTACTCCAGCCTGCGCCTGTGGTCCGAGCTGCGCCCGGACTACGTGAAGATCGACCGCCACTTCATCGACGGCATCCATCGGGATGCGGTGAAGCGCGAATTCGTCGAGTCGATCCTGAAGATGGCCAAGGTGTCGCGTGCGCAGGTGATCGCCGAAGGCATCGAACTGATCGAAGAGCTCAGCGTACTGGCCGAAATGGGCGTCGACCTGGTCCAGGGCTACCTGCTCGAACGGCCGCAGGAGAACCCCTCGCGTGACGCCCGTGCGCTGATGCCGCGCCTGGGCATGCCGGCGGTGGGCGACGAGGAGGAAGCGCTCGCCACGCTGCTCATCGAACAGCAGGCGGTAACCCAGGAAACCACCATCGCCGAGGTGCTCGAAGCGTTCCGCCTGCAGGCCAACCTGAATTCGCTGGCGGTGCTCGACGGCGCGCGCCATCCGGTCGGCATCGTGCATCGCCATTCGCTCTCCGACGCCCTGCTCAAACCCTTCGCCACCGACCTGTTCTCGCGCAAACCGATCAGCCGGCTGATGGGCGACGACTTCCTCAGCGTCGACCTGCGCCAGTCGCTGCAACAGGTCAGCCGGCTGCTCACCAGCCGCGCCCGGCAGCGCATCGAGGAGGATTTCATCATCACCGAGGACGGCGAGTATCGTGGCCTCGGCCGGGTGATCGACGTGCTCAAGCTGATCACCGAACAGAAGATCCAGCAGGCCCGCCACGCCAACCCGCTGACCCTGCTACCCGGCAACGTGCCGATCCAGCAATGCCTGACGCGGCTGTTGCAGCAGGAGCGCGAGGCGGTGATCTGCTACGTCGACATCGACAGCTTCAAGCCCTTCAACGACATCTACGGTTACGCCCGCGGCGACGAAGTGCTGCTCTGCCTGGCGCAGTGCCTGTGCGAGCGGGTCGATCCGATGCGCGATTTCGTCGGCCATATCGGCGGCGACGACTTTCTCCTGGTGCTCGGCTCGACCGACTGGCGCCAGCGCCTGCAGCAACTGCTCGAAGACTTCCAGGGCCAGTGCCGGCGCTTCTACCGCGAGGAGCACCTGCAAGCAGGTTGCTTCGTCGCCCACGACCGCCAGGGCAAGCACCAGGAATTCCCGCTGCTGTCGCTGTCGATCGGCATCGTCCACCTGCGCCCCGAAGCCTGCTCGCAGCTGGACGCCACCCAGCTCGCCGACCTCGCCTCCGAGGCCAAACGCATGGCCAAGGCGGTGCCGGGCTACAGCCTGGAAATCATCGATACGCTGCCGTTGGCGGGGTGAATGGGGACCGAACGAGCAAGGCGTGGGGATCGAGCGGTGGGCTGAAGCGGAGCTGGCGGGGATGCTACGTAGGGCGGGATCAGAGCCCCAGCTCTCCGGCGCGGCCGGCGTAGCGTTCGGCGAGCTGTGGATCGGCGTCCAGCCCTTCGCCGCCCTGGCGATAGAGTTCGGCCAGGCGGTGCGCGGCCAGCGGATGGCCGTGCTGCGCCGCCAGGCTCCACCAGTGCGCGGCCTGCCGGGCATCCGGCGCCTGTCGGGTGGAACCGGCAAGGCTGCTCACGCCGG
>DIEE01000305.1:2162-7266 GCA_002418465.1 Pseudomonas sp. UBA5782 | reverse complement strand
AGCGCCAGCCGAGCAGGCGCCGCGCCAACCAGTAACCGGCGCGGGCGCGCAGCTTCCAGAGCATCAGCCCGCCTCCGGGTAGTCGAACTCGAAGACCCGCGCGACCTCGGCCGCGTGCCAGGACGCCGCCGCGATACCGTCGCAGGGTCCGCTGAAGCGCCCCAGCCGCACCGCGCAGTCGAAGAAACCGGGACGCGGCAGGCGACTGGCGCCCTGGCTGATCACCAGCGCACTGCGCAGCGGGCGTTCGGCCCTGGCGTCGACGGCAGCGAGGTGTTCCAGCGCCGCGGTCAGGGTCTGCATCGCCGGCGTCGGCAGTTGCAGGCGCTCGACCAGCGCACGGTAGGTCAGCAAATGACGTTGTCGGCGCGCATCCGCCAGCTCACCGAGCAACGCCTGCCAGTGCTGCTGGGAAATGCGCACCGTGGTCACGGCTGCGCGGCCTCTTGCGCGGCCTTGCCCAGGGCGAAGGTCAGGGAACGGCGGATGGCGGCGTCCGGCTCGCGTTCGCCGCGCTCGATCAGTTCGAGATAGGAAGGGCTGATGCCGACCTGGCGCGCCAGCTGTTCGCGGCTAAGGCCGAGCGTTTCGCGCTGGCTGGCGAGGCCGGCGAGGCTGTCAGCGCTTTCGCTGGCCGGAGCCATCTCCACCGGCCGTCGCCCGGCGGCCGCGAGCAGTGCCTGGTATTCGGCCCAGGGCACCACCGCGTATTCCGCCTCGCCGTCACGGCTGATCACTTGCACGCTCATCGCGCTTCCCCCTTCTGAAAAATCAGTGACGATCTTAACAGGCGGACTGGCAGGAGCGCTTTCGGCCAGCGATGCCCGCGACGAAACCCCGGTCGCGGAGGTGCCGATGCGTCACTTTTCGCGACGGACTTCCTCGGGCGACGGCAGCCGTTCCAGCTCGGCCTGGCGCGCCGGCGACTGCGCCTCGCGCCACAGGCGGAAGGCATCGAGCTCCTTGCTCCAGGTACGGGTAACCCAGGCAAGCACGGCGAAGTCGTCCAGCAGGCCGACGCCAACGAGGAAATCCGGAACCAGATCCAGCGGCGAAAGAAAGTAAACCAGCGCCGCCACCGAGGCGAGCAGTGCCTGACGACTGACCGCACGGTACTCGCCGCGCCAGTAGGCCAGCGCGAGCGCCTGGAGCAGGCGCAGGTCGCCGGTCAGGCCGCCCCCGCGCCTGTTCTTGCGGGCGCCCTTGCGGGCCACCGCGAGCAGCAGCGCCGGCAGACGGCCGCGCACCAGAATGCGCTCGGCGATGGGCAGGTAACGTGCAAGATTAAGCGGCATTTTCATCCCGACTCCTCGGCAGACCGCATGCCCGCTGGGCTGGCCTGGGTTACCCACAAAAGCTGTGGATAACTATGTGAACAGATTATGGATGGCTGGGCCAAAAGCCCGTCTCATGCGGCCTCGGCTCAGATCGAACAATTTTTAAGCAGCAATAAAAAGCCAATAAAATCAGATAGTTGTAATCGCACTGGAAAAGTGCGAAGTATTTCCTGGCGCCTGGCTTGTATTGACTGTAGCGGTGTGCATAACCGTAACAACCGCCTCGTTTCCTTCCCTGTTGAGACTGCCCGGTCGAGTAGCGGTTCGATACGCCAGAAACGACAACGCCCCGCATGGCGGGGCGCTGGTCGGTAACGCGGTTTACTTCTCTTCGGCGGGCTGCTCGGCGTCGGTCGGAGCCTGGTTAGGGTCCTTGATCGCCAGCAGTTCCAGCTCGAACACCAGCACCGAGTTGGCCGGGATCATCGGGCTCGGGCTCTGCGCGCCGTAAGCCAGCTCGCTGGGGATGTAGAGCTTGAATTTCTCGCCGACGTGCATCAGTTGTAGGCCTTCGACCCAACCCGGAATCACGCCGTTGACCGGCAGGTCGATCGGGGTACCGCGCTCGATGGAGCTGTCGAATACCTTGCCGTCGGTCAGCTTGCCTTCGTAGTGGACGGTTACAACGTCGGTCGGCTTGGGCTGGGCGCCGTCGGCCTTCTTCAGCACTTCGTACTGCAGGCCGGACGCGGTGGTGGTCACGCCTTCACGCTTGCCGTTGTCTTCGAGGAATTTCTTACCGGCCTTGGCGTTTTCTTCGCCGACCGTCTTCATGCGCTCCTCGGCGCGTTTCTGCAGGGATGCGAAGGCTTCGATCAGCTCTTCGTCCTTCAGGCGAGGTTCTTTCTTGCCGATGGCATCCTCGATGCCCTGGGCGACGGCTTTGGAGTCCAGATCGTCCATGCCTTCCTGAGCCAGGCTCTTGCCCATGTTCAGGCCGATGCCGTAGGAGGCTTTCTGCGCCGGCGTTTCCAGTTTCACGCTGGTCTGCGAATCGCAGCCGGCCAGAACCAGACCAACCAGGGCCATCGCTGCCGCCAACCGATGTTGTCTCATGCTATTTCCTTAACCTGCGCCGTAGTGGGCAATCGAGTGAAGGCGCGAGCTTAGCAGGCCGTCGCGATCACTGGCTACCGCGATAGGAGCCCGGAAAAGGCGATAAGTTCGCGCCGGCAAAAAGGATTTTCCGCAGCCTCGCAGGCGCGAAAATGCGCCTGCGAGGGCACCTCGCGAGCACTGAAAAACGCGACTCAGAGCTTGCCGGCGATCCAGATGGTATGCCGCGTTCCACGGTTGCCGTGGGCGAAAACCTGTACCTCTTCGGCCTTGAAACCCGCTTTGGAGAGGCGCTCGGAGAACTGCCGGTCGGCGCTCGCCGACCACACGGCGAGCACACCGCCCTTGCGCAGCGCTTTGGCGCAGGTGCGCAGGCCTTCCATCGAGTAGAGCCAGCTGTTGGACTTCTGCGTGAGCCCCTCGGGGCCGTTGTCGACGTCCAGCATGATCGCGTCGTAGGCGCCGGGGCCGGCCTTGAGAATCGCCGCGACATCGTCGTTGAGCACGGTGGCGCGCGGATCGCGCAACGGGTAGCCGGACTTCTCGCCCAGCGGCCCGCGGTTCCACTCGATGACGCCCGGGACCAGTTCGGCGACTTGCACTTCGGCGTCCGTGCCCAGTTGCCTGAGCGCGGCAGCGAGGGTGAAGCCCATGCCCAGCCCGCCGATCAGCACGCGCACCTGCGGCCGCCCGGCCACGCGCTTGCAGGGGATTTCCGCCAGCGCATCTTCCGAGCCGTGCATCCGAGTGTTCATCAGCTGGTTGCCGCGCCCGCCCTCGAACTTGATCACGAAGTCCTCGCCGTACTCGAACAGGCAGAGGGCGCCGCCATCGTCTGGGATCGGCGTGGTGTCGAGGAGGACGAAGCGTTTCATGGCGATCTCGTGGGGGCAGTGCTGGGCCGCGCATGATCCGGCGCGGCGCGGGCAAAGTCGAGGTCGATCAGCGTTGCCAAGGGTAGTCGAGCAGGTCCCGCGGGTTGCCGTTGAGCCGTGCCAGCAGGTCGCCGACGGTGGAAAGGATGTGCTCGCTCATCGCCTCGGCGGCGCGACGGTCGTCGCCGGACTCGATGGCGGCCAGTAGCGGCTCGTGTTCGGCGGCGACACCAAGCAGGTCCTTGTGCGAGGTGTTGTCCAGCGCCACGGCCATCAGCAGCCGCCCACCGAGGCTGCGGAACAGCTCGATGGCCAGCTGGTTGTCGCTGTACTGGCAGATCTCCGCATGGAAATCCAGCTCGTAGCGCGCCACCAGCATGGTGTCGCCCTCCTGCGCCGCGCCATCCATCAGCGCGACCAGTTCGCGCAGATGCTCGGTGGGCATCCCGCGCAAGGTCGCCAGGCGGATGGCCATGGTTTCCAGCGCCAGGCGCACGTTATAGAGGTCGATGATCGCCGCCGCGTCGAGCACCTTGACCGTGGCGCCATGGTGCGGACGCTCCTCGATCAGGCCGTCCTCCACCAGCCGGCGGATCGCCTCGCGCACCGGCGCCCGGCTGGTGCCGAACTCCTGCGCCAGCTGGGTTTCGATCAGCCGTGCGCCGATGGGCAAATCACCGACGATGATCAGTTCCCGGATGCGCTCGTAGGCCAGATCGGCCATGCGCGTACGGTGCAGCGGCAGGGCGCCGTCGGATCGATCGGGTGAATCAAAGGAAGCCATCGGGTTCTCCAGCCGGCAGTGAACATTCAAATGACCCTAACACAGGGAAGGATATGCCTTCATCCAGACCTAGGTAGAGATCGGATTATCGGTACCGAGAAGGCTCTATATCGGCACTTTCAGAGGAAATGACCGAACCATTCACGGGCCGATGATAGATCGGCGCAAAAACATTGTCGACAATATACAGTCGACATGAAATGCTTAAGCCATCCACCAACTCCCGGAGATGGGCATGGGCAGACTGATCCAGACAGGGCTGAACGCCGGCGAAGAGCCGGCCTTCCGCATCGTCGGCGGCGATGGAGTGCACTTCATCCTCGCCGATGGCCGTCGGGTCATCGATGGGAGCAGCACCGGCGGCCCGCTCGGACATGCCTACCCGGACATGCTCGAAGCCCTGCGCGACGCAGCCAGCGCGCCGGTGATCAGCGAAGGCTGGGCCTGGGGCAATCGCGAGACGGCGGCCGAGGAGCTGATCGACATCGCCTTCGCCGGCGAGCACGACTGGGTCGGCGGCGTGCGCTTCTTCCTCAGCGGCAGCGAGGCCAACGACCAGGCGCTGTCGCTGGCCCAGGTGCTCAGCGGGCGCACCCCGATCGCCACCCGCGAGCGCGCCTACCATGGCCTCACCGGACTGTCCCGCGACGTCACCATCCAGCCGCACTGGCATGGCGGCCTGGCTTCGCATCACGGCGGCACCCGGCCGATGCCCTGGCGCGCCCCGGTTCACCGGTTGCCGGCACCGATCGGCGCCACCTACGGCGGCGATGCGCCGGCGCTGTCGCTGGAGCAGCGTCTCGCCGGCGTTCCGGCACAGCTGGCCAACAGCGCGGCGATGATCATCGACTACACCCAGGGCGGCATCTATCACGATGCCGACTACCAGGACCGCATGGCCGTCATGGCCCGCGCGGCCGGCAGCCTGTGGATCGCCGACGAGGTGGTCACCGGTCTCGGCCGCAGCGGACGCTGGTTCGCCTTCCAGGGCGGCGAAAGCCGGCCGGACATCGTCACCCTCGGCAAGCCGCTGGCCGGTGGCGCGGCGCCGG
>DIEE01000305.1:0-2150 GCA_002418465.1 Pseudomonas sp. UBA5782 | reverse complement strand
GAGCATGGTCGCCGCGCTGCGCGCCTACCTGCGCGTGGTGGCCCGCGAGAAGCTGCTGGAGCGCACCGCGCAGCTGGAACTGGTGATGAAGCGCCGCCTCGGCGAAATCGCCGCGCGCCACCCACTCGTCGCCCGCGTCGACGGCCGCGGCCTGCACTGGACCATCGAGCTGCACGGCCCGGACTGGCGCAACTGGCAGGCCGACACCCTGGAACCCACCCTCGCCTCGCGCGTCGCCGAACGCGCGCTGCAAGCCGGTGCCCTTATCGGCACCAGCGGGGAGCAGACCTCTCTGTTCCTCGCTCCGGCGCTGATCATTTCCGACAGCGAACTGGAAACCCTGCTGGCCGCACTGGATTACGGCCTGGACCTGCCACATAGCGCGGCAGTTGAGCAATGCATCAAAGGAGCGATCGCATGAGCACACAGAAGAACGAACTGCTGAGGGTCATCCAGCGCTACTTCGACGCGCTGTATTTCGGCCGCTCGGACTGGTTCAATGAGGTATTCCACGCCGAGGCACGGCTGTTCTCCTCCACCGACGACGAATTCATCATGCTCGACCTGCCGCTGTACCTCGAGCGGGTAACCAACCGCGAAGCGCCGGCGCAGCGCAACGATCCGCGCATCGACGAGATCATCAGCCTGGAAATGCCGACACCGACCACCGCCCATGTGCGCGTGCGCGACCTCTACCTGCCGCAGAGCTTCGTCGACGACATGACGCTGATCTTCCTCGGCGACACCTGGAAGATCGTCTCCAAGGTCTGGCATTACGAGGCAGCCTGACCGCTCCACCCGTTTTGCGTCACTTCCCTGCCAAACGCCACGACGCCGCTGCTGCATTCGCTTCGCCAGCCCGCTGAGACTGGCCCGTTTTTGCGCGATACTGCATTCCTCGTCGTGGCTGCGACGAAAGGTCAACGGACCCAAAGGGAGCATGAGCATGTACAGGATTTCCGTGGATACCGGTGGCACCTTCACCGACGTGGTAGTCACCGACAGCGCCGGTGCCTACACCATCGGCAAGGCCCTCACCACCCATGCACGCATTTTCGAGGGGATGCGCGAGGCGCTGGGCATGGCAGCCGAGCAGTTGAACCTGGGCGTCGAGGCGCTGCTCGGCGAAACCGACCTGTTCATCTATGGCACCACGCGGGCGACCAACGCCATCGTCACCCAGCGCGTGGCTAAGACCGCGCTGCTGGTCACCGAAGGCTTTCCCGACATCCTCGTGCTGCGCGAGGGCGGCAAGCTCAACCCGCACGACTTCAGCCGCGACTACCCCGAGCCCTACGTTCCGCGCCGCTACACCTTCGAGGTGCGCGAGCGCATTCGCGCCGACGGCAGCGTGTCGCGCGACTTCGACGAGGCGCAGGCGCGCGAAGTGATCAGCCAGCTGGCACGCCATGGCTTCGAGGCGATCGCCGTATGCCTGCTCTGGTCGATCGCCAACCCGGCGCATGAACGGCGACTCGCCGCGCTCCTCGACGAACTGCTGCCCGGCGTGCCCTACACCCTCTCGCACCGCATCCTGCCGGTGATCCGCGAATACCGCCGGGCTTCGGCCACCAGCATCGACGCCTCGCTCAAGCCGCTGATGCAGCAGCACCTGAGCGGCCTGGAACGCGACCTGCGCGCGGCCTGCTACGCCAACGACATCCTCGTCTCGACCACACTGGGCGGCTGCATGAACGTCGCCGAACTGATCGAAGCACCGATCCACACGGTGAAATCCGGCCCGGCCATGGCGCCGGTGGCCGCGGCCGCCTACACGCGCCTGGAAGACCTCGGCAGCAACGCCATCGTCTGCGACACCGGCGGCACCACCTTCGACGTCGGCCTGGTGCGCGACGGCAAACTCACCTACAGCCGCGACACCTGGCTCGGCGGCCTGTGGAGCGGTCATCTGCTGGGCATCTCCTCGGTGGACATCCGCTCGGTCGGCGCCGGCGGCGGCTCCATCGCCTGGTGCGACGAGGGCGGCCTGATGCGCGTCGGCCCGCAGAGCGCCGGCTCCGATCCCGGCCCGGCCTGTTACGGCCTCGGCGGCGAACTGCCGACGGTATCCGACGCCGCCTGCGTGCTCGGCTACTTCAACGCCGAGGCCTTCCTCGGCGGACGCATGCGCCTCGACGTGGCGGCTGCGC
>DIEE01000275.1 GCA_002418465.1 Pseudomonas sp. UBA5782 | reverse complement strand
TGTCCGGATACAGCTCGCCGGTGGCGATGCCGATGCCGGCGGTGGACGCCGCCAGGCGCCGCTCCGCCTGGCGGATGTCCGGGCGCCGCTTGAGCAGCGCGGCACCGTCGCCGACCGGCATAACCTGGGTGATCTGCGGCAGCTCGGCGCACTGGTCGACGCCCGCCGGCAACTGCTCCAGCGGCCGCGCCAGCAGCATCGACAGGCGGAACAGCCCGGCCTGGCGCAGCGCCTCGTAGCGAGGCAGCTCGGCGCGCAGCGACTTGAACTGGGTTTCGCTGCGGGTGACCTGGGTTTCGTCGCCGCGACCGGCATCGCGCAGGCGCTGCACCAGGCTCACGCCCTGCTGCTGCAGGCCGAGGGATTGCTCGGCGATGGCGCGCTCCTCGTTGGCCGCGCAGACCTGGGTATAGGCGCGCACCACGTCGGCTACCAGAGTGATCCGCGCCGTGTCGGCGGCGGCCTGGGTGGCGTCGGCATTGGCCTTGGCCGCCTCGATGCCGCGCTGCAGCACGCCGAACAGGTCGAACTGGTAGGACGCGCTCAGGGCGACGTTGCCGATGTTCGCAACCGGCACCTTGTCGGCCAGCAGGAAGGCCTCGCCGGATTCCTGGATGCGCTCGGCGGCGACGTTCACACCGCCACTGAATCCGCCGGCCGCCGAGGCTTCATCGACCTGCGCCCGCGATCGCGCAAGGTTGGCGGCGGCGACCCGCAGGTCGGTGTTCGAGGCCAGCGCCGCAGTCACCAATTGATCCAGGCGCGGGTCCTGATAGAGCTTCCACCAGTCCGCCGGCACCGGCGCGGAGACCACCTCGGCGCCGGCGCCAGCCAGATCGCCCTGCAGGTCCGGGCGATTCAGCGCAGCCTGCTCGGGCAAATGGTAATCAGGGCCGACCACCTGACAGGCGGCGAGCAGCAGGCCGACGCCGGCAGCGCAGACATGAAACAGCGGCTTCATCGCGTGCCGTCCTCCGCGGCACTGTCTTCAATGATCGAGACCGTCGCGGTGCGACCGGCGATCATGCGGAAATCCTCCGGCACCTCGTCGAAGTCGATGCGCACCGGAATCCGCTGCGCCAGGCGCACCCAGCTGAACGCCGGATTGACGTTGGGCAGCAGGTTGCTGCCGCTGCTGCGGTCACGGTCCTCTATGCCGGCGGCGATGCTCTGCACGTGGCCGCGCAGGCGCGCGTCGTCGCCGATCACGCGGATGTCCACCGACTGGCCGACGTGGATGCCGGCCAGCTTGGTTTCCTCGAAATAGCCGTCGATGTGGAAGGACTCGCCGTCCACCACCGAAAGCACCGGGCGCCCGGCGCTGACGAATTCCTGCGTACGCGGTGCACGGTCGTTGAGGTAGCCGTTCACCGGGCTGCGGATCACCGAGCGGTCGAGGTTGAGCTGTGCGCTGTCCACTGCCACCTGCGCCTCGGCCAGCGCCGACAGCGCCCGCGCCTCGCGCGACTGGCTCTCTTCCAGCTGTTCGCGGGCGACCAGGTTGCCCAGTTGCTGGTTGCGCCGGGTTTCGCGGCGCGCCTGCTCGTAGGTCTCCTTGCGCTCGGCGACGGTCGCCTGCGCCTGGCGCAGCGCCAGGCCGAAGCGCTCCGGGTCGATGCGGAACAGCACCTGGCCGCGCGTCACCACCTGGTTGTCGCGCACCTCGACCTGATGGATCAGCCCGGATACGTCCGGAGCGATCTGGATCACGTCGGCGCGGATATGGCCGTCGCGGGTCCAGGGCGCGAACATGTAGTACATCACCATGCGCCAGACGATCACCGCGGCGAAGGAGACAACGAGCAGGGTCAGGACCACGCGGCCCAAGGTTAGCCAGGGTTTTTTCATGTCATCAGGTATCGACTGAGCGAATCCACCGCGCCCAGCAGCAGCGCGTAGAGACCGACGTTGAACAACGCCCGGTGCCAGACCAGGCGATAGAAATGGAGGCGCGTCAGCACGGCGTGCACTCCGAGGTAAAGCACGTAGGTGATGCCCATCAGCACCAGCAGCGTGGGCAGGAATACCCCGCTGATATCCAGATCACCGATCACAGGGGAGCTCCATCGATGCCATAGGGTGGCTGTTCTTCCGCCTCGCCAACGCCGGGCACTTCGACGCCGGGCAGCAGCGCCAGGCGCAGGCCGCTGAGGGCGTGCAGCACGTGCGGCCGCGCCTCGTTGAAGGCATCCAGCGACGAGGTCGACAGCGCCCGCCGCGCGCGGTCCATGGTCATCAGCAGGCTTTTCGGCGCCGGCAGGCGCTGGCGTGCGTCCAGGCAGTCCTGGAAGTAGCCACCGACCTCGCCGACGATCTGCCGCAGCAGCGCCTGCGGGTAGGACGGCAGGCGCGGCAGATAGGCCAGCAGGTCGAGCAGGTTGAGCGCGACACGCAGTTCGCGCAGCGCGATGCCGGTGTCCTGACCGGTCTGCGCCAGGCGCGGCAGCTGCTGCATCAGGCGGTCGAGCATGCGCACGGCCATCTGCCGGTGTTCGTTGAGATTCGCCGGCTCGCCGAGGCGGACGATGTCGCGCCAGCCGGAATGGGTCATCCGCCGCGCCGCCAGCTCGACGCCGAACGGACGCATCACCAGCGTCCAGATGAAGGCGAACAGCAGCCCCACCGGCCCGGCCAGGTTGGAGTTGATGAAATTCATGAAGTCGGCGTCGTAGGCGCCCTGGATGCTGATGAAGGACGCGGTGTTGACGATCGTCAGCAGCGTGCCGAGGTAGAAGCGCGGCTGCACGGTGAGCGTGCCGACGCAGATGAACGGCACGGCGAACGCCAGCACCAGCATCGGGAAGTCGTGCAGGTTGGGCAGCACGAGGAACAGATAGAGGCTGGCGAACAGTACCGACATCGCGGTCCAGAAGAAGAACCGGTAGATCTGCGGCGCCGGATCGTCCATCGAGGCGAAGAAGCTGCAGGCCACCGCGGCGAGGATCACCGCGCTGCCGCCGTCGCTCCAGCCGAGCAGAATCCACAGGAAGGAGGCGACGGTGATCGCGGCGATGGTCGAGCACACCGAGTAGAGCATCATGCCGCGGTCGAGATAGGGCTTCAGTCGGCCCAGCCGCCAGTGCCGGTACACCGCGCGCCACGGCGCCTGGCTCTCGGTCTGGATGGCCNNGCGGCAGTCCTGCCACAGGTCGATCCATTCGCCGAGCCGGTAGAGCGCGTTGGAGAACAGCAGCTGGCGCCGCTCGTCGAGCTGCTCCGGGCTCGGCTGCAGGCGTTCGAGGCTGTCGCGCAGCGCCTGCCAGCGCTCGACCGGGGCGCCGTCGCGGGTGCCCTGCAGCCATTCGCGGGCCTCGGCGAGCAACGGCGCCAGCTCGCCCACCAGCTCCGGCGAGCGGCGCTCCAGCGCCCA
>DIEE01000274.1 GCA_002418465.1 Pseudomonas sp. UBA5782 | reverse complement strand
TCGATGGCGGCGTTGAGTGCCAGCAGGTTGGTCTGGCTGGCGACGTCCTGGACGCGCTTGGACATCGCCTGCAGTTCGCTGGCGTAGGCATTCAGGTGGCCGATGGTGCCGAGCAGCTCGCGCTTGCGGCCGCTGGCGCCGTGGAAGGCCTCGACCACCTGATCGAGCCGCGCATGCGCCTGGCGCAGGCTGTTGGTCACGCCGGCACCGCCGATCACGTCGTCGGAGCTGGACAGCGTCTGGTCGAGCCGCTGGGTGAGGCCGGAAAAACGTCCGAACAACTGCTCGATATTGGTTTTCAGCAGGTTGCGCACCTGGCCGAGATTCTGCTCCCAGGCCGGCAGCACGGCGTTCAGCAACGGCTCTACATCGGTACGCACGGGCTCGGCGATCACCTCGACAGGGCGCTCCGCCACCTCGGTCCGGCGCGGACGCAGCGGCCAGGCGGCTATTGCCACCAGGACGCTACCGGCTACGCTGATCCACGGCGAGAGCAGCAGGCCGGCGAGGCTGATGGCGAGTCCGATCCAGAGTGTGAGATAGGCGAGCAAGGAGGCGGCCCCCGTTTTGAATGTCAGATTCAAACGATAGACAGCCCGCGCCGATGGGGAAATCAGGGATTCCCCTACGCCGCCTAGGGGCGATCCGCGCCGGGGTGGCTTAGGCTAGGCGCCGCAGGCATGATGTCAATCAGCTATGTTCAGGAACCGGCCAGCCGGCCGATAACCCTTGAACCACGGCCCTCGGGCCAGCAATACCAGCCAACCCTTTCAGGAGCGCGCAATGGCCGGCATCCTCGATTCAGTGGATCAACGCACCCAGTTGGTGGGCGAGAACCGCCTGGAGATCCTCATGTTCCGCCTGGCTGGGCGGCAGCTTTTCGCGATCAACGTGTTTAAGGTGCAGGAAGTCCTGCAACTGCCACGGCTGACGCTGATGCCGCAACGCCACCGCTGCGTCTGCGGCGTGATCAACCTGCGCGGGCAGACCCTGCCGGTGATCGACCTGTCCCAGGCGATCGGCATGCGCCCGCTGGTGCCGGACGAGAAGAGCACCATCATCGTCACCGAGTACAACCGCTCGGTGCAGGCCTTCCTGGTCGGCGGCGTCGAACGCATCCTCAACCTGAACTGGGAATCCATCCTGCCGCCGCCGGGCGGAGCGGGGCGTCAGCACTACCTGACGGCGATCACCAAGGCCGACGATCAGCTGGTCGAGATCATCGACGTCGAGAAGGTCCTCGCCGAAATCGTCCCGTACAGCGCCAAGGTCTCCAACGACCGCCTGGCGGACCCGATCTTCGAGCGCGCCCGTGGGCGCGAAGTGCTGCTGGTGGACGACTCCAACGTGGCGCTCTCGCAGCTCAAGGAAACCCTGTCCCAGCTCGGCCTCAAGCTGCATACCGCGAGCGACGGGCTGAAGGGCCTGCAGGCGCTGAAGAAGTGGGCCGACGAAGGCCAGGTGATGACCGACAAGCTGCTGATGGTCTTCACCGACGCGGAAATGCCGGAGATGGATGGCTATCGCCTGACCACCGAGATTCGCAACGACCCGCGCCTGAAGAACCTCTACGTGGTGCTGCACACCTCGCTGTCCGGCAGCTTCAACGAAGCCATGGTGAAGAAGGTCGGCTGCGACAACTTCCTCTCCAAGTTCCAGCCGGACAAGCTGGTCGACGTGATCCGCGAACGCCTGCTGCTGGACGGCCCGGCCTGAGGGCGCGACCGAGCCCATGTAGGTCGGGTGCAACCCGCGTAGCCCCGGTTTTTCCCGAGTACCGGGCTGCGGGTTGTACCTGACCTGCGGTTGGCGATGACAACGCCTGCCAACGCGGCGCTTCACGGGTTATCCTCGACGGCCTTTTCACCGTCGCACAGGATGCCGGCCATGCAGCTCTCCGCGCTCTATCGTTTCCCGCTGAAATCCGCCATCGGCGAGGCCCTGTCGGCATCGCCGGTGGACAGCCTCGGGCTGCACGGCGATCGACGCTGGCTGGCGGTCGATGCGAGCAACGGGCGCTTCCTCACCCAGCGCCTGCTGCCGCAGATGACCCAGCTGCTGGCGCGCTACGCCGCCGACGATTCGTTGATCCTGAGCGCGCCCGGCCTGGGCGAAATCCACGTTGCGGTTCCGGGCGTCGATGCCGAGTTGCGCGGCGTTACGGTTTGGAGCGACACCCTGCGCGTGCCGGATGCCGGCGATGACGCCGCGGCCTGGCTCAGCCAATTGCTCGGTCGCGCCTGCCGGCTGGTCTACCTGCCGGTAGAGCGCGCCCGCCCGGTGAATGCCGGCTACGGCGAGACGGACGACAGGGTGGCTTTCGCCGACGGCTTCCCGCTGCTGCTGATCGGTCAGGCATCGCTGGAGGACCTCTCCGCGCGCGTCGGTCGGCCGCTGGAGATGCTGCGGTTCCGGCCCAACCTGGTGGTGGAGGGCAGCGCCGCCTATGCCGAGGACGACTGGAAGCGCATCCGCATCGGCGGCCTGGATTTCCGCGTCGCCAAGGGCTGCTCGCGCTGCATCATGACCACCCTCGATCCACGCAGCGGCGAGCGCACCACCGACCGCGAGCCACTGACCACGCTGAAGACCTATCGCGAACGCGATGGCGAGGTGTATTTCGGGCAGAACCTGATCTGTGATGGCCGCGGCGTGCT
The DNA here is from genome assembly GCA_002418465.1 of Pseudomonas sp. UBA5782. Taxonomy (GTDB): domain Bacteria; phylum Pseudomonadota; class Gammaproteobacteria; order Pseudomonadales; family Pseudomonadaceae; genus Pseudomonas_O. The sequence goes on along the minus strand of DIEE01000274.1, from coordinate 16,992 downwards.
CGAAGTCGGCATGCCGGTGGAAATCCTCGAGTAAGGCCGCGCGGCGCGTCCGGGCGCCGCGCCGGCCGGCCGGCATCACTGGTCGTCGAAGAAACGCTCGTGCCAGTCCACCAGCGGCTGCGGCGCGTTGAGCTTCTGCCCGTAGATCACCGAGTAGGTCAGCACGTTCTGCACGTACTGGCGGGTCTCGTCGAACGGAATGCTCTCCACCCACACGTCGAATGCCAGGTGGTTGGCGCCGCGCAGCCACTGCCGTACGCGGCCGGCGCCGGCGTTGTAGGCGGCCGAGGCGAGCACCCGGTTGCCGTTGAACTGCGCGTGCACCTGGCTAAGGTAGGCGGCGCCGAGCTGGATGTTGGTCGAGGGCTGCAGCACGTTGTTCGGGTTGGCCAGCGGGATGCCGAACTTGCGCGCGGTTTCCTTGGCGGTGGCCGGCATCAGCTGCATCAGGCCCATGGCGCCTACGCCTGAGCGGGCGTCGGCCATGAACGCACTTTCCTGACGGGTGATGGCGAACACCCAGCTCGAATGAATCCCGCGCAGATTCGCCTGCTGCACCAGGTCGGCGCGGTAGGCCATCGGGAAGCGGATATCCAGGTCGTCCCAGTACTGCGCCTGGCTGATGGTGCGGATCGCCGGGAAATACCACTGCATGTCGTAGGCGGTTTTCGCCTGGGCAACCATTTCCGCCTGATCGAAGCGACGGCTGACGTGGTACCACTCGCGACGTGCGTCCACCACCTGGCCGCGGGCGTAGAACTCCAGGGCCCTGCGGATGCCGGGCGTGTTCTGCACCTTCTTCACCAGCTTCGGATCGAGCGGCAGCGGTTTGTTGTTCAGCTTGTACGGCGCCTGGATGCGGTCGGCGGCGAGGAAACCGTAGAAGTCGCGCTCGGCCGCCACCGGCTTGTACAGCGCCTGCAGCAGCGTGCTTTGCGGCTGCGCCAGTTGCAGGCTGCGCGCCTGCCAGTAGCGCCAGCGGTTGGTTTCGGCGAGTTCCTTGGGCAGGCGGCGGGTCAGCTGGTAGGCCTCGTCCCAGCGACCGAGGCGCAGCAGCAGGCGCAGGCGCCACTCGGCGACGGTCGGGTCGCGCAGGTCGGGGTCGTACTGGGTCATCACGCCGAGGGCGCGGGGATCGAAGGTTTTCGCCAGGGTCAGGCCGATCTCGCGGGCGATGGAGACTTTCTCCTCCTTGGAGAAGGCCATCTGTTTCGCGTAGCCGTCGAGCAGGGCGAGGGCCTTTTCCGGGTCCTGGCGCGCCAGCCGGCGCAGGCCGAGCCCGACCACGTCGCCCATGGCTTCGTCGGCGGGCACGAAGCGACCGGTCTGGGTGAGCATCTGCGGTTTCTGCGACACGTCGATCAGCAGCTGCGCCTGCTTCTGCAGGGTCGGCAGGGTTTTCGCCAGGTGGCTGGCGAGCCCGTAATTGCGGGCTTCGGCGGCCAGCTTGGTGCGCTGCCAGCGCCTGGCTTCGGTGAGCTGGCCGGCGGCGGCCCACTGGTCGAACAGTACGTCGCAGGCTTCCGGCTGCGACTTGCCCACCAGCCAGAGCTTCTCGGCCGTCGCGTAGCCTTCGGCGGTCAGGCCGTGGGCGAGCTGGTACTGGCCGTTCAGGCAGTCCAGTTCGGTAAAGTTCATCGATTTGTCGTAGTGCGCGACGAAGGTCTTCCAGTCGCCGCGCTCGGCCAGCCAGCGCAGCCAGCGCAACCTCATCCAGTTGGCCTGGGGCAGGTCGCCGTGCTCGTCGAGGAAACGCTCGATCTCCTCGTTGCTGGCCCATTTCAGCCGCGCGGTGAGTTCGTCGTAGGCCAGGTATGGTTCCAGCGGGTAGTCCTTGAGCGCGCTGGCGTAGCGCTGGTAAGGACCGCTATCGCCCCTCGCCAGGGCGGCTTTCGCCTGGTCATACATCTGCCGTTGCTCGGGGAGCGAGGCGGCCTGGGCGACATCCAGCGTGGTGGCAGTGAGGAGCAAGCAGGACAACAGACTGAACAGACGACCGCGCATGACACTTCCGGGCAGAAAACCAAGGGCCTAGCTTAGCCTGATGCGACAGGCAGTTAAACGCGGGCCTGTAACAGCCGATGAAGGGAATAACTTCACGCACACAGGCGCCCGCATGGCGCGCTGCTGATATCATGCGCGGCCCGTTTTCGAAGAAGATCGTCATGACCCTGCTCAAGCTATCCGATGTCTCTCTCGCCTATGGCACCATGCCGCTGCTGGACCAGGTTTCCTGGCAGATCGCGCGCGGTGAGCGGGTCTGCATCATCGGCCGCAACGGCACCGGCAAGTCGAGCATGCTGCGCGTGATCAAGGGCGAGCAGTCGGTCGATGACGGCGATGTCTGGCGCGCGCCGGGGCTGAAGATCGGCGAGTTGCCGCAGGAACTGCCGCGCGCCGACGAGCGGACCGTGTTCGACGTGGTCGCCGAGGGCCTGGCCGGCGTCGGCGAGCTGCTCGCCCAGTACCACCACCTGAGTCAGAACATCAACGACCAGGACGACCTGGACAAGCTGATGCATGTCCAGCAGGACCTCGAAGCCCGCGACGGGTGGCGCCTGCAGCAACTGGTCGACAGCACCCTGAGCCGCTTGCAGTTGCCGGCCGACAAGACCCTCGCCGAACTTTCCGGTGGCTGGCGCCGTCGCGTGCTGCTGGCCCAGGCGCTGGTCGCCGAGCCCGATCTGCTGCTGCTCGACGAACCGACCAACCACCTCGACATCGGCGCCATCGCCTGGCTGGAAGAAGCACTGATGGGCTTCCAGGGCGCGGTGCTGTTCATCACCCACGACCGTTCCTTCCTGCAGAACCTGGCCACGCGCATTCTCGAGCTGGACCGCGGCCACCTGATCGACTGGAACGGCGATTACGCCTCCTTCCTGGTGCACAAGGAACAGCAGCTGGCCGCCGAAGAGACCGCCAACGCGCTGTTCGACAAGAAGCTCGCGCAGGAAGAAGTCTGGATTCGCCAGGGCATCAAGGCCCGCCGCACGCGCAACGAAGGCCGCGTGCGTGCGCTCAAGGAAATGCGCAACGAGCGCAGCGAGCGTCGCGAGCGACAGGGCAAGGCGAGCTTCCAGGTGGAAACCGCGGACAAGTCCGGCAAGCAGGTGATCGTCGTCGAGCACGTCAGCTTCGCCCATCCGGGCGGGCCGAAATTGATCGACGACTTCTCCATGGTCCTGCAGCGCGGCGACCGCATCGGCCTGCTCGGCGCCAACGGCACCGGCAAGACCACGCTGCTCAAGCTGCTGCTCGGCGACCTGCAGCCCACCAGCGGCAAGGTGTCCGTCGGCACCAAGCTGGAAGTCGCCTATTTCGACCAGCTGCGCCACGCGCTGGAGCTGGAAAAGACGGTGATCGACAACCTCGCCGAAGGCCGCGACTTCATCGAGATCGACGGGCAGAACCGCCACGTATTGAGCTACCTCGGCGACTTCCTGTTCAGCCCGCAGCGTGCGCGTACGCCGGTCAAGGCATTGTCCGGCGGCGAGCGCGCGCGCCTGCTGTTGGCCAAGCTGTTCAGCAAGCCGGCGAACCTGCTGGTGCTCGACGAACCGACCAACGACCTCGACGTGGAAACCCTGGAGCTGCTCGAGGAAGTGCTGTTGAGCTTCAAGGGCACCGTGCTGATGGTCAGCCACGACCGGGCCTTCCTCGACAACGTGGTCACCAGCACCCTGGTGTTCCAGGGCAACGGCGTGGTGCGCGAGTACGTCGGCGGTTACCAGGACTGGCTGCGCCAGGGCGGTTCGCCGCGCCTGCTCGGGGTGGGCGACAGCCGTCCGGAAAAGGCCGAGCCCGCGAAAGCCGCGGCCCCGGTCACAGCCGCCGCCCCGGCGCCAGCGAAGAAGAAACTCAGCTACAAGCTGCAGCGCGAGCTGGAAGCCTTGCCGGGGCAGATCGATGCCGTCGAGCAGCGTATCGCCTCGGTGCAGGCGCAGATCGCCGATCCGGCCTTCTATCAGCGCTCCGCGGAGGAAACCCGCGACGTGCTGGCGCAGGTCGACAGCCTGCAGGCGGAACTCGATGCCTTGCTCGAGCGTTGGGCCGAACTGGAAGAATGAGCCGGGAGTAAGCAGTCAGCATGGCCATCGAATACCGCATCAGCCTGGATGATGAGCATTCGTTCAGTTACCTGATCCAGCTCGACCGCGACTACGACGACGAGTGCGCCGCCGCGGCGCCGAAGTGGACGCGCCTGGAACACGAGCGCTGCAGCAATTGCCCGCTGGCTGCGGAGCGTTTCAGCCATTGCCCGGCGGCGGTGGACATCCACCGGGTGATCGAGGATTTTCACGGGCTGCCGGCGTTCACCAAGGCTCACGTATGGGTGCGCACGCCGGAGCGCGAGTACAGCAAGCTGGTGGGTCTGGAGGAGGGCCTGCGCGCCCTGCTCGGGGTGATCATGGCGACCAGCGCCTGCCCGATTCTCGCCGGCCTCAAGCCGATGGCGCAGCAGCATCTGCCGTTCGCCAGCAATCAGGAGTTCGCCTTGCGCGCGGTTTCGCTGTACCTGGCGCGGCAGTACTTCAACATGCGCGAAGGGCGCCATGCGGACTGGGAGCTGAAGGGGCTGGTGCGGGTGTTCCAGCAGTTGCAGCTGGTCAATCAGGCGTTCTGGCAGCGTATCCATGACACCTGCGAGGGCGACTCCAACCTCAAGGCCTTCCTGACGTTCTTCTCCATGGCGTCGAGCATGACCTACTCGCTGGAAACCCAGTTGCAGAAGATTCGTCCGCAGGTGATGAGCGCCGGAGACGGCATCGAGGCGTTGCCGTTCACCTCGCGGCGAGGCGACTGAGGAGCGGCGGGCGAGGGAAGCTCGCCCGCGCGGGTCTCACTGATCCTTGGCCAGGCGAACCGCCAGTACGTCGCACGGAGCGCCATGCAGGACATCGTTGGCGGTGGAGCCGAGCAGCAGTGCCAGGCCGTGACGGCCGTGGCTGCCGACCACGATGAGGTCGCATTTCTGCTCGGCGGCGAGGCGGTGGATTTCCTGGCGCGGTTGGCCGTAGGCCAGGTGGCGATGTTCCGGGGTCAGTTCCGGGTAGCGGCTGGCGAAGCCGTCGAGGCGTTCGCGGGCCTGATCGAACTGCTGCTGCTGGAGCATCGACAAGTCCATCGGCACGTCGCCGCCGAACGCCATGGCCATCGGTTCGACGATGTGCACCAGGGAAAGTTGCCCGCCACTGCTGGCTGCCAGCGCCTGAGCGCGGCGCATGACCGGATGACACTCGTCGGCCAGATCGATGGCCACCAGGATGTGCTGGTACGTCATGAGGTGTTTCCTCCTTGGATGTGCGTTTCTTATTAGATGCCGCTGTCGAGCGGCGTGCCATGCTTTTTTATCGGGATGTTGCCTGTGACGCTGTGGATCATCTTGTTGCTCGCCGTGCTGCTCAGTCCGCTGGTCTGGCTGCTGCCTTCGCACCGTCAGCGCGGGCAGATGGACGTTCGCCTGGAAGCCAGGCGCCGCGGGCTGGCGATGAACCTGTCGCGGCAGGACTGGCCGCACTGGCTGCAGGACGTGCCGCCGAGCCCGTGCGCACAATACCACCGCGCCCGCCGCTCCGGGCGCGGCGACAGCTGGTCCTACTGGCAGGACCGGCCGGGCGAATGGCTCAACCAGTGGCGCGAGCCCTGCTCGGATGAGCGCCTGCTCGCGCAACTCGCCAGCCTGCCTGCGGATGCCTATCGCATCGAAGCGGGCGCGCAGATGATCGGCATCTGCTGGGGCGAGCGTGGTGGTGCCGCCGATCTGGACCGCCTCGCCGCGGTGCTCGCCGCGCTGGCCTGACGGCCGAATCCTCCTGCTTCGCCGAGCGCGGGCGGCGACCCTTCCTCGATCTTCTACGCTATCTGTTCCGTGCATTTCGGAGGGTCACGGCAGCCTGTCGCCAAGCAAAACCGCCGCGGCGGCGGTCCAACCGATAGCCAATTGACAAGCCCGTGCTTTTCCGAGAAGGTGTGCTACCCAAATCAAACGGGCGTATGAATTGAGCGTTTGCCCTGCGGCGCTCTAGAACAACAACCCGAAGATCGCCTCGGAGGGTGTGCCAGCAGCGTCGGATTTCACTCGATGGCAGAGCCGCGGGAAATCCAGTGCCGGTGTCCGAGGCGTACTGTTCAGCTTCCATTTCGTGGAGATCAGTTGATGATTTACGAAGGTAAAGCCATCACGGTTAAAGCTCTTGAGGGTGGCATCGTCGAATTGAATTTCGACCTCAAGGGTGAGTCCGTAAACAAATTCAACCGCGTCACGCTGAGCGAATTGCGCCAGTCCGTGGACGCCATCAAGGCAGACGGCTCGATCAAGGGCGTCGTCGTCACCAGCGGCAAGGACGTGTTCATCGTCGGCGCCGACATCACCGAGTTCGTCGACAACTTCAAGTTGCCCGACGAAGAACTGATCGCCGGTAACCTCGAAGCCAACAAGATCTTCAGCGACTTCGAAGACCTCGCCGTGCCGACCGTGGTCGCCATCAACGGCATCGCCCTCGGCGGCGGTCTGGAAATGTGCCTGGCCGCCGACTACCGCGTCGCCTCCGAGACCGCGAAGATCGGCCTGCCGGAAGTCAAGCTGGGCATCTACCCGGGCTTCGGCGGCACCGTGCGCCTGCCGCGCATCGTCGGTACCGACAACGCCATCGAATGGATCGCCTCGGGCAAGGAAAACCGTGCCGAAGACGCGCTGAAGGTCGGCGCCGTCGATGCCGTGGTCAAGGCCGACAAGCTCAAGGAAGCCGCGCTGGACCTGGTCAAGCGCGCCATCTCCGGCGAGCTGGACTACAAGGCCAAGCGCCAGCCCAAGCTGGAAAAGATCAAACTCAACGCCATCGAGCAGATGATGGCCTTCGAGACCGCCAAGGGTTTCGTCGCCGGCCAGGCCGGTCCGAACTACCCGGCGCCGGTCGAGGCGATCAAGACCATCCAGAAGGCCGCCAACTTCGGTCGCGACAAGGCCCTGGAAATCGAGGCCGCCGGCTTCGTCAAACTGGCCAAGACGCCGGTTGCCGCGAGCCTGATCGGCCTGTTCCTGAACGACCAGGAACTGAAGAAGAAAGCCAAGCAGTACGACGAAGTGGCCAAGGACGTGAAACTGGCCGCCGTTCTCGGCGCCGGCATCATGGGTGGCGGCATCGCCTACCAGTCGGCCTCCAAGGGTACGCCGATCCTGATGAAGGACATTCGCGAGGAAGCCATCCAGCTCGGTCTGGGCGAAGCCTCCAAGCTGCTCGGCAAACAGGTCGAGAAGGGCCGCCTTACCCCGGCGAAGATGGCCACCGCGCTCAGCGCGATCCGTCCGACCCTGTCCTACGGCGACTTCGGCAACGTCGACATCGTCGTCGAGGCGGTGGTCGAGAACCCGAAGATCAAGCAGTCCGTGCTCGCTGAAGTGGAAGGCAACGTCAAGGAAGACGCGATCATCGCGTCGAACACCTCGACCATCTCCATCAGCCTGCTGGCCCAGGCGCTCAAGCGCCCCGAGAACTTCTGCGGCATGCACTTCTTCAACCCGGTGCACATGATGCCGCTGGTGGAAGTGATCCGTGGCGAGAAGACCGGCGAAACCGCCATCGCCACCACCGTCGCCTACGCCAAGAAGATGGGCAAGAGCCCGATCGTGGTCAACGACTGCCCGGGCTTCCTGGTCAACCGCGTGCTGTTCCCGTACTTCGGCGGCTTCGCCAAGCTGCTCAGCTTCGGTGTCGACTTCGTGCGCATCGACAAGGTGATGGAGAAGTTCGGCTGGCCGATGGGCCCGGCGTACCTGTCCGACGTGGTCGGCATCGACACCGGCCACCACGGCCGCGACGTGATGGCCGAGGGCTTCCCGGACCGCATGGCGGTGGAAGGCAAGACCGCCGTCGACGTCATGTACGAGGCCAATCGCCTCGGCCAGAAGAACGGCAAGGGCTTCTACGTCTACGAGACCGACAAGCGCGGCAAGCCGAAGAAGGTCATCGACCCGCAGGCCTACGAGATCCTCAAGCCGATCGTCAGCGAGCAGCGTGAAGTGAGCGACGAGGACATCATCAACTTCATGATGATCCCGCTGTGCCTGGAGACCGTGCGCTGCCTGGAAGACGGCATCGTCGAAACCGCGGCCGAGGCCGACATGGGCCTGATCTACGGCATCGGCTTCCCTCCCTTCCGTGGGGGCGCGCTGCGCTATGTCGATTCCATCGGTGTCGCCGAATTCGTCGCGCTGGCCGACAAGTACGCCGACCTGGGCCCGCTGTATCACCCGACTGAAAAGCTTCGCGAAATGGCCAAGAGCGGCCAGAAGTTCTTCGGTTAAGAGAGCGAGAGACTATTTATGAGCCTGAATCCGAGAGACGCCGTCATTGTCGACTTCGGCCGCACGCCGATGGGCCGATCCAAGGGTGGCATGCACCGCAACACCCGCGCCGAAGACATGTCCGCGCACCTGATCAGTAAACTGCTGGAACGTAACGCCAAGGTCGATCCGGCCGAAGTCGAGGACGTGATCTGGGGCTGCGTCAACCAGACCCTGGAGCAGGGCTGGAACATCGCCCGCATGGCCTCGCTGATGACGCAGATCCCGCACACCAGCGCCGGGCAGACCGTCAGCCGCCTGTGCGGCTCGTCGATGAGCGCGCTGCACACCGCCGTGCAGGCGATCCAGACCGGCAACGGCGACGTCTTCGTCGTCGGCGGCGTGGAGCACATGGGCCACGTCGGCATGATGCACGGCGTCGACCCGAACCCGCACCTATCCCTCTACGCCGCCAAGGCCTCGGGGATGATGGGCCTGACCGCGGAAATGCTCGGCAAGATGCACGGCATCAGCCGCGAAGCCCAGGACCAGTTCGGCGTGCGTTCGCACCAGCTGGCCCACAAGGCCACCGTCGAAGGCAATTTCAAGGATGAAATCATCCCGATGCAGGGCTACGACGAAAACGGCTTCCTGAAGGTCTTCGACTACGACGAAACCATTCGTCCGGAGACCACCCTGGAAAGCCTGGCGGCGTTGAAGCCGGCGTTCAACCCGAAAGGCGGCACCGTGACCGCGGGGACGTCCTCGCAGATCACCGACGGTGCTTCCTGCATGATCGTCATGTCGGCCCAGCGCGCCCAGGACCTCGGCATCCAGCCGCTGGCCGTGGTGCGGGCGATGGCGGTGGCGGGCGTGGACCCGGCGATCATGGGCTACGGTCCGGTCCCGGCGACCAAGAAGGCGCTCGGACGTGCCGGCCTGACCATCGACGACATCGACTTCGTCGAACTCAACGAAGCCTTCGCGGCGCAGGCTCTGCCAGTGCTCAAGGACCTGAAACTCCTCGACAAGATGGAGCAGAAGGTCAACCTGCACGGCGGCGCCATCGCCCTGGGTCACCCGTTCGGCTGTTCCGGTGCGCGGATTTCCGGCACCCTGTTGAACGTGATGAAACAGAACGGCGGTACCTTCGGTGTGTCTACCATGTGCATCGGCCTTGGTCAGGGCATCACCACCGTGTTCGAGCGCGTCTAACTCGCTCGGCACGTGAAGCCGGGGCCTGGTGCCCCGGCTTTTTATTTTCTCGGCTGCGGTTTTTTCCGCGCTGATCGAGCAGCGAGGCAGCATGACTTTACAACCCGGTCTGTACCGTCATTACAAGGGGCCCGAGTACCGCGTGATTGGTGTCGCCCGGCATTCCGAGACGGAGGAGGAGATGGTCGTGTACCAGGCGCTGTACGGCGAGTTCGGCTTCTGGGTGCGCCCGTTGAGCATGTTTTCCGAGACCGTCGAAGTGGACGGCGAACAGGTTCCGCGCTTTGCCCTGATTCGCGCCGAGGCGTCGTCTTTCGCGCCTTAGCAAGCGAAGCGCCGAGCAAGACCCGCGCTTGACCTCGGCTTGCCCGCCACTATATATAGCGGTGCCGCAACGGCGGCCCCCTCGTTTTCAATCACCCAATTCAGGAATTTTCCGATCCATGGGCAAATCGCTGGTCATCGTGGAATCCCCGGCCAAGGCCAAGACCATCAACAAGTACCTGGGCAACCAGTACGTGGTGAAGTCGAGCATCGGCCACATCCGTGACCTGCCCACCAGTGGTTCGGGGAATGCCACTAAAGAGCCGGTCAAGCGGGGCAAAGCCGCTGCCGCCGAAGCCCCCGCGCTGTCGCCCAAGGAAAAGGCCAAGCGTCAGCTGTTCACCCGCATGGGCGTCGACCCCGAGCACGGCTGGAAAGCCAAGTACGAGATCCTTCCCGGCAAGGAGAAGGTGATCGAAGAGCTACGCCGTCTCGCCAAGGATGCCGACACCATCTATCTCGCGACCGACTTGGATCGCGAGGGGGAAGCCATCGCCTGGCACCTGCGCGAGGCCATCGGCGGCGACGACAGCCGCTACAAGCGCGTGGTGTTCAACGAGATCACCAAGAAGGCCATCCAGGAGGCTTTCTCCAAGCCTGGCGAGCTGGACATCGACCGCGTCAACGCCCAGCAGGCGCGGCGCTTCCTCGACCGCGTGGTCGGCTACATGGTCTCGCCGCTGCTCTGGGCGAAGATCGCCCGCGGCCTGTCCGCCGGGCGCGTGCAGTCGGTGGCGGTGAAGCTGGTGGTTGAGCGCGAGCGCGAAATCCGCGCCTTCGTTCCCGAGGAATACTGGGAAATCCACGCCGACCTCGGCACCGCTAAGGACGCCAAGGTGCGTTTCGAGGTTGCCCGCGAGAAAGGCGAAGCCTTCAAGCCGGTCAATGAGGCGCAGGCGATGGCCGCGGTGGCCAAGCTGAAGTCGTCCAGCTACAGCGTGATCAAGCGCGAGGACAAGCCGACCAGCTCCAAGCCGACGGCGCCGTTCATCACCTCGACCCTGCAGCAGGCAGCGAGCAACCGCCTCGGCTTCGGCGTGAAGAAGACCATGATGATGGCCCAGCGTCTCTACGAGGCCGGCTACATCACCTACATGCGTACCGACTCCACCAACCTGTCGAACGACGCCATCGAGATGGTGCGCGGTTTCATCGACGGCGAGTTCGGCGCCAAATACCTGCCCGCAAAGCCGAATTTCTATTCGAGCAAGGAGGGCGCCCAGGAGGCGCACGAAGCGATTCGTCCCTCCGACGTGAACATGCGTCCGACTCAGCTCTCCGGCATGGAACGCGACGCCGAGCGCCTCTACGAGCTGATCTGGCGCCAGTTCGTCGCCTGCCAGATGCCGCCGGCGGAATACCTGTCGACCACTGTCAGCGTCAAGGCCGGTGACTTCGAGCTGCGCGCCAAGGGCCGCATCCTCAAGTTCGACGGTTACACCCGCGTGCAGCCGCAGCAGAGCAAGCCCGGCGAAGACGCCGTGCTGCCGGACATGAAGGAAGGCGAGGCGCTGAAGTTGGTCAAGCTCGACCCCAGTCAGCATTTCACCAAGCCGCCGGCACGCTTCTCCGAAGCCAGCCTGGTCAAGGAACTGGAAAAACGCGGGATCGGTCGTCCTTCCACCTATGCGGCGATCATCTCGACCATCCAGGACCGCGGCTACGTCACCGTGCACAACCGCCGCTTCTATTCCGAGAAGATGGGCGACATCGTCACCGACCGGCTTTCCGAGAGTTTCTCCAACCTGATGGACTACGGCTTCACCGCCGGCATGGAAGAGAACCTCGATGACGTGGCCCAGGGCGAGCGCGACTGGAAGAACGTGCTCGACGAGTTCTACGGCGACTTCAAGCACAAGCTCGAAGCGGCCGAGACCGGCGGCAAGAGCGAGGCGGGCGGCATGCGGGCCAACCAGCCGACGCCAACCGACATTCCCTGCCAGCTGTGCGGCCGCCCAATGATGATCCGCACCGCTTCCACCGGCGTGTTCCTCGGCTGCTCCGGCTACAGCCTGCCGCCGAAAGAGCGCTGCAAGGCGACCATCAACCTGATTCCCGGCGACGAGATCGCCGAGGATGACGAGGGCGAATCCGAATCCCGCGTATTGCGTGGCAAGCACCGCTGTCCGATCTGCAGCACGGCGATGGACGCCTACCTGCTCGACGAGCACCGCAAGCTGCACATCTGCGGCAACAACCCGGATTGCGCCGGTTACGAGATCGAGCAAGGCAGCTACCGGATCAAGGGCTACGAAGGCCCGAGCCTGGAGTGCGACAAGTGCGGCAGCGAGATGCAGCTGAAGACCGGTCGTTTCGGCAAGTTCTTCGGTTGCACCAACCCGACCTGCAAGAACACCCGCAAGCTGCTCAAGAGCGGCGAAGCGGCGCCGCCGAAGATCGATCCGATCAAGATGCCGGAACTCAAGTGCGAGAAGGTCGATGACACCTATGTGCTGCGTGATGGCGCTTCGGGTCTGTTCCTCGCTGCCAGCCAGTTCCCGAAGAACCGCGAAACCCGCGCTCCCCTGGTGCTGGAACTGATCCCGCACAAGGACGAGCTGGACGAGAAATACCACTTCATCCTCGACGCACCGAAAAAGGACCCTGAAGGCCGTCCGGCGGTGATCCGCTTCAGCCGCAAGACCAAGGAGCAGTACGTGCAGTCCGAGGTCGATGGCAAACCCACCGGCTGGCGCGCGTTCTACGACGGCGGTAAGTGGAAGGTCGAAGACAAGCGCTGATGCCCTTGCCGTTGGGCGCGGACGATTGCCCGCGCGCCCATGCGGCGCTAGCGTGATCCCATTCGCCGGCTCCTCCGTCGGCGCCTAGCGTGGAGCAGCACCATGGCCCATGAGCTCTATACCCGCACCAATCAGAAAATCTACTTCGCCGGCCTGGCGCTGGACGGCTGGCGCAAGGCCGAGGAAGGCCGGGTAATGAACGCGCCCGCGCTGGTCCAGGCCGAGCGCGAGGCCGCGCTGTTCCACCTGTATGGTGCCTTGCTCGGCCTGTGCCACGAGATCGCCGGGTTCTATCGCCTGCCCAACGCCCAGGCACCGCGTGCCGAGACGCTGCTCGACCGCGCCGTTCTGGAAGAGGCGCCGAGCCCGGAAATGGCCGAACTGGTGGAAATGGCGCAGCAACCGGAAACCTGGCTGGGCCAACTGCTTGCTGGCTATGCGCAGCTGTTCCAGCCGCCGCAGGCGCCGCGCAAGGCCAAGGTCGATCCCACCACGCCGCTGATCCAGGCGGTGATGCTGGACGAGGAGGAGCCCGCGCCGGCGCTGTCGCGCGAAGAGCTGGAAGCCTGGCGCCAGCAGCTCAAGCAGCTCGCCTTGCGTTTCCGCGCGAGCCTGACCGAGAGCTGAGGGGCACTGCGCCAGCGTGCATGCCTGCTGGAATGCCGCAGGGGCCAAAGCGTTCGGCTTCCCGTGGGGTAGCGCCGCGGCGATTTGCTTTAGCTCACGCAATCTGGGCGATGCTCTGGTCGTGAAGCGCACCCTGCGAATTGGCCTATCCATCGTCGTTGCGTCTAGCTCCCGCAGGGTGGGTCACGCTTCACCAACCCACCGCGCGGAGCCCTCGGTCGGCCCCTAAAAAGCCTGATTACCCCTACCGGCCAGAGCCCCTGTTACGGCATCACGATCATTGCCGTACCACTAGGGAGCGTTGGCATCCACTGCTACAATGACGCGCCTTCCATCGAGACCCCCTTTCCATGCCTACCTCCTTCCTAGAAATCGTTGAATTGCCCGACGGGCGCATCGCGCTGCGCCGCGCGGAAGATGAGGAGGCGCTGGTGGTGCTGGATTTCTCCGAGGACGCCAAGGCGTTCCTGCAGGGACATCATGTCGAAGTGGCCAAAGCCATGCTGAACGTCGGCGTGCAGATGGCCGGCAAGATGGCGGAAGGGGATTTCGAGCGAGATATGGAACCGCGCGTTCTTCACTGAGAAGGGCGGGAGGATTTTCCGTTTTGCCGGGAGCTGCCTGGGCGAACGCCGGCAGTGAAGCGAGTAGCTTGATCACGACACGTCCCTGTGTCGACGAACCATCAACCCAGACGAATGTTCAGACTCTGCGCGCCACCCTGGCGTGCGGCGGCGGCCAGGCGCGTGCGCGTCGAGCGATCCACCTGCAGCCAACTGACCACGGTGTGGCTGCGCCCCAGGCGCAGTGCTTCGCAGGTCAGTTCGAGCGCGCTCTGCTCGCCGCGTGGCTGCAGCAGCAGAATCCGCTCGCGGTTGAGCCCCGCATCGCGCAGCCAGGCTTGCGTCAGGCTGCCGGGGGGCGCGATCAGCGTGAGCCAGCGCGCATCGGTTTCCTCGCTGAGCTCGCGCAGCATCGGCGCCAGCAGGTTGAGACAGTGATTGGCAGCTCCGCGCAGCGAGATCTCGCTGAAGGCTTCCGCTTCGTCCAGCCAAGGAGAATCCAGCGCCTGGGTCAGCAGGGGGATGGCCGGCTGTGCGAGGAATGCCTCGAACAGCGGCAATTGCGGGAGGTCAAGCGACTGCGGGAACTGCATGGAAAGTCTCCTTTAGCGGCGAATGACGCCGACACTCAAGCCTTCGATCACCAGGTTCTGTTGTTCGAGATCCACTTCGATGGGGGCGAAGTCGGGGTTTTCCGCGATCAGCCAGACCTTGTTGCCCTGGCGCTTGAAGCGTTTGACGGTGACTTCGTCATCCAGTCGCGCGACCACCACCTGGCCGTTGCGGGCTTCGCGAACGGTGTGCACGGCCAGCAGGTCGCCGTCGAGGATGCCGATGTCCTTCATGCTCATCCCGTGCACGCGCAGCAGGTAATCGGCACGCGGATGGAAGAAGGCGGGGTTGATCTTGCAGGACTCCTCGACGTTCTGTTCTGCGAGGATCGGCGCACCGGCGGCGACGCGACCGATGATCGGCAGCGAGTCCTCGTCTGCGACGGCTTCGCTGCCGGGGATGCGGATGCCGCGCGACGCGCCCGGAGTCATTTCGATGGCGCCCTTCCTGGCCAGCGCCTTGAGGTGCTCCTCGGCGGCATTCGGTGATTTGAAGCCGAGCGCCTGGGCGATCTCCGCACGGGTCGGTGGGTAGCCGTTGTCTTCCAGGCACTGCTTGATGAAAGCGAGGATCTCGGCTTGGCGTGGCGTCAGTTTCAGCATGGTCAGCGCTCTGGGTTTTTGTACAGTGACTGGGATTATATACAGTGAATCCCCTGTGGCAATCATTCATTTGCATCGGCCTTCGGGACGCTCGGCGATGCCCGGATATTGCAAAAGGGCGACGGGCACGGCCAAATGTGACCGGCACGTCAGGCAGGCGCGATGCGGCTTGACAGTGCATGGGCCGAAACGTATGTTTCAAACAAGTGTTTGTCAGGCGATTTGAATCATGGCCCAATCCGAAACCGTTGAACGCATCCTCGATGCCGCGGAACAGCTTTTTGCCGAGAAGGGCTTCGCCGAGACGTCGTTGCGGCTGATCACCAGCAAGGCGGGTGTCAACCTGGCCGCGGTCAATTACCACTTCGGTTCGAAGAAGGCGCTGATCCAGGCGGTTTTCTCGCGTTTCCTCGGCCCCTTCTGCAGCAGCCTCGAGCGCGAACTGGAGCGGCGCCAGGCCAAGCCGGAAGAGAAGGCCAGCCTCGAGGAGCTTCTCGAACTGCTGGTCGACCAGGCGCTTGCCGTCAAACCCCGCAGCGGCAACGACCTTTCGATCTTCATGCGTCTGCTTGGCCTGGCCTTCAGCCAGAGCCAGGGCCACCTGCGCAAATATCTGGAAGAGGTGTACGGCAAGGTCTTCCGCCGCTACATGCAGCTGGTCAATGAAACCGCGCCGCGGATTCCGCCGCTCGAGCTGTTCTGGCGGGTGCACTTCATGCTCGGCGCCGCGGCGTTCAGCATGTCCGGGATCAAGGCGCTGCGGGCCATGGCCGAAGCCGATTTCGCGGTGAACACCTCGATCGAGCAGGTCATGCGCATGATGGTGCCGTTCCTCGCCGCCGGCATGCGTGCGGAAACCGGCATCTCCGACGAAGCCCTGGCCACCGCGCAGATGCGCCCGCGTAGCAAGAGCAGTGCGCTCTCCGCCCAGGCCTGACTGCGGTGGGCGGGCGCAGGCCGATCGGCTAAGCTAGCGCGCATGCCCGACCTCGACCTCCTGCACATTTCCATCGACGACCAGACGCTCTTCGGTTTTGCCGAAGGGCGTCTGGTTTTGCGTCTGCCAGTTTCCACCGCAGCCAATGGCGCCGGCGAGCGCAACGGCTCCAATTGCACGCCGCGCGGCCTGCATCAGGTCCGCGCGAAGATCGGCGAGGGCCTGCCCTGCGGCGCGGTGATGCGCGGTCGGCGTTGGACCGGCGAAGTCTGGTCCGCCGAGCTGCACGAGCAGTTCCCCGGTCGCGACTGGATTCTCACGCGAATCCTCTGGCTGTCCGGCTGCGAGCCCGGCTTCAATCGGCTCGGGTCGGTCGACACCTTTCGCCGCTACATCTATCTGCA
The DNA here is from genome assembly GCA_002418465.1 of Pseudomonas sp. UBA5782. GTDB lineage: Bacteria > Pseudomonadota > Gammaproteobacteria > Pseudomonadales > Pseudomonadaceae > Pseudomonas_O. The sequence continues at coordinate 683 of DIEE01000274.1, read as the reverse complement.
CGGCACACCGGACAGCGTCGTCCTCGGTGTGCCCGGTTCCCATGGCTGCATAAGGCTGCGCAACAGTGACCTGCTGGCGCTGTACCCGCGCGTGCCGCTGCATTGCCCCGTTCGTATCGACGAGGCCGCGCGTCCCGAGTGGATGTCGGCCCGCCTCGATTAAGGATTTCCCCGTGACCACTCCCCTGCAAGGTTCGCTGATGCTCGATGTCGGCGGCCACTGGCTGACTGCCGAAGACCGCCAGCTGCTGCGCCAGCCGCAAGTCGGCGGCCTGATCATCTTCGCCCGCAACATCGAGCATCCGCGTCAGGTGCTCGAGCTGAGCCGTTCGATTCGCGCCCTGCGTCCCGACCTAATCCTCGCCGTCGACCAGGAGGGCGGTCGCGTGCAGCGCCTGCGCCAGGGCTTCGTACGCCTGCCGGCGATGCGTGCGCTGGCCGCCCAGACGAATGCAGAAGCATTGGCCGAACACTGCGGCTGGTTGATGGCGACCGAAGTGCTGGCGGTCGGGCTGGATATCAGCTTCGCCCCGGTGCTCGATCTTGATCACCAGCGTAGCGCGGTGATCGGCGCCCGCGCCTTCGAGGGCGATCCGCTGCGCGCCGCCGTTCTCGCCGGCGCGTTCATCCGCGGGCTGCGCGCGGCGGGGATGGCGGCGACCGGCAAGCATTTCCCCGGACAC
>DIEE01000021.1:440-9455 GCA_002418465.1 Pseudomonas sp. UBA5782 | reverse complement strand
GCGGGGGGGGGGGGGTGGGGTTGGGGCCGAGGATGAATCTCCCCCCCCCCCCCCCCCCCCCCCCCGGGGGGGGGGGGGGGGGGTGGTGATGCGAGGGGGCCCGTCCTTCCTCAGTTCTGGATGTAGACCACGTGGGTGTGGGTGAACTCGTACAGGCCGTGCTTGCCGTCCGCGCCACCGATGCCGGATTTGCGCACGCCGGCATGGAAGCCCTGCATGGCCTCGAAGTTCTCGCGGTTGATGTAGGTCTCGCCGAAGTCGATCTCGGCGCAGGCCTTCATCGCCGCGCCGAGGCTGCGGGTGTAGATCGATGAGGTCAGGCCGTACTCGCAATCGTTGGCCAGGGCGATGGCTTCGTCGATGTCGTCGACGATCTGGATCGGCAGCACCGGACCGAAGATCTCCTTGCGCATGATCTCCATGTCCGCCGAGCAGCCGGCCAGCACCGTGGGCTGGTAGTGGAAGCCCTTGCCCTTGTCCGCCACGGCGCCGCCGGTGACCAGGCTGGCGCCCTGCCCCACGGCCGTCCTGACCATCTGCGCGACTTTGTCAAGGCCGGCCTGGTTGATCAGCGGGCCCATGTCCAGGTCGCTTTCCGCCAGCGGATCGCCGTAGCGGGTCGCGGCCATCGCCGCGGCCACCTTGTCGATGAACTGATCGGCCACCTTGCGCTCGACGTAGACGCGCTCGGCGCAGTTGCACACCTGTCCGCTGTTGATCACCCGCGAGGCGGTGATGGCTTTCACCGCCAGCTCCAGGTCGGCATCGGCGAGGACGATGGCCGGCGCCTTGCCGCCCAGTTCCAGGTTCAGCTTGGTGATGTTCGGCGCGGCCGCGGCCATGATCCGGGAGCCGGTGCCGACGCTGCCGGTGAAGCTGATCAGGTCGACGCCGGCGCTGCGCGTCAGCGCCGAGCCGACCGCCCCGCCGCTGCCGCAGACGACGTTGAATACGCCGGCCGGGAGGTCGGTCTGCGCCACCAGTTTGGCGAACTCGAAGCAGTTGTTCGGGGTTTCCTCGCTGGGCTTGATCACGATGGTGTTGCCGGTGATCAGCGCCGGCGCCATCTTCCGGGCGATGAGGAAGAACGGGAAGTTCCACGGCAGGATGCCGGCGACCACGCCGAGCGGCTTGCGGAACAGGAAGATGTTTTCCCCGGCGCGGTCGCTGGTGAGGATTTCGCCTTCCAGGCGGCGCGCCCACTCGGCCATGTAGTCCATGTAGTCGGCGGTGAAATTCACCTCCACCTCGGCCAGGCCGAGCACCTTGCCCTGCTCGGCGGTGATAAGGCGCGCCAGGCTGGCGGCGTTCTCGCGAATCTTCGCCGCGATCCGGCGCAGATGACCGGCGCGCTCGATCGCCGGGGTCGCGGCCCAGCTCTTCTGCGCGCCGCGCGCCGCGGCGATGGCGCGCTCGACGTCCTCGGCGGTGGATTCCGGCACGCGCGACAGCAGCTCGCCGTTGGCCGGGTTGCTCACCTCGATATGGTTGGCGGACTCGACGAAAGCGCCACCGATGTAGTTCTGGTAGGTCGTGGTCATTTGATCTTCTCCGTGCTTGAGGTCTTCGCGCTCTGCATCGTCTCGAGCAGGTCGTGCGAGCGCTTGATGATGTACTGGTGCACCAGCTCGACCTGTTCGGGGCTCAGCTCTTCGGCGAACGACGGCATGCCGTCCGGCACGCGGCCGCCGTAGACGATGCCGAGGAAGGCCTGGTGGTTTTCCTTGCTGAGCATGCGCAGGTCGGGCAGCACGCCGCCGCTGATGGCGTTGATGCCGTGGCAGGTGTCGCAGTGGCCGTTGAACAGCGCGCGGCCCTGGTCGACCTGTTCCTGGGTGCCGGTGAACGGCGGCGGATCGACCTTGTGGTCGGCGTATTTGTATTTGAAGTCGGGCAGCTTGGCGGTACCGCCGAGCTTGTAGGTCAGCACCTGGGCGTTGGGCTTGACCCCGGCGCGCAGCGACAGCGCACCGGCGAAGGTGGAGAACGCCCCGCCCCAGCCGGCCATGAAGGTAACGTACTGCTCGCCGTCCACCTCGTAGGTCACCGGCCCGGCCATCACCCCGGTGTTGGCCGGTTGTTCCCAGAGCATCTCACCCTTGTCCGCCGAGTAGGCGACCACGCGGCCGTCGGCGGTGCCTTCGAACAGCAGGTTGCCGGCGGTGCTCAGGGTGCCGCCGTTGAAGATCGTCGAATACGGCACTTCCCAGCGCGCTTCCTGCTTCAGCGGGTCCCAGGCGATCAGCTTGCCGGTCCAGGTGTCCGCCAGTTTGCGCAGACCTTCAGGGTCTTCCGGCATCATCCCGGTGTTCACCTGCAGCTGGTACATGCTCTTGAATTTCTTGCGCGGGTGGCCGTCCACGTCCTGGTAGTACGCCGACATGATGTGCGCCGGGATGTAGACCAGCCCGGTGGCCGGGTTGTAGGACATCGGCTGCCAGTCGTGGGCGCCCCAGAAGGCCGGCTGCACCAGCTTCGCCTTGCGCTCCGGGTCGGTCCAGTACACCGCCGCCTTCTCGTCGACGATCGGCCGGCCGGTCTTCATGTCGACGCCGGTGGCCCAGTTGATCGGCACGATGTTCTTCGCCGAGAGCAGTTCGCCGGTCTTGCGGTCGATGACGTAGAAGAAGCCGTTCTTCGGCGACTGCATGAGCACTTCGCGTTTCTTGCCGTCGATCTCCAGGTCCGCGAGCATGATGTGCGCGGTGGCGGTGAAGTCCCAGGCATCGCCCGGCGTGGTCTGGTAGTGCCAGACGTACTCGCCGTTATCCGGGTTGATGGCGACGATGGACGAGAGGAACAGGTTGTCGCCCTTGCCCTCCGAGCGCAGCCGCGGGTTCCACGACGAGGCGTTGCCGACGCCGATGTAGAGCAGGTTCAGCTTGGGGTCGTAGGACATCGAGTCCCACACCGTTCCGCCGCCGCCCTGGTCGACGAACTTGTCGCCGAACCAGGTCTTGGCGGCGATCTCCATGGCGCGGTTCTCCGGCGGCAGCTTGGGATCGCCGGGCACGGTGAAGAAGCGCCAGTCCTGCTTGCCGGTCTCGGCGTCGTAGGCGGTGATGTAGCCGCGCACGCCGTATTCGGCGCCGCCGTTGCCGATGATCACCTTGCCTTTGACGATGCGCGGCGCGCCGGTGATGGTGATGCTGCGGTTGGGGTCGGTGCGCGTGTCGACCGACCACACGCGCTGCCCGGTCTTGGCGTCGATGGCTTCCAGGCGGCCGTCGAGCACGCCGACGTAGACCTTGCCGTTCCACACCGCCACGCCGCGGTTCACCGCGTCGCAGCAGGCTTCGCCGGCGCGCGAACGGTCGGACTGCGGGTCGTATTTCCACAGCAGCTTGCCGTTGCGCGCATCCAGCGCGTAGACGATGGAGAACGGCCCGGTGGTGTACATCACGCCGTCGACCACGATCGGCGTGGCCTCCACGCCGCGGTCGATGTCCAGCTTGTAGCTCCAGGCCAGGCCGAGCTTGTCGACGTTGCCGTCGTTGATCTGCTTCAGCGGGCTGAAGCGCTGTTCGTCGTAGGTGCGCCCGGTGGACATCCAGTTGCCCGGTTCCTTGTCGGCGGCGGCGATTCGCGCACCGTCCACCGCGGCCGGCGGCGGCGCGGCCAGCGAGGTCGTGGAGCCGAGGGCAAGGAGGATGGCGATGCACAGGGATGTCAGCGGAGCGGCGGATGCACGTCCGCGATCAGGCAGGCAGGTGGCGCGCATAGCGAAGCCAGTCTGTTTCATGGGTTTCTCCCGTTTCTTATTAGGTGCCGCAGCGCTTCGCTGCAGTCAGATACGGGAGAGCAACCGCTGTGCCAGGCGCTCAGAAGCACGCCGAAAGCCGTCTACCACGCGGCCTGCAGCGATTTCAGCGAGAATTTCGGGAGGGCCCGCGGGCGCGACAGCTGTCGCATTCGCCGGAACAGGCAGAACACTTCTGCGACAGTTCGCGGTGCGCGCCACGCCTGCGCAGCGCCCATGAAAAACGCGGCCGAAGCCGCGTCGAAGGGGTCAATCGTCCATCGGCCGGAGGTGGCGCCTCAGGGCGTGACGATGTTGAAGTTGCCGTCAAGCTCGTCCATGCCACCGAGCAGGCGGCCGAGCTTGAGGCGTTCGCCCTGCATGCTGATGTTGCCGACCATCAGTTGCTTGAGGAAGCTGGTTTCCTTCAGCGCGATGCGGTCGAGCAGTGCCTTGTCCATGGTCACGCTGACATCGGCCCGTGGATGCAGCACGCCGTCGCGGTGGGTGAGCACGCCGTTGCGCAGGGTCAGCGCGTAGTCTTCCCTGAGGTCGCTGAAGCTCCAGTTGATCAGCAGGTCCTCGCCGGCCTCCTTCTCGGCGTCGATGCGCACCGACAGGTAGTCGAAGAACATCGCCGGGTTCAGCGAGCGGACCAGGTCCGGCGCGCTGCTGGCGGCGCTGGCCTGTTTGGAAACGCCGTTGCGCAGCTCGTTGGCACCCATCAGGTAGGCGTTGCGCCAGGTGGCGTTCTCGCTCTGGTAGCCGAGCTGCTCGAGGGCGTCGGCCTGCAGCTCGCGGGCGGCCCGGTTGTCCGGCTCGGCGAACACCAGGTGGTTGGTCAGCTGCGCCACCCAGCGGTAGTCGCCCTGCCTGAACGATTCGCGGGCCAACGCCAGCACCTTGTCCGCGCCGCCCATGGCAGCCACGTAATGCTGCCCGGCCTCGACCGGCGGCAGCGGGTTGAGGTTGGCCGGATTGCCGTCGTAGAAGCCCATGTAGCGCTGGTAGACGGCGCGCACGTTGTGGCTCAGCGAGCCGTAGTAATCGCGGGTGTACCACTTGTTGGCCAGCTTCGGCGGCAGCGTCTTAAGCTTCTCGGCGATCTCCATCGGCGTCAGGCCCTGGTTGAGCAGGCGCAGCGTCTGGCTGTTGATGAAGGCGTACATGTCGCGCTGGTCGGCGAGGAAGGTCTGGATCTCGGCCTGGCCCCAGGTCGGCCAGTGGTGCTGGGCGAACAGCACGTCGGACTTGTCGCCGTAGCGCTGCAGCGCCTGGTCGAGGTAGCCGGCCCAGACCTTCGGATCGCGCACCAGCGCACCACGCAGGGTGAGGATGTTGTGCTGCACCCGCGCGGCGTTTTCCGCCATGCACAGCGCGCGGAACTGCGGGAAGTACAGGTTCATCTCCGCCGGCGCCTCGGTGCCGGGGGTCAGCTGGAATTCGATGTCGATGCCGTCGATGCGCCGTCGCTCGATGGGCTCGGCGATCAGGTCGGTGGGCCGGATCAGGGTGATGGTGCCGGCGCTGGGCACCGACTTGCCGAGCCCGGCATCGACCTGGCCGCGCTCGCCACGCGGCAGCGGCGCGCCGTACATGTACTGCGCGCGACGGCTCATCGCCGGGCCAGCCATCACGTTCTCGCTGATGGCGTGCTCGAAGAAGCCCTCCGGTGCGTAGATGTGCACCTTGCCGGCCTTCACCTCGGCCTCGTCGACCACCCCGCGCACGCCACCGAAGTGATCGACGTGCGCGTGGGTGTAGATCACCGCCACCACCGGCTTGCGCGGGCGGTGCTTGTAGTACAGCTCCAGCGCGGCCCTGGCGGTGGCCTGGTTGAGCAGCGGGTCGACGATGATCAGCCCGCTGTCGCCCTCGATGACGTTCATGTTGGCCAGGTCCATGCCGCGCAGCTGGTAGAGCCGCTCGCCGACCTGGAACAGCCCGGCGATGTTGTTCAGCTGCGCCTGGCGCCAGAGGCTCGGGTTGACCGAATCCGGCGCCGGCTTGCCGTTGAGGAAGGCGTAGGCGGAAAGGTCCCAGGCCGGCTTGCCGTCCTCGTCCTGGATCACGCCGTCGAAGGCTTCGATGAGGCCGCGGCGGGCGGCCTGGAAATCGGCCTGGTCGGCGAACGGCAGGCGCTCGTTCCAGGCGGCGTTGACCGATGCGGTCAGCGCGGTGGCCGGTTTGGCCGATTCGGCGGCCAGCGAGGTGGCGACGAATCCGCCGATCAGGGCCAAGGAAAGGCCTTGCAGCAACAGGGGCACAGGCATGAAGTTCTCTCTTCTTTTGGGACGAACGCAGTCTGCGACAAGCGAAACGGCGGCTTGTCCCGAACCACGCGTGAAAAGAGAGCGTAGGCGGAAAAGGCGTCCCTGCCGTTCCGCCCGAAGGCGTCGTAGCGGCGAGCGGATCAGATCGCGGTGACGCCGCCGTCCACCGCGAGTGCGTGGCCGGTGGTGAAGGCCGCGCCGTCGCTGCACAGGTAGAGCACCGCGGCGGCGATTTCCTCGACCAGGCCGATGCGCCCGACGGGGTGCATGGCGGCGGCGAAGTCGGCCTTGCGCGGGTCCGCCTCGTAGGCGCGGCGGAACATGTCGGTGTCGATCACCGCCGGGCACACCGCGTTGACCCGCAGCTTCTTCTTCGCATACTCGATGGCAGCGGATTTGGTCAGGCCGATCACCGCGTGCTTGGAGGCCGCGTAGATGCTCATCTTCGGCGCCGCGCCCAGGCCGGCCACCGAAGCGGTGTTGACGATCGCGCCACCGCCCTGCGCCAGCAGCAGCGGAATCTGGTGCTTCATGCACAGCCAGACGCCCTTCACGTTGACCGCCATGATGGCGTCGAACTCGTCCTCGCCACCGTCGGCCAGCTTGCCCTTCTCGATCTCGATGCCGGCGTTGTTGAAGGCGTAGTCCAGGCGACCGTAGGCGCCGATCACGCCGCCCATCAGCGCCTTCACCTCGGCCTCGCGGGTGACGTCGCAGCGGATGAAGCGGGCCTCGCCGCCGGCCGCGCGGATCGCCTCGACGGTGGCTTCGCCATTGGCGGCGTCCAGATCGGACACCACCACCTTCAGCCCTTCGGCGGCGAACGCCTGGGCGGTGGCGCGACCGATACCGGCAGCGCCGCCGGTGACCAGGGCGACCTGGCCGGAAAACGTCATGCTCATCTTCAATCCTCGGTAGTGGCGAGTCGTGCGCCGCAGTCTAGCCAGGCGCCCGCGCGCAACGGCATCACTATCAGGACGCCGGTTGGCTGACGATCCATGCAGCTGATGAAACACCCCGCCCCACCATCAATCGAACGGATCGGCGGGCATTCCCCCGACAGACGAAACTTGAACCCACGCCCGGGGCCAACTATCACAGTCACCTACCCTTCGATTCGAGTACTTGCCATGTCTGCCGCCAGCAACCGCCAGTTCCTCCTCGCCAAGCGCCCTACCGGCGAAGCCACCCGCGACACCTTCGAATACGTGGAGAAGCCGGTGGGCGAACCCGGCCAGGGGCAGATCCTGGTGCGCATCAAGTACCTTTCCCTCGACCCGGCCATGCGCGGCTGGATGAACGAAGGCAAGTCGTACATTCCCCCAGTGGGCCTGGGCGAGGTGATGCGCGCCCTGGGCGTCGGCGAGGTGGTCGCCTCGCAGCATCCCGATTTCGCCGTCGGCGACCACGTCAACGGCGCGCTCGGCGTGCAGGACTACTTCCTCGGCGCGCCGAACGGGCTGTACAAGGTCGACCCGCAGCGCGCGCCGCTACCGGTCTACCTGTCCGCCCTCGGCATGACCGGCATGACCGCCTACTTCGCGCTGCTGGAAACCGGTGCGCCGAAAGCCGGCGATACCGTGGTGCTGTCCGGCGCCGCCGGCGCGGTCGGCAGCGTCGCCGGGCAGATCGCCAGGATCAAGGGCTGCCGGGTGATCGGCATCGCCGGCGGCGCCGAGAAGTGCCGCTACCTGATCGACGAACTGGGCTTCGACGGCGCCATCGACTACAAGAGCGAGGACCTTGCCGAAGGCCTCAAGCGCGAATGCCCGAAAGGCGTCGACGTCTACTTCGACAACGTCGGCGGCGACACCCTGGACGCGGTGCTCAGCCGACTCGCCCGCGGCGCGCGGGTGGTGATCTGCGGCGCCATCAGCCAGTACAACAACAAGCAGGCGATGAAGGGCCCGGCCAACTACCTGTCGCTGCTGGTGAACCGCGCGCGGATGGAGGGTTTCGTGGTGATGGACCACGCGGCCGGCTTCCCGGCGGCGATGAAGGAGATCGGCGGCTGGCTGGCCAGCGGCCAGTTGAAGAGCCGCGAGGACATCGTCGAAGGCCTGGAAACCTTCCCGGAAACCCTCGGCAAACTGTTCAAGGGCGAGAACTTCGGCAAACTGGTGCTGAAGGTCAGCTGAATCGCATCACGCTGCTCGTTATGCCGCGGGTTTCACCCGCCCGGGCAGTCACGGGCAACTGTAGGGGCGAACTTGTTCGCCTTGCCCGACTGAAAAGGCGCACAGGTTCGCCCCTCAACACGCATCCTCAGAGTCGTTCGCCTCTGCAAAGCGTCCCTCAGGCCAGCTCCGCGACCACCGCCGACAACGCCTGCGCCGGGTTGGCCGCCTGGCTGATCGGGCGGCCGATCACCAGGTAGTCCGAACCAGCGTCCAGCGCCTGGCGCGGGGTGAGGATGCGCCGCTGGTCATCCTGCGCACTGCCGGCCGGGCGGATGCCGGGGGTGACCAGTTGCAGCCCCGGATGCGCCGCCTTCAGCGCGGTCGCCTCCTGCGCCGAACAGACCAGCCCGTCCATCCCGGCCTTTTCCGCCAGCGCCGCCAGACGCAGCACCTGCACCTGCGGCTCCACGTCCAGACCGATCCCGGCCAGATCCTCGCGCTCCATGCTGGTCAGCACGGTCACCCCGATCAGCAGCGGCTTCGGCCCGTTGAAGCGCTCCAGCGTCTCGCGGCACGCGGCCATCATCCGCAGGCCACCGGAGCAGTGCACGTTGACCATCCACACGCCCATTTCCGCCGCCGCCTTCACCGCCATCGCCGTGGTGTTGGGGATGTCGTGGAATTTCAGATCGAGGAACACCTCGAAGCCGCGGTCACGCAGGGTCGCGACGATGTCCGAGGCGCAACTGGTGAACAGCTCCTTGCCGACCTTGACCCGGCACAGCGCCGGATCGAGCTGATCGGCGAGCTTCAGCGCGGCATCGCGGTTGGGGAAATCCAGAGCGACGATGATCGGGGACTGGCAGGGGGGCATGGGGGGGGC
>DIEE01000021.1:0-290 GCA_002418465.1 Pseudomonas sp. UBA5782 | reverse complement strand
CCCCGACTCAGAAGTCACACCCACCAGCGCGGAAAACAGCGTCTGCAAGGGCTCAATCCTGAGCAAACTCATTGCTGGCACGACGGCTGCAAAACGTAACAGAACGTGTCGCAAATCCATTGGAGAGGTCAGCATGAGCACGCAACTCAAACCCACCCTTGGCACCCTGCATCTATGGGGCATCGCCGTAGGCCTGGTGATTTCCGGAGAGTATTTCGGTTGGAGCTATGGCTGGGGCGTGGCCGGAACGCTCGGCTTCCTGGTGACCGCGCTGCTGGTGGCGGCGATGT
>DIEE01000001.1 GCA_002418465.1 Pseudomonas sp. UBA5782 | reverse complement strand
GCTGAGCAGGCGCACGTGGCCGTCCGGGCGGATCTCCAGGAACGCCGGAACCCGCGTGCCCGGTGCCATCACCGGCGCCTGCTGGGCGAGCGCCTTGCCGACCGGCAGGCCGAAGCTGAGCACCAGCGCGCCGGCGGTGGCGCCGGCCGAGGCGAGCAGGAAGCGGCGCCGCGAGATGTTCAGCGGGACGTCCGTGGAGAGGCCGCTCAGGCGGTGGCGATTACGCTCCTCGACGATGCTCACAGTGCTTCCTCGCGATGTCCGGCCAGGTCTTTCACCGCCGCGTTGATGGCGTTGTAGGTGCCGCAGCGGCACAGGTTGATCATCGCCGCGGCGATGTCGCTGTCGGTGGGGCTGGGCTTTTCCTTGAGCAGCGCGGTGGCCGCCATGACCTGCCCGGACTGGCAGTAGCCACACTGGGCGACCTGGTGCTCGACCCACTTGGCCACCACGCGCTTGCCGACGTCGTCCGCCTCGATCGCCTCGATCGTGGTGATCTGGCTGTTCGCCACGGCGGCCACCGGCGTCACGCAGGAGCGCACCACCTGCCCGTCGACCAGCACGGAACAGGCGCCGCACTGGGCCAGGCCGCAGCCGTACTTGGTGCCGGTCAGGCCGAGCTCATCGCGGATCACCCAGAGCAAGGGCGTATCCGCCTCCGAATCGACCTCGTAAACGCGCTTGTTGATCTCGAGCTTCATGCTGTTCGTCCCGGAAAATGATGAGATAGCGGAACGCCGCACGCGGTGCGCACGACATCTGGCCTGGGCTGATCCACGGGATCATACGGGGCCAGGGCGGAAAAATTGAGGGAGGCTGGATTGATAGGCTAATGAGCCTACCTCATGAATCCGCCGCGGCGGGCGGCCGGTTGTCCAGCCGCAACTGCTCCACGACCACCCTGAACGCCGCGCTCTGCTGGCGGCGACTGGGATAATACAGGTGGTAGCCGGGGAAACTGTCGGACCATTGCCCGAGCACCTCCTGCAGCGCGCCGCTGTCCAGGTACGGCTGCGCATGGGCGTCCGACAACTGCGCCAATCCCACTCCGGCGAGGCACGCATCGAGGATCTGCAGCACGCTGTTCATGATCAGCGGCCCGTTGACCCGCACCCTGAACTCATTGTCGCCGCTGCAGAACTCCCAGGGATAGAGACCGCCATGGGTGGGCAGACGCAGGTTGATGCAGCGATGCGCCGTCAGCTCTTCCGGCCGCTGTGGCGTGCCGTACCGCGCCAGGTAGGCCGGTGCGGCCAGCGTGACCATGCGCATCGGCGGGGCGATGGCAACGGCGACCATGTCGGCGTCGATGATGCCGCCGATCCGCACACCGGCATCGAAGCGCTCGGCGACGATATCGGTGAGCCCGTAGTCGGTGATCAGCTCCACGGTCAGCTCTGGATAGGCGTCCAGCAGCGGCAGAAGCCTCGGCCACAGCACATGGCGGGCGGCGAACTCGTCGGCGGTGATGCGCACGGTGCCCGATGGCCGCTGGCGCAGGTCGGCGATGGCGCCGAGGTGGCTCTCGATCTGGTCGAGCAGCGGCGCGATGTCCGCCAGCAGCCGTTCGCCCGCTTCCGTGCGCGTCACGCTGCGCGTGGTGCGGGTCAGCAGACGTACTCCCAGGCGTTCTTCCAGCCCGCGCAGGGTCTGGCTCACCGCCGAGGGCGAGACGCCCAGCTGAGCCGCCGCACGGGTGAAGTTGCCGGCCCGCGCCACGGCCACGAAGACCACCAGATCGCCCATTCCATTCGCTAGCATTGTTAAGCACCGCTTCATACCGAGTTCTGTATTTTGCATATACAGGAACCAATGAGCGGGTTGCTACAGTGCCTTATCGACAATCGAACGAGGAATCACCATGAGCGAGACCGATCAGGCGAACGCCGACATGCAAATCCACCGCGCCGGCTCCACCCCGGCCATCGTCGGCCCGACCGACTGGTTCACCGGGCGAGTGCGCATCGACCGGATCTTCAATGCCCCGGCGCCGGCCCGCGTCGGCCTTGCAGTGGTCAACTTCGAGCCCGGCGCACGCACCAACTGGCACACCCATCCGCTGGGGCAGACGCTGCTGGTGACCGATGGCGTCGGCTGGACCCAGTGTGAGAACGGCCCGAAGACCGAAATCCGCCCCGGCGATCTGATCTGGTGCAACTGCGGCCGCCGCCACTGGCACGGCGCGACCGACACCAGCGCGATGCAGCACGTGGCGGTGACCGAGCAGCTGGACGGCAAGGCCGTCACCTGGCAGGAACCGGTCAGCGACGAAATCTACCTGGGCGGTGCGCTGAAGAAGGACTGAGGCGCCTGGATGCGCCGGCTCCCCCGGCGCGAAACCGGCGACGTCAGGGGTGGAACACCACGCTGTCGCCCGGCGCGGCGCGGCCGACATCGATCATCTGCTCGGGGGCATCCGGGTCGGCATGGCCGAAGGAAATGCCGAACAGCAGCTTGAAGTCATCCGCCACCCCGAGGACTTCGCGCACCCGATCGGCGTAGAACCCGAGCACCGTCTGCGGCACGCCGGCGAAACCGTGGGCGACCAGCGACAACAGCAGGGTCTGCGCGTACATGCCGATGTCGCTGGCCGTCCTGACGCTGTCGCCGATCGCCGGCATGAACAGCAGCGCCACGTGCGGCGCGCCGTAGAAATCCAGATTGCGCCGCATGTCCTGGCGCCGCGCCTCGTGATCGGCGCGGCTGATCCCCGCCGCATCGTTGCGCGCCTTGGCCATGGCCTGATGACGCTGCGCATAGACGCCCTCGTAGGCACCGGTGTCGAAGCTGAAGTCGAGCGAATGCACGCTCTCTTCCTCGTCCCGCAACAGCGCGGCGGACAGGCGATCCCGCGTCTCGCCGGAAACCACATGGACGTGCCACGGCTGCGTGTTGCAGTTCGAGGGAGACCATTGGGCATCGCCCAGCACCACATCGATCTGCTCGGCGCTGAGCGGCGTTTTCAGGAACTGGCGCGTCGCCCGACGGCGGCGCACTAGCTCTTCGAATGACATGTTCATCGACGGCTCCTGGTCGGTAATGTGGATGGTGGTGCCGCGTTGCCACGGTACCGGTGCAAAGGGCGTCCAGTTTCCACGCTCCGCGGCGTCAGGAAAACCACCGATGCACTGCAGCGCGCGTCATTGCCCGACGTACCTGTTCCTGCCCGCCAGCACGGCGAACACCACCTGCGCGCAGGCGGCAACCAGCAACACCCGCAGCGGCGCCTGCCAGCCGCCGCTGAGATCGTGCAGCCAGCCGGCGAGGAACGGGCCGGCCGCGCCCAGGCCGTAGCCGACGCACTGGCCCATTCCCGACAGCGAACCGGCCTGGTGATGATCGTGGGCGCGCAGACTGAAGAGGGTCAGGCAGGTGACCATCGACATGCCCGCGCCAATCCCGGCGAAGAGCAGCCAGAGCAGCGCCCAGCCCGGCGCCAGCAGAAGGCCGCAGACGCCGACGGCGATGGCCAGCGAGCAGATGAGGCCGATCAGGCGCTGGTCCGGCAGGCGCTTGATCAGCACCGAGGTCGACAGGTTCGCCAGCACCGCGATGGCCTGGTAGGCGAACAGGTAGGCGCCGGCCTGGGTGGCGCCGATGCCGACGTCGGCGACCATCGCCGGGAACCAGTCGATCAGCGTGTAGAACACCAGCGTCTGCAGCGCCATGAACAGCGACACCTGCCAGGCGATCGCGCTGCGCCAGACCGAAGGCCGCTTCACCGCGGCTGCCGAGCGGGCCACGGTGCTCGCCTTGTCCAGCTGCGGCCACCAGACGATCGCCGCCAGCAGCGCCAGCGCGAACCAGATCCCCAGCGACAGCTTCCAGGCGTACTCGGTGAGGTTCGACAGCGGCGCCGCCAGACCGCTGGCGAGCGCCGCGACCAGCGCCATGGTCGCCGCGTAGAGCCCGACGCAGAGCGCGGTGTGGGACGGGAAGTCGCGCTTGACCAGCGGCACCACCAGCACGTTGGCCACGGCGATGCCGCTGCCGATCAGCAGCGTGCCCAGCCACAGGCCGGAATACAGCCCGCTGGAGCGCAGCAGGCAACCGACGGCGATCAGGCAGAGCACGCCGAACAGCGCACGCTCCAGGCTCAGATGGCGCGTCAGCCAGGGCGCCACCGGCGAGGCACAGGCGAAGATCAGCAGCGGCAGCGCATTGAGCAGGCCCAGCGCGGCGGGGCTCAGGGCGAAGTACTGCTGCAGCTCCGACAGCACCGGCCCGAGCGAGGTGATCGGCGCACGCAGGCTGGCCGCGATCAGCAGGATGCCGAGCAGCAGGGTGGAACGCAGAAGGGAGGGTTCGGCACGAACGGCCGTCGAGGAAGACGTCATGGATACCACGCACAGCGAGGGGACGGAATGACCCCGGGATGTGCGTTGGTTGACGTTAACGCTTACGCAAAGCGTCGCAACGACGCAGTGTCTGCGGCGAATGGTAGCAAACGAACGATAAGCCGGACAAACCCACCGGGCGGATGCGCGACCGAATCGGCCCCCGGACACGGGCGCGTCGATACTGCGCTGCTCGACAACGGTCAGCGCTGATCGTGCTCTGGGCTTACAGCCCGGTCATCTTCATCGCCGCTTCCGGCAGACGTTCGCCCTGGATCTGGATCTTAGAAACTTCGTCGTGAAGGGTCTGCAGCTCGGCCTCGGTCAGCTGCAGCTCGACCGCGCCGAGGTTCTCTTCCAGGCGATGCGCCTTGGTGGTACCTGGAATCGGCACGATCCACGGCTTCTGCGCCAGCAGCCAGGCCAGAGCGACCTGCGCCGGGGTGGCGCCCTTGCTGTCGGCCACGGCCTTCACCAGGTCGACCAGCGCCCTGTTCGCCTTGCGCGCCTCGGGGGAGAAGCGCGGGACGTGGTTGCGGAAGTCGCTTGCATCGAAGGTGGTGTTCTCGTCGATCTTGCCGGTGAGAAAGCCCGCGCCAAGCGGGCTGAACGGCACGAAGCCGATGCCCAGCTCTTCCAGCAGCGGTAGCAGCTCCAGTTCGGGGCCGCGCCAGAACAGCGAATATTCGCTCTGCACAGCCGTGATCGGCTGCACCGCATGGGCGCGGCGGATGGTCTGCACGCCGGCTTCGGAGAGGCCGAAATGCTTGACCTTGCCCTCGGCGATCAGTTGCTTGACGGCGCCGGCGACGTCTTCGATGGGCACCGCCGGATCGACGCGGTGCTGGTAGAACAGGTCGATGCAGTCGGTGCGCAGGCGCTTGAGGCAGGCCTCGGCGACCGCCTTGATGTGCTCCGGCCGGCTGTTGGTGCCACCACGGCGCTCACCGGTCTGCAAGTCGATGTCGAAGCCGAACTTGGTGGCGATCACCACCTTCTCGCGGATCGGCTGCAGCGCTTCGCCAAGCAGTTCCTCGTTGGCGAAGGGACCGTAGGATTCGGCCGTATCGAACAGCGTCAGGCCGCGCTCGTGGGCGCCGCGGATCAGTTTGATCATCTCCTGCTTGTCGGCCGGCGGGCCGTAGAGGGCGCTCATGCTCATGCAGCCGAGGCCCAGGGCCGAGACTTCCAGGCCGTTGCCCAATGTGCGTGTTTTCATGCCTTTCTCCAGTAAGGGAATAGGTTCGCTCGGCGCCGGGCGCCGAGCGGGTTGGCCGAGCCTAGCGGGCGAGCTTCGCCTTGTTCAGCCAGGCGTTGACCTGCTCCATGGTTCTGCGCTCCTGGTCGGCCTCCAGGACGAACCCGTCGAGGATCGTGGCGCCGGGCGCATGGCTGGCGAGGACCGAACGGCTGTTGCCCAGGCCATAGCCGCCGTGGGTGTTGAACGGCACCAGGGTTTTCCCGGCCAGGTCGTGGGCGGAGAGGAAACTGCGCACGACGGGCGGCGCGGTTTCTCCCCAGATCGGGAAGCCGAGGAACAACGTGCGGTAGGCGGCCATGTTCGGCAGCGTGGCTTCCAGCGCCGGCTCGAAGCCGCTGTCGCGCTCCTGACGCGCCTGTTCCACCGTCGCCAGGTAATCCTCCGGATACGCCGTGGCCGGGCGAATCTCGAACAGGTCGGTGCGCAGCCCGCGATGGATCAGCCCGGCGATCACGCGGGTGTTGCCGGAGCGCGAGAAGTACGCAACCAGGACGTCCGAGCCACGCCGGACATTGCCATCGGCCGCCCCGGCGCCACCGGCACCGAGCAGCGGCAGGCTGGCGAGCGCCGCCATGACCGTGCGGCGAAGGGGATCGTGCGCTGAACTCATGGGTCCTCCTAGCGGCCTACGCGGGACTTCATCGACTCGGGGTAGCGGTCGCCGAGGATGCTGATCGAGGCCAGCGCCTTGTCGATCGAGGCCAGATCGGCTTCGCCGAGAACCACCGAGGCGCTACCGAGGTTTTCCTCCAGGCGGTGCAGCTTGGTGGTGCCGGGAATCGGCACGATCCACGGCGCCTGCGCCAGCAGCCAGGCGAGGGCGATCTGCGCCGGGGTCACGCCCTTGCCGCTGGCGATCTGCTCGATCTGCCGGATCAGCGCCTGGTTGGCACGCAGCGCATCCTGGGAAAAGCGCGGCACGATGCTGCGGAAGTCGTCGCTGCCGAAGGACGCGCCCTCCGCCACCGCGCCGGTGAGAAAGCCCTTGCCCAGCGGGCTGAACGGCACGAAGCCGATGCCCAGTTCCTTCAGCGCCGGCAGCAGCTCCTGCTCGGGCTCGCGCCACCACATCGAGTATTCGCTCTGCACGGCGGTCACCGGCTGCACCGCATGCGCGCGGCGGATGGTCTGCACGCCGGCCTCGGACAGGCCGAAGTGCTTCACCTTGCCTTCGGCGATCAGTTCCCTGACCACCCCGGCGACGTCCTCGATGGGCACCTCGGGGTCGACGCGGTGCTGGTAGAGCAGATCGATGAAGTCGGTCTTCAGCCGTCGCAGCGAACCCTCCACGGCGACGCGGATGTGCTCCGGCCTGCTGTTGAGGATCTGCTGCTTGTTGTCGTCGCCGAAGGTGAAGCCGAACTTGGTCGCGATCACCACCTGGTCACGCACCGGAGCAAGCGCCGCGCCGACGACTTCCTCGTTCAGGTAAGGCCCGTAGACCTCGGCGGTATCGAAGAAGGTCACGCCGCGCTCGACCGCCGCGCGAATCAGCGAGATGGCCTGCTGGGTATCCGTTGCCGGGCCGTAGCCGTGGCTCAGGCCCATGCAGCCCAGGCCGAGGGCCGATACGTCGAGATCGCTGTTTCCGAGAGTGCGCATCTGCATTGCTGGTCTCCTGCTGAAAGCCCGTCGGTGCATATCCAGGGCGGGAGGCGAGATCGGCAGGATGAGGCAGGCCGACGGCTGCAAGACCCGGCCCGGATTACCGATATCGCTCGTTGTAAAAAAGGTAAACCAGGGCGATGCATGCGACTAGAAGGGTAAATCGGCAAGAACCTATGAGATAAATTAATCAATGCAGCCGCGCGATTCCTTGCCACGCGAGTACATGGAAGGCGATGGCGAACGCTTCTGCGGGATCGCGGGCATTTCCGCCGGGTGGCGGACGGCGCGGCTCGAGGCACGACAAGGCGTGGGCGAGGCCGCGAATCAGCCCTTGTAGCTCAGCGCGTCGGCGATCACGCCGAAGGCCGAGGAGTGTTCGCGGCGATTGGGGTAGTACAGGTGGTAACCGGGAAACGGCTGGCACCAGTCCTCCAGCACCCGCACCAGCGTGCCGTCGGCCACATCCTTCTGCACCATGTCTTCCGGCAGGAAGGCCAGCCCGCAGCCCGACTGGGCGGCGCGCAGGATCGGCAGGCTGCTGTTGAAGGTCCACTGCCCCTCCACCCGCGCCTTGAGCTCGTGGCCGTCCTTCTCGAAATCCCACTGCAGCAGGCCGCCGTAGGTCGGCAGACGCAGGTTGATGCAGTTGTGCGTCGCCAGGTCCGCCGGCGCGGTCGGCGGCGAATGGCGGGTGAAGTAGCCCGGCGTGGCCACCACGGCCATGCGCAGGCGCGGACCGATGGGGATGGCGATCATGTCCTTGGCCACCTGGTCGCCCAGGCGGACACCGGCGTCGTAGCGCTGCGCGACGATGTCGGAGAGCACGTAGTCCACAGTGATCTCCACCTTGATGTCCGGATAGCTCGGCAGAACCTCCCTCAGCCTCGGCCAGAGGATGTTGTTCGCCGCGTGCTCCGACGCGGTGATGCGCACGCTGCCCGCCGGCTTGTCCTTGAAGTCGCTGATGGCGGCGAGCTCCAGTTCGATCTCCTCGAAGCGCGGCGCCATCGCCAGGTAAAGCCTCTGCCCGGCCTCGGTGGGCGACACGCTGCGCGTGGTGCGGGTCAGCAGGCGCACCCCGAGCCGGGCCTCCAGCCCGCGCATGGTATGGCTGAGTGCCGACTGCGAAACACCCAGCTGAGCGGCGGCGCGGGTGAAACTGCATTCGCGGGCGATGACCACGAAGGCCTGCAGATCGTTGAGGGTTGCTCGAGCCATTTATGAAGCGACCTCATGAGGATGGATGCAATTCTTCCATCTAATCATGGACCGGTTCGCTTGGGCACAGGGCATTTCTGTCAAAACCTGTCTGGCCGATCCAGCATTCGGGCTGATCGGCCCAACGCCGAATCGCCAGCGAGGGGCGTCGTGACGCTGGGCGACGTCAGTGCCGTGCGTTCATTCGAAAAGGTGTAACGCGGGCGCTTTGCCGGCCCGCGCCATGCGCGGTCGTCAGCGCTTTTGCCGGCGCCTCGACCCCGGAACAGTCCGAGGTCCGGAAACCGCGCGCCCTGTACCTGGATGGCGCGAACAGCCGCATTCAACTCGGCCAGTTCGGCCGGCGAGAAGCGCAGCTGCGCCGAGGCGCCGTTCTCCAGCATGTGCGCCATCTGCGTGGTGCCGGGAATCGGCACGATCCACGGCTTCTGCGCCAGCAGCCAGGCGGGGGCAATCTGCCCGGGCGCCTCGTACGGCCCGTAGGCTTCGGCGGCATCGTAGAAGGTCGTGCCCTGCTCGAAGGCGCTGCGGATGATGCGGTGCATCTCGGCGCGGTTGGGAATGGTGGTCTGGTAGGTGCGGCTCATGTTCTGCACGCCGAGGCCGACGCTGGAGACTTCCAGCGACCCGAGCTTGCGGCGCTGCGGCGCGCCAGCGGGTGAAGCGGTCGTCTTCGCCTCGCTGGTCTCCTCGCCCATCGCCCGCGGCACGCCCAGGAACGGCGCGGCGACCGCCAGGGTGCTGGCCATGGCCATCACCGAACGCCTGCTGAATCCTTTCTCGTCTTGCCCGTTCATGCCATTACTCCAGATCGACCGTGGTCTGGAGCCGAAACGGTAGCCGACCGACCAACCGATGATTAGTGGGCGATCGCGCTTAGACCCATGAGAGAACGTCATGAAGCGAATGCGGCGACACACGCCGGCAGCCGCGCCACGTGGCCCGCCGGGGAAATCGGCGTGCAGGCACCGTTCGGGACGAAGCCCGGGCCGGCTCCGGGGGTTGCAGTAGAATTCAGTCTCGATGTTTCCAGGGGTATGAGGGATGAAAATCGGAGAGCTGGCGAAGCTCAGCGGTCTGGCGGCTTCGCGGATTCGCTTCTACGAATCGAGTGGGCTGATCAGGTCGGTGGAACGCAAGGCGAACGGTTACCGGGATTACGGTCCCGAGGCGCTGTGGATTCTGCAACTGATCACCGGCGCGCAGAGCGCAGGCTTCTCGCTGGAGGAGATTCGCAACCTGCTGCCGGCCTGCACCGATGCCTGGCGACATGACGAGCTGCTGCAGAGCCTCAAGCGCAAGGTGACGGAAATCGAAGCCCTGCAGCAGCGCCTGGAGCAGAACAAGGCGCAGCTGCTCGTGGTTATCGAAGGCATCGAGACCAAGCCCGAGGACATGCCCTGCGCCGAGAACACGCAGCGCTTGCTGAACCGTTTCCGCGAAGACGCCCAGCAGGCGAAGACGACGAGCCCCTCGCCCGCGGGCGCGACGTTTCCCGTCAGCTAGGTAGCCCTGCCCCGCCGCGATAGGCAGGTGTTGACATTAAAGTTAGCTTTAATCTTAGCCTGCGCCCATCATTCCACGAGGCAGTTCCCATGGGCGTTTTCGACGCGTTGACCCTTCCCAACGGTTCCAGCATTGCGAACCGCATCGCCAAGGCGGCCATGGAGGAGAACATGGCCGACGCCGACCAGGCACCGTCCGATAAGCTGATGCGCCTGTACCAGGCCTGGGCGGATGGCGGCGCCGGCCTGATCATCAGCGGCAACGTGATGGTCGACAGCCGCGCCATGACCGGCCCCGGCGGCGTGGTGCTGGAAGATGACCGGCAACTGGAGAAGTTCGAGCGCTGGGCGCGGATCGGCCGCTCCAAGGGCGCGCAGTTCTGGCTGCAGATCAACCATCCCGGCCGCCAGATGCAGGCCAATCTGGGGCAGAAGACCTGGGCTCCGTCGGCGCTGGCGCTGGACATGGGCAAGATGTCCAGGCACTTCGCCACGCCCCATGCGATGACGCCCGAGGTCATCGACGAGGTGATCCGTCGCTTCGCCCGCAGCGCATCCCTCGCCGAGCGGGCCGGCTTCACCGGGGTGGAAATCCACGCCGCGCATGGCTACCTGCTGAGCCAGTTCCTCTCGCCGCTCAGCAACCGGAGAACGGACGAGTGGGGCGGCGCGCTGGAGAACCGCGCCCGCCTTCTGCTGCAGATCGTCAGCGCCGTGCGCGCCGAGGTTTCCGCACAATTCTCGGTGGCGGTGAAACTCAATTCCGCGGATTTCCAGCGCGGCGGGTTCAGCGCGGAGGATGCCGAGCAGGTGGTGAAATGGCTGGGCGGCCTGGGCGTCGACCTGGTCGAGCTGTCGGGCGGAAGCTACGAGGCACCGGCCATGCAGGGCCAGGCCCGCGACGGTCGTACGCTGGCGCGGGAAGCCTATTTCCTCGAGTTCGCCCGCGAGATCCAGCAGGTGGCAGAGATGCCGCTGATGGTCACCGGAGGCATCCGTCGTTTACCGGTAGCCGAACAGGTGATCGACAGCGGCGTCGCCATGGTCGGCATCGGCACCGCCATGGCCATCGAGCCGAACCTGCCGCGCGACTGGCGCCTCGGCATGCAGAGCGCCCCGCAACTGCCCCCCATCAGCTGGAAGAACAAGGCGCTGGCGTCGCTGGCCAACATGGCCGTGGTCAGGTTCCAGCTGCGCAAACTCAGCCTGAACAAGACCCCCGATCCGAAGGTGTCGCCGTGGCGCGCGCTGATCCTGCAGCAACTGGCCAGCGCGATCCGCACCCGGCAGTACCGGCGCTGGATGGCGCTGGATGGCGCTGCGCCAGCGTTGAGGACACGCTAGGCCAGCGCGTCGAGTTCCTTCAGCGACTGCGCATCGATCACCAGCTCGCTGGCGCTGAGGTTGTCCTGCAAATGCGCCAGCGACGAGGTTCCCGGTATCAGCAGCAGGTTCGGCGAGCGCTGCAGCAGCCACGCCAGCGCCACCCGCATGGCCGAGGTGTCCAGCCGCGCGGCCACGCTGGACAGGGTTTCCGACTGCAGCGGGCTGAAACCGCCCAGTGGGAAGAACGGCACATAGGCAATGCCCTGCCGGGCGAGGTCGGCAATCAGCGCTTCATCGTCGCGGTAGCAGAGGTTGTACTGATTCTGCACGCACACCAGCGGAGCGATGGCCTGTGCCTGCGCGATCTGGACGGCGGACACGTTGCTCAGGCCAAGGTGGCGAATCAGCCCCTGACGCTGCAGCTCGGCCAGCGTGCCGAAGCCCTCCTCGATGGAGGCTTCGTCCGGACTGTGCATGTTGCCCCAGGCCCGGTAATTCACCACGTCCAGCACGTCGAGGCCAAGGTTGCGGAGGTTGTCGTGCACCGCGCGGGTCAGCTCGGCCGGGGTGTGCGCCGGGTTCCAGGAGGCATCCGCACCGCGTGTGGCACCCACCTTGGTGACGATCACCAGGTCGTCGGCGTAGGGATGCAGCGCTTCGCGAATGATCTGGTTGGTGACGTGGGGGCCGTAGAAATCCGAGGTATCGATATGGTTCACCCCCGCCGCCCGCGCCGCTTTCAATACCGCGAGCGCTTCCTGGCGGTCCCTGGGCGGACCAAATACCTGCGGGCCGGCGAGCTGCATGGCGCCGTAGCCCATGCGATTGACCATGCGGTCGCCGAGTAGAAAAGTGTCGGGTTGGCCAGCGTTGCTCATGTCATCCGCCTCATTCAGTGGGTAAGGCGAGCACTATAGGCATTGACCACTTCGCCGATAATCAGATGCAATCTGCACGAGCCGTACGGGAGAGCGAACAATGCCAGCGGATATTCAGGACCTGCAGGGCTTCGTCGCCGTGGTGAAGGCCGGGGGTTTTCGGGAAGGTGCACGGATCACCGGCAAGTCCGCCTCCAGCCTCAGCGATGCCGTGCGGCGCCTCGAAGCCGGGCTCGGCGTGCGCCTGCTGAACCGCACCACCCGCAGCGTCGTACCCACCGAGGCCGGCACGCGGCTGATGGAGCGGATCGTGCCGGCACTGGGGGAAGTGGAAGCCGCGCTCGACGTGATCAACGACTTCCGCGACCGCCCTTCCGGCTCCCTGAAGCTCAACGTGTCGCTCAGCGCCGCGCGCCTGGTGCTGCCCTCGATCATCACGCCGTTCCTGAAAACCTACCCCGACATCCGCCTTGAAGTGATCGTCGAGGAAAGCTTCGTCGACGTGCTGGCAGCGGGTTGCGACGCCGGCATTCGCTACGACGAGCGCCTGGAGCTGGACATGATCGCCGTCCCCATCGGCCCGCGCGTGCAACGCTTCGCCAGTGCCGCCTCGCCCGCCTATCTCGACGCCCACGGCCGCCCGACGCACCCGCGCGAGCTGTTGCAGCACGCCTGCCTGCGCGGCAAGTTCCCCAGCGGCGCGACACCGCTGTGGGAGTACGAACACGACGGCGAAAGCATCGCCATCGACCCCACCGGGCCGCTGCTGGTGCGCATCGGCGGCGGCGTCGATCTGGCGGTACAGGCCGCCGTCGACGGCCTGGGCGTCATCAACCTATCCCGGCCGCCGTTACCTGCCCTCGCCATTGAAGGCATTCGTCGAGTTCGTCAAGGACTCCACGAACCCGCGGACTGCAGCGGCCGAACCGCCTGCTCCAGCCCGCTGAAGTACCGGAAAACGAGACAGGCCCGCTACGGACGGCATTCGGCAACGGCTAGATGACAGGCTGCCGGGCGGCGCCGCGCGGAAGGCGACTGCGTCCCGGCAGTTGTTCGAGGCGGCGCTGCCACTCGGCTCGGGGCGACAGTGCGGGGTTGGACCTGGCGGCTTCGGCGGCGGCAATCGCAGCCTTCTCGGCCTTCGCCGCCGCCCTCAGCTCGGCGAGGCTGGGCGTCTTGCGAACCGGCTCGGCGGCCATTTTCTCGACCGAGCGCAGACACCGCTTGCATGAAACCTGGGCGATGTCCCGGCTGCTGTTCGAGTTCGTTCCGGTGCGCCCGCATGCGACATTTTCCTGGGACGCGATGTAGTGAATGACCAACGTGTTGCCTCCTGCTTTTTCGGGCGCGGGATTCTACACAGTCGATCTGAAAAAGCAGCAGGGATGGCGTTGAAAAGTGTCCCTGCCGAACGGGACGACTTCATCAGGTCATCGCGCGCACGATTTCGGCCGAAGCGGCGGCGACACTCATGCAGCCCTAGCCCTGCGGGCATTCCTTGCCGCCATGGATGCTCGTCGCCGGGACACAGGCCGTGCGAACTTCCGCTACCGCATCGATGACCCGCTGCGCCCAGTTTTCGTCATCGGGGCGTACCACGACCACGCGAAAACCGTAGTCGTTGCCTTCGATGCGCACGCCCTCGGAGTCGTCAACGTGCAGGTCGATGCCGAACGCGGGCGGGAATTTCGAGGGCGCGTTGGAGAACCCATGTACGGTCAGCGCCTGGCTATGGCGAACGCTGTTGACGACGCCGTCGACGTGGACGCCGTACAGCAATAGCCAGCGCCGGATGTAGGACGGCGTGCGACCGGACGAGGTATAGACCCAGATGCTGCAACCCTGGCGCCGCAGCTCACGGGTCAGCGTGCGGGTTCCGGTGCGCAGCGGCTCGCCGAGCCAGCGATGGACAACCGCCGGCAGCCGGCTGTGCTCGGCGGCCGAGTGGTGTGGCAGGCAGGCCAGGGTGTCGTCGACATCGAACGAGACACGGATCTGCGGACGCCGGAACACCAGCCCCGGCACCAGGTTGCGGGCGCCCCTGGACAATTGATTGGCGAAGGTATGGAGTTTCCTGAGCGTTGGATGGCCGCTCATTTCCGGCTTCCCTGATAACGGTGCGATGGGGTATCCCGCAGAAAGAACTCGCTCGGATGCGGAGACTGCTCTTCCAGAAAGGCGGCGTATTTTTTCTTGATCTTGGGCAGCTCGTAAAGCGCCTTGACGCCATGCTTGGCGGAGTTGCGGATGACCGACGACGGGTTGAAGTAGCCCTCGGCGTTGGTCAGCGACAGCACGAACGGAGGCAGGCCGGCACGCATGAGCAGGTAGCTGACGATCAGCGAGCCGGTGCGATTGTTGCCTTCGATGAACAGCTGCGGCCTGCTGAGAATCCGAACGTACACGCCCGCTGCGCGCTTCCAGACCGACTCGCTGCGGTAGGCGCAGTACCAGTTGTACAGATCCTTGATGCCGCCCTCGGTGTTGTTGAAGAAGTGCTCCTCGGTGGCGGCCAGGTGTTCGGCGAACTCCGCCCGGCCCGCCGGATCGCTGCCGCAGAGCACGGTGGCATTGATTTCCAGCATCAGGTTCACCTGCTGCAGATCGAACAGGTCGACATCGCGGGCAACGTAGTCGTCGATCAGCGCATAGCCGGCGAGCACGTTATGCAGCACCTCGTCGGTGAAGGGATCACGCGGCTCGGTGAAGTACCTGCTGAGTTCGGTAAAGCGTTGCTGCACGTCGCGCAGCGCAGATTCGATCGCGGGCAAATCAAGACGGCGCTTTGCTGGCATTGGAAATCCTGAGAAGAACGCTATCGGACGGTCGCAACGCCGGGTTGCAGGCCGCCCTGGCCGGACGCTTGGTCAGCTGAACTTGCCGCTGATGTAGTCGCTGGTCATCTGCTCGCGGGGGCTGTCGAATATCTGCGCGGTCGTGCCCATCTCCACCAGATAGCCGGTGCGCGTACCCTGCGAAATATCCACCGAGAAGAAAGCCGTGTTGTCAGCCACGCGGATCGCCTGCTGCATGTTGTGGGTAACCAGGGCGATGGTGTAGTCCTTCTTCAACTCGACCATCAACTCCTCGACCCGCCGGGTGGCGATCGGATCGAGTGCCGAGCAGGGTTCGTCCAGCAGCAGCACTTCCGGCTCGGTGGCGATGGCGCGGGCGATGCACAGGCGTTGCTGCTGGCCACCGGACAACGACAGGCCGCTGACCTTCAGCTTGTCCTTGACCTCGTCCCAGAGCGCGGCGCCCTGCAGGGCATGTTTTACCCGGTCACCCACGTCGCCCTTGTAGCGGTTCAGCCGCAGGCCGAACGCCACGTTGTCGAAAATGCTCATCGAGAAGGGATTCGGCTGCTGGAACACCATGCCGATGTAGCGGCGCACCACGACCGGATCGACGCCCTTGCCATACACATCCTGGCCGAGGAAGTGCACGTGGCCCTCGAAACGGAAGCCCTGCACCAGATCGTTCATCCGGTTGAGGCTGCGCAGCACCGTGCTCTTGCCGCAGCCGGAAGGCCCGATGAAACCGGTGATCTTGTTCTTTTCGATCGGCACGTGGCTGTCACGCACGGCCATGAAGTTGCCGTAGAAAATCTTGTCCAGCTTGCAGTCCATGACCACCGGCGTCTGGGAATCGACCGAGGTGGTTTTTTGCGCAGAGAGTGCGTTCACGATTCAGATGCTCCCGCTCTAAAACTTGGGCTTGCCGAAAATACGGCTGACGACGTTCACGACCAGGACGATCATCACCAGTACCAGTGAGGCCGCCCACGCGAGTTCGAGTTGGTTGTCGAAGGGCATGCCGGAGAAGTTGTAAATCAGCACGGCCAGCGAGGCCGTTGGATTCATCACCGCCAGATCGCCCTGGTGGTAGATCCAGTAGTTGCTGAACAGCGCGGTGAACAGCAGCGGCGCTGTTTCGCCGGCGGCGCGTGCCACCGCCAGCATGACGCCGGTGAGGATCGCCGGCAGTCCGGTCGGCAGGATGATTTTCCAGATCACCTGCGAGCGCGTGCAGCCCATGCCGTAGGCGGCATCCTTCATGATCTTGGGCACCATCCTCATCGACTCTTCGGCCGTCAGCACGACGATGGGCAGCATCAGCACGGCCAGTGCCACACCACCCGCCGGCGCCGAATAGGTACCGGTGGTGACCACCACCAGGGCGTAGGCGAACACCCCGGCGAGGATCGAAGGCAGCCCGGTGAGCATCTTGGCGGCGAAGCGCGCGGCGCTCGCGAGCTTGCTGCCGGGCCCCAGTTCCGCCAGGAAGATGGCCGCCATGATGCCCACCGGCACCGCAATGGCGGCCGCGATGCCGACCATCACGAAGGTGCCGGCCATGGCATTGCCGAAGCCGCCGCCCATCTCGAAACCGGTTGGTGGCAGTTCGGTGAATACCTCGAGGTTCAGGCGTGCCCCGCCTCGCGTGATCAGCATGTAGAGCACCGAAAACAGCGGCACGCTGGCCACCACGGCGAACGCCCAGACCAGCGTGGTCAATACCAGGCTGCGCAGGGCGCGGCCCTCGAAGGTGCGCTGCAGGCTGGGCAAGGCGATTTTGGCTGAGGTCAGGTCATTCATCATCGGGTCCCCCGCTGGGCATAGGCCATGATCATCGAGCCGATGACGTTCACGATCAGCGTGATCAGCATCAGGATCAGCGCGGCGTACATCAGCACCTCGACCTCGTTCGGCCCGGCTTCGGGGAAGTTGAGCGCCAACAGGGCCGCCAGCGTATTGGCCGGCGCGAACACGGAAAGGGCGATCTGGTTCGAGTTGCCGACCAGCATGGCCAGCGCCATGGTTTCACCCAGGGCCCGGCCCAACCCCAGCACCAGCGAGCCGAAGATGCCGGTGGCAGCGGTTGGCACCATCACCTTGAGAATCGCTTCCCAATGGGTGGTGCCCATGCCGTAGGCGGCCTGCTTGGTTTTCATCGGCACGGCCGTGAGGGCGTCCTGCGAAACCGCGGCAATCGTCGGCAGAATCATGATGGCGAGCACCAGGGCCGCCGGCAGCAGGCCGGGGCCGCTCAGGCTGGTGCTGAAGAACGGAATCCAGCCGAGTTCGCTGTTCAGCCAGCCCGCCAGCGGCCGGATCGCCGGGATCACCACATAGATCCCCCAGAGGCCGTAGACGACGCTGGGAATGGCCGCGAGCAACTCGACGATGGTGCGGAAAACCGCCGCCAGCTTGGGCGGGAGGAAATCCTGAGTGAGGAAGATCGCCATGCTGACACCGAACACACCGGCGATCAGCAACGCGATCAGGGCGCTGTAGAGCGTGCCCCAGATAGCCGGCAGAATGCCGTACTTGCCCTGGTTGACGTCCCAGACACTGCCCAGAATGACGTCCAGGCCATGTTTCTCCATGCCCGGAACGGCCTTGCGACCGACCTCGAATACGAGGGCGAACACCAGCGCCAGAATCAACACCACGCCCACGCGTGCAAGCGCGCGAAAGGTGCGATCGACCAGAAAATCCTTTATGGAAGGTGGTTTGCACGCGGAGTCCGGGTTAACCGGGACGACAAAAGGTTTGCTCATTGGCTAGTTCCGGAACGTGAAGGCTGGCCACCCGTGAGAGTTGGCCTCGCTCGGCGCAGACACTCGCCGAGCAGAGGCCTGGCGAGCGTTACTGGATGTTGGCCGAAGCGGCGCGAACCTGATCGACCACCGATTTCGGCAGCGGGATGTAGCCCATCGAGTCGGCGATCTTCTGACCTTCGGTCAGGCCGTACTCGACCATTTCACGCATGGCCTTGGCCTTGGCCGGGTTGTCGTTGTGCTTGCGGAAGATCATCCAGGTGTACGAGGTGATCGGGTAGGACTTCGCACCATCCGGGTCCGGCAGCCAGGACACCAGGCTTTCCGGCATCTTCACCGCAGCCAGCGCTTCGGCGCCGCTTTCGGCGTTGGGCACGACGTATTGGCCGGCCTTGTTCTGCAGCTCGGCGAAGTCGACCTTGGCCAGTTTGGCGAAGCCATACTCGATGTAGCCGATGGCGCCCGGGGTCTGGCGTACGGTGGCAGTCACGCCGTCGTTCTTCGGCGATTTGATGAACTTGTCGCTGGCCGGCCAGTTGACGGTGTTGCCTTCGCCCAACGCCGAGTTGAAGGCTTCGTTGATGGCCGACAGATGCTTGGTGAATACCGCGGTGGTGCCGCTGGAGTCCGCACGCACGACGACCGTGATCGGCATATCGGGCAGCTTCAGCTCGGGGTTGGCAGCCACCACCTGCGGGTCGTTCCACTTGGTGATCTTGCCCAGGAAGATATTGGAGTACACGTCGCGCGGCAGCTTGAGCCCTTTAGGACTGCCCGGCAGGTTGTAGGCCAACACGATTTCACCGGCCGTCATCGGCAGCAGCTGCACGCCTTCGGCGACCTTGGCCATGTCTTCTTGCTTCATGGCCGAGTCACTGGCCGCGAAATCGACGGTCTTGTTCAGAAAATCCTGCACCCCGGCACCGCTGCCCTTGGACTGATAGTCCACGGTGACGCCAGCGGATTTCTTGCTGAAGTCCTTGAACCAGGTGAGGTAGATCGGTGCCGGGAAGCTGGCGCCGGAGCCGGTCAGGCGAACGCTTTCATCAGCAAACGACACGGACGTTGCGCAAAAGGAGACGGCAACGGCGAGCACGGCGGACTTCATCAAACCAGTCATCGAGGAAACTCCATACAAAGGGTTTCCTAACTTGCAACAACCTTGTGACGCTTTGATGAACGTGGAGCGGAGGAACCCTGGCGCGCCTCCAAGCGAACGTCGGCAGTCTGTGCCCGGCTGGAATGATCGCTCGCCAGGTAGGCCTGGTCAGCGATTTTCGACAGCTGCCCGGCCTGAAAAGCAAAAGCCCCCGAAACTCTATGAATTTCAGGGGCTTAGGCGTTCGATATGGCGGGAAGATAGGGATTTGAACCCTAGGAACTGTTGCCAGTTCAACGGATTTCGAATCCGTCCCGTTCGGCCACTCCGGCATCTTCCCAGCGGCGCGCATGATAGCAGCTCGAAACGCGTTGGCGAACCCCCGTCATGCGACTTTTTCAGTGCTTTCAGGCGGTTGCGCCATTCACCGGGGAAAATCTCAGGCGGTGAGCTTGATCAGCGCTTCGCGGTACTTGTCGGCGGTCTTCTGCGCGACCTCGGCAGGCACCTGCGGCGCCGGCGGCTGCTTGTTCCAGCCGGTGGATTCGAGCCAGTCGCGGACGAACTGCTTGTCGAAGCTCGGCGGGTTGGAACCTTCGGCGTAGCTTTCCGCTGGCCAGAAGCGGCTCGAATCCGGCGTGAGCACTTCGTCCATCAGCGTCAGGGTGCCGTCTTCGTCCAGACCGAACTCGAACTTGGTGTCGGCGATGATGATGCCGCGGGTAGCCGCGTATTCGACGGCAGCGCTGTACAGGGCGATGGCGGTGTCGCGCACCTTGTCGGCCAGCTCCGCGCCGATGATGGCGGCGCACTGCTCGAAGGAAATGTTCTCGTCGTGATCGCCGAGGGCGGCTTTGGTCGAGGGGGTGAAGATCGGTGCCGGGAGCCTGGAGGCTTCCTTCAGGCCCGCCGGCAGCTGGATGCCGCACACGGTGCCGCTCTTCTGGTATTCCTTCCAGCCCGAGCCGACGATGTAGCCACGCACGATGGCTTCCACGGCGATTGGCTTGAGGCGCTTGGCGACTACCGAGCGACCTTCCACCAGCGGCAGTTCGGCGGCGGGGACGACGTCCTCGACGCGGTCGCCGGTAAAGTGGTTGGGCACGATGCCGGCGAGCTTGTCGAACCAGAAGTTGGAAATCGCGGTGAGGATCTTGCCCTTGTCCGGGATCGGTTCGGAGAGGATCACGTCGAATGCCGACAGACGATCGCTGGCGACCATCAGCATGCGCCCGGCGTCGATCTCGTAGAGATCGCGGACTTTTCCGGAGTAGATTTTCTTCAGGCTCAGGGGGGTCGCTGTCATTTGTTTGTTCCGCTCTGTCAAAACGAAACAGGCGAAACCAAGGGTTTCGCCTGTCGATTCACGCTCCTGAAACGCGCGCCCCACGGCCAGGCCGTGGAGCGGGCGACGATCAGCCCAGGTTGTCCTGGATCAGACCGAGCACCCGGCGGGCGATCTCGCTCGGCGCGACGGTGTCGATGTCTTTCTCGACCGATACCTGCACGCCCTCGCCCACACGGGTCAGGCGCACCTGGTAGCGCTCGGCGCGGGCATCTTCCTCTTCCTTGTCCGGCTTGCTGCCGAACAGGCGGCCGAAGAAACCGGGTTTCTTCTCGTTGACCTGCGCGCCTTCGGCGAGGTTGATGTAATACACGCCGAGGCTGCGGTTGAGGTCGTCGACGCGCACGTCGCCGCCTTCCAGCGCGCGGCCGACGCTCGACCAGGCGCGGTCGAAATCGGCGCCCAGGCTGAGAACCGGGTTGCCGTTGCCGTCGTCGCTCAGGCTGATGCGGCTGGGGGCGTCGAAGTCGCGGGCGGCGAGCAGGGAAACCGAACCGCCCTGCTCGGCGCTGCTGGCCATGCTGGCGACCATCTGGTCGAGCACCGCGGCTTCCAGCGCCGCATTGCCCGGGCCGGTAGCCGGGAAGTCGACGTCGGCGCTGCTGCCTGCGGGGCGCGTGGCGCTGACCACGAAGACTTCGCTGGTGTTGCGCTGCACGCCCGGTTCGATGCGCACACGCAGACGGGTTTCGCTGTCCGCCGCGGCGCTCTTCAGGCTGCCAGCCATGGAGGCCGAAAGCTCGTCGGCACGCTGCCATTCGGTGACGAATTCACCGGTCTGCGGACGCTCCTGGGCAACGCGGAAACCGTTGTTCTCGAAGAACTGGCGGGTCGTCGGCCAGACCTCGGCCGGATTGCGCTGCGCCACCAGCCAGCGCGACTCGCCGCTCTTCTGCAGGCTGAAGTCGCTGACATCGCCGCTGATCGCCAGGGCCTGCGGCCTCGGCACGTCGTATTCGTCGGCAGGCTTGGCGTCGGCGACGTTGGCCGGAACCGGCAGCAGGGGATCGAGACGCTTGCTCTGCACGTCGGACGGCAGTTGCATCGGCGCCGTCTGGCGTGCTTCGAGGTAGTCGCTGCCGCGGTCGCGGAAATAACCTTCTTTACCCCAGATCCAGCCACAACCGCTGGTACTGGAAATGATCAGGGCGAGTGCGGAGAGCCCGGCCAGTCGCTTCATGCGTAATACTTCCTCAATTAAACCAAGACGCCGGACTGACGCAGCGCTTGACGCAGCGGTTCGTGGCAACGCGGGCTGAGCCAGGTCAGCGGCAGACGGATGCCGTCGGGCATCAGTCCCATTTCGTGCAGAGCCCATTTCACCGGGATCGGGTTGGATTCGATGAACAGTGTCTTGTGCAGCGGCATCAGACGGTCGTTCATGGCGCGGGCGATGGCGGCATCGCCACGCATGGCGGCGGCGCAGAGTTCGCTCATGGCGCGCGGGGCAACGTTGGCGGTGACCGAGATGTTGCCGCGGCCGCCCATCAGCATCAGCTCGACGGCAGTGGCATCGTCGCCGGAATAGACGAGGAAGTCCTTGCCGACGCGGTCGAGCACGTCCTGGCCGCGCTGCAGGTCGCCGGTGGCTTCCTTGATGCCGATGATGTTGGCCACCTTGGACAGCCGCTCGACCGTTTCCGGGAGCATGTCGCAGGCAGTACGGCCCGGCACGTTGTAGAGGATCTGCGGAATCGCCACGGACTCGGCGATCAGCCGGAAGTGCTGGTAAAGGCCTTCCTGGGTCGGCTTGTTGTAATACGGCGTGACCAGCAGGCAGGCGTCCGCGCCGGCTTCCTTGGCCAGGCTGGTCAGCTCGACCGATTCGCGCGTGGAGTTGCCGCCGGTGCCGGCGATGACCGGAATTCGCCCGTTGACCTGATCGACGACCCGACGAATGACTTCGACGTGCTCGGGGACTTCCAGGGTAGCGGACTCACCGGTGGTGCCGACCGCGACGATGGCGTTGGTGCCCTCTTGCAGGTGGAAGTCCACCAGCTTGCTCAGGGCGTTCCAGTCCAGACCGCCTTGCGCATCCATGGGCGTGACCAGTGCCACCATACTGCCCGCAATCATGCAACCGCTCCTGCCGGAAAAAAGAGCGGTAATGGTACTGTCGCCACCTGCCCAGCACAAGCTGACCGCTGGGGCTGCAAGCATTCCCTCGGACCGCGCTTTTCGCTACCCTTCCGGCTTTGATCGGCGTGATAAGCGTCGCTCTCTCCTCGCTCTAGGAATGCTGCATGTCCACCCCGCCCGTTCGCGAACAATTTCTCGTCATCAGTGCTCTCGGCCCCAACCCCATGGAGCTGACCAACGTCCTGTGCCGCGCCACCCACGAGAACCGCTGCGCGGTATCCAGCTCGCGTCTGACCCGCCACGGCGAATTCAGCTCGCTGATCCTCCAGGTCTCCGGCAGTTGGGACGCCCTTGCGCGCCTGGAAGGCAGCCTGGCGGCACTGGCCAAGCGACACACCTTCACCATCAGCGTGATCCGCAGCGCTGCACTCGAGCCGCGCCCGCAGGCACTGCCGTACGTCGCCTATGTCAGCGCGGCCTATCGCCCGGACATCCTCAACGAGCTCTGCCAGTTCTTCATCGACCACCGCGTCGAGCTGGAAAACCTCACCTGCGACACCTACGAGGCACCGCAGACCGGTAGCACGATGCTCAACGCAACCATTACCGTGACGCTGCCCGCGGGCACCCAGATCAGTTGGCTGCGCGACCAGTTCCTCGACTTCGCCGATGCGCTGAACCTCGACGCGCTGATCGAACCCTGGCGCCCACAGAACCCGTAAGGAAGCCGCATGACCGTCACCGTCGGAAAAGCCGTAGCCGATTTCAGCGCCGAAGCCACCAGCGGTCAGCAGGTCGCGCTGTCCGCCCTCGCCGGGCGTCAGGTGGTGCTCTATTTCTACCCGAAGGACAGCACGCCGGGCTGCACCACCCAGGGCCAGGGTTTTCGCGACAGCCACGACGCCTTCCTCGCCGCCAACACGCTGGTCTTCGGCGTATCGCGCGACGGCATGAAATCCCACGAGAACTTCAAGGCCAAGCAGGGCTTCCCCTTCGAGCTGATCTCCGACAAGAACGAGACGCTCTGCCAACTGTTCGACGTGATCAAGTTGAAGAAGCTCTACGGCAAGGAATACCTGGGCATCGACCGCAGCACCTTCCTGATCGACAGGAACGGCGTGCTGAGCCAGGAATGGCGCGGCGTGAAGGTGCCGGGGCACGTCGATGCCGTGCTCGCGGCCGCCCAGGCGCTGAACGGCTGACCCGTTCGCGCATCGAAAAGGCCGCCTTGCGCGGCCTTTTTTCGTTCAGGCCTTGCGCAGCCAGTAACGAAAAAGCCCGTCCTCGGCCTCTTCTTGTAACAACGCATTCCCGGACAGCGAAGCGAAGGTGCGGAAGTCGCGCTGCGAGCCGGCGTCGGTGGCGGTCACCTTCAGCACCGCGCCGGACGGCAGGCGATTCAGCTCCAGCTTGGCCTTGAGCAGCGGCAGCGGGCAGTTCAGCCCGCTGGCGTCGAGTTCGGCATCGCAGGTCCCGGCCTGCCAGACAGCATCGTTCATGGTCGTCTCCGGCAAAAAGTGTCGGCAGATTACCCAAGCCGTCCGACCCTGACCAGTTGGACGGCCCCACCGGCGGACGGCTACAGTAGGCCTTTGTCGTTTCGAGCCATGTGCATGAATGTTCTGCGCCCTGCCCTGTTGACGCTCGCCTGCCTCCTCGCCGTTCCCGGCCATGCCGATGACCTGCCTTCTCTGGGCGACGCCAGCTCCTCCATCGTTTCCCCCGAACAGGAGTACCAGCTTGGTAGGGCCTGGCTGAGCCTGCTGCGCGGCCAGGTGCGCGCACTGTCCGATCCGCAGCTCAAGGACTTCGTCGAGACCAGCGTCTATCGCCTGGCGGAAACCAGCGACCTGCAGGACCACCGGCTGGAGTTCATCCTGATCAAGGATGACCAGATCAACGCCTTCGCCGCTCCAGGCGGCATCATCGGCGTCAACGGCGGGTTGTTCCTGCATGCCGAGACCGAAGGCGAATACGCCGGCGTGCTCGCCCACGAACTGGGCCACCTGATCCAGCGCCACTTCGCCCGTGGCATCGAGGCGCAGCAGCGCATGCAGCTGCCGATGATGGCGGCGATGCTCGCTGGCATCGTCGCTGCCGTGGCCGGTGCCGGCGATGCCGGTATGGCCGCCATCGCCAGCACCCAGGCCGCGGCGATCCAGAGCCAGCTGCGCTTCTCGCGGCAGAACGAAGCGGAGGCCGACCGCGTCGGCGTGGTCAACCTGGAGCGCGCCGGTTACGACCCGCGCTCAATGCCGAGCATGTTCGAACGCCTGCAGCGCGAATATCGCTATACGCAGAACCCGCCGGAATTCCTCCTCACCCACCCGATCACCGAATCGCGCATCGCCGACACGCGCAACCGTGCCGAGACCTACCCCAAGGGCGGCAAGGAAGACAGCCTGACCTACCAGCTGATGCGCGCGCGGGTGCAGCTGATGTTCGAGAGCACGCCGGGGATCGCCACCAAGCGCTTTCGCGCGATGCTCGACGAGAACCCGCAACTGGACGCCGCCCGCTACGGCCTGGTGCTGGGCCTGACCAAGAGCGGCCAGCAGGACGAGGCGCGCGGCATCCTCAAGACGCTGCTGGAGAAAGAGCCGAACAACGTGCCGTACAACCTCGCCCAGGTCGACCTGGACGTCACGGCCAATCGCCTCAACGACGCGCAGGTACGGATCGACCGGCTGTCCGGCATCTACCCGAACAACTTCCCGCTGAAGCAGGCGCGCACCGACCTGCTGCTCAAGCAGAATCGCCCGGAGCAGGCGGAAACCCTGCTCAACGACCTGCTGAAGAGCCGGCCGAACGATCCGGACGTCTGGTACCAGGTGGCGGAGGTGCGCGGCATGGCCGGCAACACCATCGGCCTGCACGAAGCCCGTGCGGAGTTCTTCGCCCTGGTCGGCGACTTCGATCAGGCCATCGAGCAGCTGGACTTCGCCAAGCGCCGCGCCAGCAACAACTTTCCGCTGGCCTCGCGCATCGACGCCCGCCAGCGCGAGCTGATAGACGAGAAGAAGACGGTCGAGCAAATGATGTAACACGGCCTGTTGCCGTTTCACCGCGAAGCGGCACTGCAGCGCATGACCCGGCAAGCGCCCAAACGAAAAAGCCCGCCAATCGGCGGGCTTTTTCGTTCATCTAACTGACGACTCAGGCGTTGCCGGCCAGCGCCAGGCGCGCGGCCTGGGTGAAATCCAGCATGCGCTTGAGTGGCTTAACCGCGCGCGGCACCAGCGCCGGGTCGACGAAGATCTCGTTGCTGCCCTCGCGCAGGCCCTTCAGCGTGCGTTCCAGCGTATTCATCGCCATCCACGGGCAATGCGCGCAACTGCGACAGGCAGCGCCGTTGCCGGCCGTAGGCGCCTCGATGAAGGTCTTGTCCGGACACAGCTGCTGCATCTTGTAAAAGATGCCGCGGTCGGTGGCGACGATGAACATCGGGTTCGGCAGCGTTTGCGCGGCCTTGATCAACTGGCTGGTCGAGCCGATCGCATCGGCCAGGGCGATCACCGATTCCGGCGACTCAGGGTGGACGAGGATCGCCGCCTCCGGATACAGGGCCTTCATGTCTTCGAGCTGCTTGGACTTGAATTCCTCATGGACGATGCAGGCACCGTCCCAGAGCAGCATGTCGGCACCGGTTTCGCGCTGGATGTAGCGTCCCAGGTGCTTGTCCGGCGCCCAGAGAATCTTCTCGCCGTTGTCCATCAGGCTTTCGACGATCTCCAGCGCGCAACTGGAGGTCACCACCCAGTCGGCGCGCGCCTTCACTGCCGCCGAAGTGTTGGCGTAGACCACCACGGTGCGCTCGGGATGCTGGTCGCAGAAGGCCGAGAACTCTTCCACCGGGCAACCCAGGTCGAGCGAACAGGTGGCCTCCAGCGTCGGCATCAGCACGCGCTTTTCCGGGTTGAGAATCTTCGCCGTCTCACCCATGAACTTGACCCCGGCAACCACCACGGTCTGCGCCGCATGCTGGTTGCCGAAACGGGCCATTTCCAGGGAATCGGAAACGCAGCCGCCAGTTTCCTCGGCAAGCGCCTGGATGACCGGATCGCAGTAATAGTGAGCGACCAGCACGGCATCCTGCTTCTTCAGCTCGGCGGCGATTTCGCTGCGATAGAAGGCTTCCTGCTCGGCAGTCAAAGGCACCGGCTGCTTGGCGTCTAGGTGGGCCTGAACCAACAGGCGTTCGGAAATCTGAGTCATGTCATCAGGCTCTGAATATGCTTTCAGTGCACCGATTATACCCGTCAACGATGCTGGCGAGCGGCTCTATTGGATACTGGTAGGGGGGCGTTGCGGGGAGGGAGTGGTGGGTCGTGTAGGATTCGAACCTACGACCAATTGGTTAAAAGCCAACTGCTCTACCAACTGAGCTAACGACCCGACGCGGAGCGCATGATACTGATTTATCTCGACAAATCAACACCTGCGCGAAAAAAACTTCAGCAGTAGCGGGTGGGATCCGCAACGCCGGCCGCGGAAAAGCCGGCGGCACGCAGCCGACAGCTGTCGCAACGACCGCACGCCCTGCCCTCGTCGTCGGCCTGATAGCAGGACACGGTGAGCCCGTAGTCGACGCCCAGCGACACGCCCTCGGCGATGATCTGCGCCTTGCTCAGGTACTGCAGCGGCGCCTGGATACGGAAACCGGCGCCTTCGACGCCGGCGCGGGTAGCCAGGTTGGCGGTACGCTCGAAAGCCTCGATGAACTCGGGCCGGCAATCCGGATAGCCTGAGTAGTCCACCGCATTTACTCCGATGAAGATGTCCCGGGCGCCGAGCACCTCGGCCCAGCCCAGCGCAAGCGAGAGGAACAGCGTATTGCGCGCCGGCACGTAGGTCACCGGAATGCCTTCGACCAGACCCATCGGCACGTCGATCGACAGATCGGTAAGTGCCGACCCGCCAATGCCGTTCAAGTCCAGACCGATGACCTTGTGCTCCGCCACGCCCAGTTGCTGCGCCACGCGCTCCGCGGCCTGCAATTCGGCTCGGTGACGCTGGCCGTAGTCGAAACTCATGCCGTAGCAGGCATAGCCCTGCCTTCGGGCCATAGCGACCACCGTGGCCGAGTCGAGGCCACCGGAGAGCAGAATCACCGCTTTCTTGTCGTTCATCGACGAATCCTCGAATGGCAGAAACGAAAATCCCGCGACAGGCGCGGGATTCGATGTGAACCAACAGGCTCAGCGCAGGGTTTGCAGATCCCGTTGCGCCAGTTGCGCAGCGGAGCTGCCCGGGTATTGGGCGACCACCTGCTGCAGCGCCGTACGCGCCTTGTCGGTATTCCCCAGGCGACGCTCGACATCGGCAAGCTTGTACAGCGAGTCCGGCACCTTGGGATGATTCGGATAAGTGGAGCTGACCTTGGCGAACGCCTGACCGGCGCCCTGCAGATCGCCCTTGGCGAGATTCACCTCGCCGAGCCAGTACTGGGCATTACCCGCGTACTGGCTGCTCGGATACTTGCGCAGGAAGGCGTTGAACGCCTGACTGGCCTTTTCGAAGTCCTTGGCCTTGATCAGGTCGAAAGCGGCGTCGTAATACACCTTTTCCTTCGCCGGATCGCTCGGCTCGCTGCTTGCCGCCGTAGCCGGACCTGCCGGAGCGGAGGGGGTGCCACTGGCGTCTACGGCGCCACCGGCTGAATTCTGCGTGGTCGGTGCGCTGGCTGCGCCCGCCAAACGACTATCGAGGTCCTGATAGCGTTCGAGACCTTCCTGCTTCAGGCGCTGGATCTCGTTCTGCTGTTCCTCGAGAGTACCGCGCAACTGCGCGATCTCCTGCTGCAGCTGCTGCAGCTGCATGAACATCTCGCCCTGCGCCGAGGTCGGGGCCGAAGCCCCGCCCCCGGCGGCATAGGCGCCACTCGTGCCGTAACCCGATGGAGGATACGAACTGCTGCCGTTGTTGTATCCGGCATCGCCATCTTCCACGGGGACCTGAGCCATTGCCGCGAACGGCAAACTGACAGCCAACAGGATCAGAGCACGAGAGCACTTGCGCATGTCGAATTACTTACGCAGTTCGACGCGACGGTTCTGGGCCCAGGACTGCTCGTCGTTACCAGTGGCAACCGGACGCTCTTCGCCGTAGGAAACCAGTTCCAGCTGAGCCGGGGAAACGCCCTGTAGTACCAGGTAACGCTGAACGGCGTTAGCACGACGCTCGCCCAGAGCCATGTTGTACTCGCGGGTGCCGCGCTCGTCGGTGTGGCCTTCCAGAACGACGCGAGCGCCATTGCCTTTCAGGTCCTTGGCGTGAACGTCCAGAGCGCGCATGGCTTCCGGCTTCAGGTCGGAGCTGTCGTACTCGAAGTAGAAGGTGGTGATGGCGCGCAGGGCGGCTTCGTCGCTCAGGCTGCCGTCAACGGCACCGCTGTTTGCGCCGTAGCCAGCGTTCGGATCAACAGCTGCACCTTCGCCAGCGGCGTCGCCGCCTTTGGACGAGCAACCAACAGCAACGGCCATGGCCAGAGCCAGAGCAGCGAATTTCCCAAATTTCAGCATTTCCATGATGTAACTCCTAATGACCCCAGTGTGTGTTTCAAAGTTGTATGTGTTGACGCCGCATCAGTTCAGGTAAGGGGACCAGGATGGCTCTCGGACTTCGCCTTGAGCGGTAGGAAGTGGGAGCCTAACTCGACCGTTTATAGATACGAGCATCAAGACTCCCCGGCCCTGCTGGCGGGTGGCGTAGATTAGCATGGTGCCATTCGGCGCAACAGTGGGAGACTCATCCAGGTTGGTATCGGAAAGGATGCGCAAGCTGCCGCGCTGGAGATCCTGCGCAGCGACTTTGAAGTTGGTGAAGCCATCCTGACGATGGATCATCACCAAAGTTTTTTCATCGGCGGAAAGTTTCGGGTTGGCATTGTAGTTACCGGTAAAAGTAACTCGCTCAGCCGCACCGCCACCGATGCTTTGTTTATAGATCTGCGGTTTACCCGCACGATCCGAAGTGAAGTACAACGTGCGACCGTCGGCGCCCCAGAAGGGTTCGGTGTCGATGCTGTTGGAGTTGGTCACGCGGGTGATCTGCCGGCTGCCCAGATCCATCACGTAGATTTCCGGGTTGCCGTCCTTGGACAACACGAAGGCCAGGCGATTGCCGTCCGGAGAGAATGCCGGCGCACCGTTCAGGCCCTCGAAGTTGGTCAGCTGCTCGCGACGACCGGTATCGATGTGCTGCAGGAAGATCCGAGGGCGACGCTGCTCGAAGGACACGTAGGCGATGCGCCGGCCATCCGGCGCGAAACGCGGCGACAGGATCGGCTCGCGCGACTGCAAGAGGGTCACTGCGCGGGCGCCGTCGTAGTCGGAGCGCTGCAGGGTGTAGCGGGTGTTGCCGGTGCCGCCACCCATGCGCTCGGCGGTGACGTAGAGCATGCGCGTGGAGAAGGCGCCCTTGATGCCGGTGAGCTTCTCGAACGACTGGTCGGCGATGTGGTGCGCCATGTCGCGCAGTTGATCGACGCCGCCGCCGACGCTACCAGTCGCGACCTGCTGTTCGGTGGCCACGTTGAACAGGGCGAACTGCACCTGCAACCGGCCGCCGGCCGGCACGATGTTGCCGACCAGCACGTACTGGGCACCGATGGCCTTCCAGTCGCGGTAGATGATTTCACTGGCCTGGCTCGGCAGGCTGATCATGTTCTGCCGTGGAATCGGCTCGAAAGTCCCCGAGTTGCGCAGGTCGTTGCCGATGATCTCGGCCATGTCGTCAGGCAGCACGCTGCCGCTTTGCCAGCCGAAGGGAACCACGGCAATCGGGATCGCCCGATCGGCACCGGTGGTCACCAGGATGTTCTTTTCCTGGGCCATGGCAGCACCGGCCGCACAGAAGACGATTACCAGTAAACCTCGAAGAAACTTGGTCACAACGCTAAATCCTCAGGTGTGAATGTCATCTTGAATGAGCGGTACGGCTGGAAGTCCGCGGGCTTCAGGCCCTGCATTTCGGTGAGTCGACCAATGTTCTTCACTGCAGCTACCGCCGAGGCATCGAACGG
Organism: Pseudomonas sp. UBA5782; assembly: GCA_002418465.1. GTDB lineage: Bacteria > Pseudomonadota > Gammaproteobacteria > Pseudomonadales > Pseudomonadaceae > Pseudomonas_O. Next base: position 21,109 of record DIEE01000001.1, on the reverse strand, counting down.
CCCGTCACCACTGGACTTGGCCACGCTGACGCTGGTTACGGTGCCGTCCGGCAACATGGCGATCTGCAGCACCACCGTCATGTTGTTGCGCGCCGAAGGCGGACGGGTCCAGCCTTCTGCAGCGCGAATCCGGATCAGGTCGTCGAAGTTTCCGCTGGTCTGGTCGCCTACCTCATCCGCCAGTGCTTCCTGCCGCTCGGTGTCATCGGAAAGCAGCTCGGCCAGGGCCTGGGCTTTCTTGTCCGCAGCGGCCTTCTTCGCAGCTTCGGCGGCGGCCTTCTTCTTCGCCGAATCGGCAGCGGCTTTCTTCTTGGCATCCTCGACGGCTTTCTTGCGGGCATCCTCGGCGGCTTTCTTCTTCGCGTCGTCGGCCGCTTTCTTCTTGGCGTCCTCTTCTTTCTTCTTGGCGTCGGCTTCAGCCTGTTTCTTCGCCTCTTCCTCAGCCTTTTTCTTCGCGATGTCGGCCTGCTCGGCTTTCTTGGCCTCTTCGGCCTTGGCGGCTTCGGCTTTCTTCTCCGCCGCTGCCTTCTCGGCCTCGGCTGCCTTTTCCGCTTCGTCGGCCTTTCGAGCTTCGTCGGCTTTCTTTTGTTCCGCGGCTTTCACAGCCTCCTGCTTCTGCTGCTCGATCTTCTTCTGCTCGAGCTGCTCGGTCTCGTATTGCTTGGCAGCCGTCTTCTTCGCCTCGCCGGCGATTTTCTGATTGGTCTGGGTAGTCGCGCGGCTCTGCGATTTGAGCTGATAAAGCGTCGCCTGGACGATCGGCTTGGCGGGCGGCAGCTCGGGAGTGTAGGCGAAGCTGACGAACATCGTGCCGAACAGCAGGATGTGCAGCGCCAGAGCCAGGATGCTCGGCCAGAAATAGCTTTCCGAAGGGGACCGTTCACGCTGGAACATCAAGGCGCCTCGGTGATCAGCCCGACATTACCCACGCCGGCGGTCTGCAGGCCTCCCATGGCGGCCATCACCGCGCCGTAATCGACGGCTTTGTCGCCGCGCACGAAGACCTGCACCTTCTTACCCTGGCGGCTGTTCTCGCTCATGATCGCGGTGACCGCGCGGGTCATCTCCGGCAAGGTCGAGGCCTTGGCCTGTTGCGTTTCGGTGTCCACTTCGCTGCCGATGTTCCAGTAGTAGGTCTTGTCGGCCTTGATGGAAATGGTCAGCACCTGGGAGTCGTTGTCCTGCGGCAGCGCTTCGCTGCTGACCTTGGGCAGATCGACCTTGACGCCCTGATTGAGCATCGGCGCGGTCACCATGAAGATCACCAGCAGCACCAGCATCACGTCGATGTAAGGCACCACGTTCATCTCGGCGACCGGCTTGCGTCTGTTGCGAATTCTCGCCATGACTTAGAACCTGTTCGAATGGAAAGCCTGCTGAGTGGGGCGACGCCTCACTCCTCGCTGGTGTGGACCTTGCGGTGCAGGATCGCCTGGAATTCGTCGGCGAAGGTGTAGTAGCGGGCGATCAGCATCTCGCCGCGCGAGGAGAAGCGGTTGTAGGCGACGACCGCCGGGATCGCGGCGAACAGGCCGATCGCGGTAGCGATCAGCGCCTCGGCGATGCCGGGCGCGACGGTGGCCAGCGTGGCCTGCTGCACCTGCGCCAGACCGCGGAAGGAGTTCATGATCCCCCAGACGGTGCCGAACAGGCCAACGTAGGGGCTGGTGGAACCGACGGTGGCAAGGAACGGCAGGCTCTGCTCGAGCTTCTCTTCCTCACGCGAGATGGCCACGCGCATGGCGCGGGCGACGCCGTCCATGACCGCATCCGGGTCGACGCCGGCCTGCTGGCGAAGACGGGAGAATTCCTTGAAGCCGGCGCGGAAGATCTGCTCGACGCCCGAATCAGGATCGGGGTTGCTGCCGGCCTGGCGATACAGCTTGGACAGGTCGATGCCCGACCAGAAGCGCTCCTCGAAGCTGTCGAGGGATTTCTTCGCGGCCCGCTGCATGGTCGCGCGCTGGAAAATCATGATCCACGAAGCGACCGATGCGGCCACCAGAACCAGCATGACCAGCTGCACCACCACGCTGGCGTTGCTGATCAGACTCCACATGGACATATGGTCAACGGCGTTGGCTTCCACGCTTACTCTCCTGAAAGGGACGACGGGTCATTGGCGAAGGCTGCGCGCAGCGCTTCGGGAATGCCCCGGGGTTTCAAACTGTCGGCGCGCACACAGGCCACCAGGAACTGCCCTTCGCAGAGCAGCGCATTATCCGAGGCCCGCCGCACCTGTTGCATGAAGCGCAGGCTGGCCCTGTTCAATTCCACGACGTGCGCAGTCACTTCGAGTTCGTCGTCGAGCCGCGCCGGCGCCAGGTAGCGGGCCTGCGTCGAATGCACGACGAATAGCAGATTCTCGCCGACCAGCTCGGACTGGGAAAAACCCAGCGCTCTTAGCCGTTCGGTGCGAGCCCGCTCCATGAACTTGAGGTAATTGACGTAGTAGACGATGCCCCCGGCATCGGTGTCTTCGTAGTAGACGCGACAGCGATGGGCGAAAGGCGGTACTGCGTTTTGCGCGGGCATACTCTAGTTCGCGCCCGCGTGGTTGCCAATCGGCAATACCAAGTATTTTTTTGCCGTGGATGTCATTCGTCGGCCCCCTCGAACAGATCGGCGACCGGCGCCTCGCCAAGCCGCTTGGGAACGTTGAGGCCGAAATGCAGATAGGCATGGCGGGTGACCACGCGACCCCGCGGGGTTCGCATGATGTAACCCTGCTGGATCAGGAAGGGTTCGAGCACGTCCTCGATGGTGTGCCGCTCCTCGCTGATCGCCGCGGCCAGGCTGTCGATGCCCACCGGGCCGCCGTCGAACTTGTCGATCATGGTCAGCAGCAGGCGGCGATCCTGATGATCGAAGCCATGCTCGTCGACATCCAGCAGGTTCAGCGCCTTGTCCGCGATGTCGCGACTGATGTGTCCGGTGCCGCGAACTTCGGCGAAGTCGCGCACGCGCCGCAGCAGACGGTTGGCGATACGCGGCGTGCCGCGCGCACGGCGGGCGATCTCGTAGGCGCCCTCGACTTCCGTTGGCAGGCCGAGGATTTCCGCGGAGCGGCTGACGATGGTGGTGAGGTCGGCGGTGTTGTAGAACTCCAGCCGCTGGACGATGCCGAAGCGATCGCGCAGCGGATTGGTCAGCATGCCCGCGCGAGTGGTGGCGCCGACCAGGGTGAAGGGCGGCAGGTCGAGCTTGATCGAGCGCGCGGCCGGGCCCTCGCCGATCATGATGTCGAGCTGGAAATCCTCCATCGCCGGATAGAGCACCTCCTCGACGATCGGCGACAGCCGGTGGATCTCGTCGACGAAGAGCACGTCGCCCGCCTCCAGATTGGTCAGCAGCGCGGCCAGATCGCCTGGGCGTTCCAGCACCGGGCCCGAAGTGCTCTTGATCGCCACGCCCATTTCCTGGGCGATGATGTTCGCCAGGGTGGTCTTGCCGAGGCCGGGCGGGCCGAAGATCAGCGTGTGGTCGAGCGCTTCCTGGCGACCCTTGGCGGCCTGGATGAACAGCTCCATCTGCTCTCGCACGCTGGGCTGGCCGATGTAGTCGGCCAGGCGCAGCGGCCGGATCGCGCGATCCAGCTGCTCGTCGCGCTCGCGACTGGTGGCGGTGACAAGGCGATCGGCTTCTATCACCTCAGACCATCCCCTTCAGCGCGCGGCGGATCAATTCTTCACTGCTCAAGCCTTTCTCCTGGATCGCGGCGACTGCCCGGCTGGCTTCCTGCGGTTTGAAACCCAGGGAAACCAGGGCACTCAGCGCATCGTTCTCGGCGCTTGAGACTGCCATACCAGGTCGAGGTTCAACCACCAGGGTGGCGATGGCCGGCATGCTTTCCCAAGCCTTGAAGCGGTCCTTGAGCTCCACCAGCAGGCGCTCGGCGGTCTTCTTGCCGACGCCGGGAATCTTCACCAGCGTCGAGGTATCGCCGGCCTGGACGCAGCGCACCAGTTCGTCGACCTCCATGCCGGACATCAATGCCAGCGCCAGTTTCGGACCGACGCCGTTGAGCCGGATCAGCTCGCGGAACAGCTCACGCTCGCGCTTCTCATAGAAGCCATAGAGCAGATGGGCGTCCTCGCGGACCACCAGATGGGTGTGCAGGGTCACCGTTTCGTTCAGCGACGGCAGGCGGTACAGCGTCGTCATCGGCACTTCCAGCTCATAGCCAACGCCACCCACGTCGACGACCAGGTGCGGCGGCTGCTTTTCCAACAGGGTGCCACGCAAACGTCCGATCACGAATGCTTCCTCAAATAATCTTACAAACGAAGTCGGCCGCCGCGCCGCTTGGCGCTGGCCAGACCATGGGGAATCAGGCTCTGCCGATGGTGCGCATGACAGAGCGCGATGGCGAGGGCGTCGGAGGCGTCGATCTGCGGCTTCTGCACCAGCTTGAGCAGGTGCATCACCATCATCATCACCTGCTGCTTGTCGGCACCGCCGGTGCCGGCGATGGCCTGCTTGACCTGGGTCGCGGTGTACTCGGCGATCACCAGGCCCTCCTCCGCCGCCGCAACGATCGCCGCGCCGCGTGCCTGGCCGAGCTTCAACGCCGAATCCGGGTTGCGCGCCATGAACACCTGCTCGATGCCCATGGTCATCGGCCCGTGCAGGCGGATCACCTCGCGCACGCCGCGGTACACCGCCTGCAGACGCTCCGGCATCTCGCCGCTACCGGTGCGTATGCAGCCGGAAGCCACGTACTCGCAGCCGCGACCGGTGTCGCGCACCACGCCGTAGCCGGTGATGCGCGAGCCGGGATCGATACCGAGGATCAGCGTCATACCTTGTCCACCCGCGTCGCCATCCACTGTCTATTTATCCAGGCCGCGAGTATAGGGCCGGGCAACGCCTGCGTCACCGCGCCGCCAATAAAAAGCCGGAAGCGCGCGAACGCGTTCCGGCTCGTTGCCACACGGGCTGAATCAGCCCAACTGCTCCATGATCTCTTCGGAGATGTCGGCGTTGGAGTAGACGTTCTGCACGTCGTCCAGGTCCTCGAGCATGTCGATCAGCTTGAGCACCTTCTGCGCGGTCTCCAGGTCGAGCGACGCGGTGGTCGAGGGGATCATCGTCACCTCCGCCTCTTCGCCCTTGAACCCGGCAGCGCTCAGCGCCTCGTTGACGGCGATGAAGTCGACGAAGCTGGTAAACACGTCGAAGGAACCGTCCTCGTTGCCGACCACGTCATCGGCGCCCGCTTCCAGCGCCGCTTCCATCAGCGCGTCCTCGGCCACGCCCGGCGCGAAGCTGATCTGCCCCTTGCGCTCGAACAGGTAGGCCACCGAACCGTCGGTGCCGAGGTTGCCGCCGCACTTGCTGAACGCATGGCGCACTTCGGCAGCGGTACGGTTGCGGTTGTCGGTCATCGCCTCGACGATGATCGCCACACCGCTCGGCGCGTAGCCTTCGTAAGTCAGTTCCTCGACCTTGCCGGCATCGTCGGAACCGACGCCGCGGGCGATCGCCCGATCAATGGTGTCGCGCGTCATGTTGGCGGTGAGCGCCTTGTCCACGGCCAGGCGCAGGCGCGGGTTGTCCGCCGGCAGACCGCCGCCCTGGGACGCCGCTACCGTCAGCTCACGAATCAGCTTGGTGAAGATCTTGCCGCGCTTGGCGTCCTGACGACCCTTGCGATGCTTGATGTTGGCCCATTTGGAATGACCAGCCATAACTCACTCCGTCTCTCTATCGATTCACTGTGTTGCAAGGGCGCCGGCCGCAACCGCCGCCGCCCGGCACCGATCACTCGGCCTTGGGCTGTTCGCGCAGGCGAATGTGCAGGTCGCGCAGCGCGCGCGAATCCACCGAACCCGGCGCCTGGGTCATGACGTCCGCGGCGCTCTGGGTTTTCGGGAAGGCGATCACTTCGCGGATCGACTGGGCGCCGGTCATCAGCATCACCAGGCGATCCAGACCGAAGGCCAGGCCACCGTGCGGCGGCGCGCCGAACTTGAGCGCATCGAGGAGGAAGCCAAACTTCTCTTCCTGCTCCGCCTCGTCGATGCCGAGCACGCGGAACACCGCCTGCTGCATCGCCTTGTTGTGGATACGGATCGAACCGCCGCCCAGCTCGGTGCCGTTGAGCACCATGTCGTAGGCACGCGAGAGCGCCGCCGCCGGGTTGGCTTCGAGCTCTTCCGGGGTGCACTTGGGCGAGGTGAACGGGTGGTGCAGCGCGGAGAGCGAGCCGTCGTCGTTTTCCTCGAACATCGGGAAGTCGACGACCCACATCGGCGCCCACTCGCAGGTCAGCAGTTCCAGGTCGTGGCCGAGCTTGATGCGCAGCGCGCCGAGGGCCTCGCTGACCACCTTGGCGCGGTCGGCGCCGAAGAACACGATGTCGCCATCCACCGCGCCGACGCGGTCGAGGATGGTGTTGAGGTTGGCCTCGGGAATGTTCTTGACGATCGGCGACTGCAGACCTTCGACACCCTTGGCGCGCTCGTTGACCTTGATGTAGGCCAGGCCCTTGGCGCCGTAGATGCCGACGAACTTGGTGTACTCGTCGATGCGGCTGCGCGGCATGCTCGCCCCGCCCGGCACGCGCAGTGCGGCGACACGCGCCTTGGGATCGTTGGCCGGGCCGCTGAAGACCTTGAATTCGACATCCTTGAGCTGGTCGGCGACGTCCACCAGCTCCATCGGGATGCGCAGGTCCGGCTTGTCGGAACCGTAGCGGCGCATGGCCTCGGCGAAAGTCATGTGCGGAAATTCGCCGAACTCGAGGTCGAGCACTTCCTTGAACAGCTGGCGAATCATCTTCTCGGTCAGGCCGATGATCTCGTCTTCGCCGAGGAAGCTGGTCTCGATGTCGATCTGGGTGAATTCCGGCTGGCGGTCGGCACGCAGGTCTTCGTCGCGGAAGCACTTGGCGATCTGGTAGTAACGATCGAAGCCGGCCACCATCAACAGCTGCTTGAACAGCTGCGGCGACTGCGGCAGGGCGAAGAAATGGCCCGGATAGGTACGGCTCGGCACCAGGTAGTCACGCGCGCCCTCCGGAGTCGGACGGCCGAGGATCGGCGTCTCGACATCGAGGAAGCCGTTCTCGTCGAGGTAGCGACGGATGCTCGAGGTGATGCTCGAACGCAGGCGCAGCTTGGCGGCCATTTCCGGGCGACGCAGGTCGATGAAGCGATAGCGCAGGCGGGTTTCCTCGCCGACGTCGCTGTATTCGTTGAGCGGGAACGGCGGGGTTTCCGCCTCGTTCAGCACTTCCAGCGAGTAGCCGAGCACCTCGATGGCCCCCGATGCCATGTTGGCATTGCCGGCACCGGCCGGACGCAGGCGTACCTTGCCGGTGATACGCACCACGTATTCGCTGCGTACGCGGTCGGCGACGGCGAAGGTCTCGGCGCGATCCGGATCGAAGACCACCTGGGCCAGACCTTCACGATCGCGGATATCGAGGAAGATCACCCCGCCATGGTCGCGACGACGGTGAACCCAGCCGCACAGAGAGATTTCCTGACCTTCCAGGCTTTCGTTTAGTTGGCCGCAATAGTGGCTGCGCATCATGATCCGGTTTCTTCTCTTGAGTCTTGATTCGTAGGGTCGCGCGGAAGGTGCGGTGTGGCGCTGGAAAAACGGGCGCCTGATCAGCCGACGGCTGCGCGAATCCGGGAGCACGCTCTTCGATCGGGCCGCCGGGACAGGCAGACCTGACGACGCGCGAATGAAGCGGTGAGCGGCAATAAAGCGCGGGATTATATCTGGTTAATCGGCATGGCGCAGCCGTCGCCCGGCCACATCCGCTCTTCGCGCAGGCCGCGCCAACTGATCCAGCGCAAACAACCATCGGGCCAATCGACGCACCATCGAATCAGCCTCGCGAGCGACCGCCACCATGGAGGAACGGGGCGCGGGCGCTCTATGCTAGGCTCCACCATCAATCCAGAACCACCGACAAGGAGATGACATGGAAATCAATATCGGCATCGCAGAACCGGATCGCGCCGCCATTGCCGAAGGCCTTTCGCGCCTGCTTGCGGATACCTACACCCTGTATCTGAAAACCCACAACTTCCACTGGAACGTCACCGGCCCGATGTTCAACACGCTGCACCTGATGTTCGAAGGTCAGTACACCGAACTCGCCCTCGCCGTGGACCTGATCGCCGAACGCATCCGCGCCCTCGGCTTCCCGGCCCCGGGCACCTACGCCGCCTACGCCAGCCTTTCCTCGATCAAGGAGGAAAGCGGCGTGCCGAGCGCCGATGAAATGATCAAGCTGCTGGTACAGGGCCAGGAAGCCGTTGTGCGCACTGCCCGTGGCATCTTCCCGCTGCTGGACAAGGTCAGCGACGAGCCGACCGCCGACCTGCTTACCCAGCGCATGCAGGTCCATGAAAAAACCGCATGGATGCTGCGCAGCCTGCTGGCCGCCTGAGCACCCGGGAGCCTGCCCGCGCCGGCTCCCATTTCCTTACCGACCACCCACACAGCAGCGCCGACCAGGTCACGTGCATGAAGCTCAAAGCCCCCTCGATTCTCGAGCTCTACCCCGAAGAGACCCGGGAGGCCGCCGACATTCTCAAGCGTGCCGTACCACTGATGGTCCGCCACGACATTCCGCCGAACCCGATGCACTACGCGCTCTGGTACACCTACAGCACGGGCCGGGAAGCGGAGCTCAATCGTCGCCTGGACAAGATCGTCGAAGATTTCGACGGCGTCCCCGCGGAAAGCGCGGCGAAACTGTTTCGCGAATACATCATCCGCGGCGAGCTGGAAGAAGCGCGCAGCGGCCAGCAGCAGGTGCTCGACCTGGTCGAGGACATCGAAGGCAACGTTTCGCAGAACATGGCCGGCGGCCAGTCGTTCCAGAGCAGCCTGCGCCAGGGCCTTGCCGCCCTGCATGAACCGATCATCGACAACCTGCCCAGCGTGCTGCTTGATCTCCAGCAGAGCACCCAGGAGATGCAGGAGCAGCAGGACCGCTTCCTCCATCGTCTGCGCGCCGCCCAGGCGGAAATCCAGAACCTGAAGAGCCAGCTGGAACGCGCACAGATCGCCGCGACGCTGGACAGCCTGACCCAGGTGTTCAACCGCAGCGCCTTCAGCCGCCTTCTCGAACAGGCACTGACCGGCGAACGTGCGGGCCTGGCGCTGATCATGATGGATATCGACCACTTCAAGCAGTTCAACGACCACTACGGCCACCCGCTCGGCGACCGCGTGCTGCAGCACGTCGGGCAACTGCTGCGCGACCTGCTTCCCGAGCAGGGCATAGCCGCGCGCTACGGCGGCGAGGAGTTCTGCGTGGTGCTGCGCGGCTGCCATACGCTGGAAACGGCGCGGGAATTCGCCGAACTGGTACGCACCAAGATCCAGGCCCTGCGGGTCAAGGTGCGCCGCACCGACCAGGTGCTGGACACCATCACCGCGTCCTTCGGCATCGCCCTGGCCAGCGAATCCGACAACCTGGAAAGCCTGCTGACGCGCGCGGACGATGCGCTCTATCTGGCGAAACACAGTGGCCGCAACCAGGTACAACCCCTGCCACTGGACGTCACCCTGAGCGCCTGATTTGAGCGCTCCCGATCTTTACTGTTAAATACGCGGCGTGTCGCGGCCGACCAACTGCCGCGACATAGGCTGACCAGGCGCATTTGCCCTCCACTACCGGGGCAGTCCGACTCAGCTCTTCCTCGTGACATCTATATAGTGAGCCACTTCAACATGCTGAGAATCGTCCATCTCCTGGCGGGCGCTGCTGCCCTGCTGCTGTCCTTCGTACCCAGTCTGAGCGCGGAAGCCCTGCCCTACCTGCAACAACCCGACGCCCTTTACCTGTCGCTGTTCGGCCTGATCAATCTGCTGATGGCCCCCATCGCCCCACTCGGCAAGGAAACCCATCCGCAACTGCAGAGCCTGGTCTCGGCCCTGCTGGTGATCGCAGTGATCGTGCAGACCCTGGTTCTCCTGGCGCCCCTGCCGCTGATTGGCGGCAAACCGGCGATCTTCCTCAGCCTCATCGTGGTGGTGGTCGCAGCAGCGCTGCACCTGGCCATCAACCTTCAGCGCCGCGGCGGCGAATCCTACGCATCGAGCGGCAGCGCCGACCTGGGCAATCGCGAGACCGGCACGGTCAAGTGGTTCAATACTTCAAAGGGCTTCGGCTTCATTTCCCGCGACACTGGCGATGACATCTTCGTCCACTTCCGCGCCATCCGCGGCGAAGGCCATCGCGTACTGATCGAAGGCCAGCGCGTGGAGTTCTCAGTGATGCAACGCGACAAGGGCCTGCAGGCAGAAGACGTGATCGCCGCCCTGCCCAGCCGTTACTGAAACGCGGCATGAACAAAAAAGCCCGCTGATCAGCGGGCTTTTTTTCATTCCTCAATAATGCGGCGGTGGCGCGTCATCCTGCTCGCCCCCCAGTTGCCCGCTCAGCTCCTCCTGGCGCCCCGCCAGGGCAGCCAACTGCACCTGCAGCCGGTCGATCAGGCGTTGCTGCTCGGCGACGACATCGCTCAGCGTCTGCAACGCATCGTCCTGAAACGCCTGGCGACTTTCCAGATCGGCCATCCGCGTCTCCAGGCTCATATCGCCGCCTCGACGAAGCTGAAGTTGCTGGAGAGGACCAGGCGCAGCTTGTCCTTGATCGCATCGACCTGCAGCGCCTCGTAGGGCCTGGCCGGATGCCTCCCCCAGACCGGCGCCGGCCAGGCGACATCCGTGCGCCGCCGCACGATCACGTGCATGTGCAACTGGCTGACCACGTTGCCGAGCGCCGCGACGTTGATCTTGTCCGCCGCGAAAGTGTCCTTCAGCGCCTCGGCGAGGAACGCGGTTTCCGCCCAAAGCGCCTGCTGATCGGCCTGCGACAGCTGAAACACCTCACTGACGTCCTCACGGCGTGGCACAAGGACGAACCAGGGGTATTGAGCATCATTGATCAACAGCAGCCGGCACAGCGGGAAATCGCCGACCGGCAGGGTGTCGCGCTCAAGTTGCGAATCGAGAATGAACATCTGCATCTCCACTGACAGACCAAACGGCGGCAGCGCCAGCCAATTTTCCAAGGATACCGAGCATTTGCGGCCACGCCCTAGCATGAAGCAGATCAAATACCGACGCCCCAAAACTTGGCAGCGGAGGTGACAGGCGGCAAGTGTGAAAAAAGCGTGAAATGGTGCAGACTGATCGCCGACCGCGAAAGTTCGGCTTTTTTCGGCTTTTTTGGATTTTGTGCACGGTTGTTGCTAACCACAATTCAGTGTTTTCTGGCTCGTATTAATAGTAGTTCCTATTTAGCGGTAAAGATCAGAAAAACGACACCTGATTTATTCATTTGCGACATTGGCGAAAAGTTCAATTGGAAACCGGTTGAAACTATCGCCAACCCAAGCCGACATGTTATAAGTTGGCGCCGATAAAAACGAAAAAGAGCAGACCCATCAATGGGCTGCGCGAATCTTCTAAACCAAAGGAGCAATCACGATGCAAGTGATGAAGTGGAGCGTAATCGCCCTGGCAGTAGCAGCGGGCACCACTCAAATGGCTGTCGCCAGCCAACAATCCGATTCGAAAGGTTTTGTAGACGACAGCAGCCTGAACCTGCTGCTGCGCAACACCTACTGGAACCGTGATTACAACAAAGGTACCGACGACGTTAAAACTTGGGGCCAAGCCTTCATCGGCACCTTCGAGTCCGGCTTCACCCAAGGCACCGTCGGTTTCGGCGTTGACGCCTTCGGCCTGCTGGGTCTGAAACTGGACGGCGGCCAGAACGACATGTTCGAGCTGAAATCCAACGGCCATCGCACCGATGACGTTTCCCAGGCTGGCGCCGCTGTCAAAGTCCAGTTCTCCAACACCGTGATCAAGTACGGCAACCAGATGCCGAGCCTGCCGGTTCTGGCGTATGACGACTCTCGCCTGCTGCCGCAATCCTTCACCGGCACGCTGGTCACCAGCAACGAGATCGAAGGTCTCGAGCTGAACGTCGGTCGCTTCACCCAGGACAGCTCCATGGCTTCCTCCAGCAGCGATTCGAACGAGCTGAAAAGCATCGACGTCTACGGCGGTAGCTACAAAGTCAACGACCAACTGAGCGTCGCTCTGTACGCTTCGGACATCGAAGATGTTGCGAAGAAGAAGTACGCCAACGTCAACTACCAGATCCCGCTCAGCGAAGAACAATCGCTCGCCTTCGACTTCAACATTTACAAGACGAAGTTCGACAACGATTTTACCGAAGCTGACAAGAACACCATCTTCAGCCTGGCAGGCACCTACGCCTTCGGCGCCCACGCGCTGACCCTGGCCTACCAGCAGAACTCCGGTGACTCGGGCTACGCCTACGACATCGGCGACGGCGGCAGCGCCATCTTCCTCGCCAACTCCTACTACTCCGACTTCAACCAGGAAGACGAAAAATCCTGGCAAGTCGCTTATGACCTGGACTTCGCTACCTACGGCGTTCCGGGCCTGAGCTGGAGAACCGCGTACGTTTACGGTTACGACATCAGCACCGACGACGGCGAAGGCAAAGAGCGCGAATTCTTCAACCAGGTCAAGTACACCGTACAAAGCGGCCCGGCCAAGGATCTCGCCTTCAAGGCGCGCAACTCGATCTACCGCAACAGCAACAACGACAGCGGCTACAGCGAAGATCTGAACGAATGGCGTCTGTTCGTCGAGTACCCGCTGAGCATCCTGTAATCCAGGACCTCTTCGGTTAATCGAGATGAAAAAGCCCGGCACATGCCGGGCTTTTTCTATTCGGGCTTTGCCAGCAACGCGGCCACCACCCTTCCTCAACTCGGCAACGCGTAGGTCCCGGTCACGTGGGCAACGAGGTTGTCTCGCGCGCCGGCCGAGTACAGCAGCACTTCGCATACGGCCTGCCGCCTACTCAGTCGCAGGATTGTCGCTTCGGCCAGCAGATCCGTTGGCGCCGGGCGGGCGAGGAAATTGATGTTCAGGTTGGACGTCACCGCCATCTCCACGCGACCCAGGCGACCGAGCACCACGGCGTACATCGCCGCATCGGCAAGGGCCATCAGGGTCGGGCCCGAAAGGGTGCCGCCAGGCCGGACCAGCCTGGCATGAAAGGGCACCCGCGCCAGCGCGCAATCGGCATCCAGCCGCTCGACCTGCAGGTCGATGTCCTCGGCCATCGGCACACCTTCGCGAATGAGCGCCTGAACCTGTTCCGCCGTCAGCATCGCCCCGCTCTCCCCATCGCCTTCGCCCGGCGAATTCTGTACGCCACCCTGTCACCGCCGTACAATGCCGAGCCACTTCCCGCTCCCGCAACCGACAGAACGGCCAAACATGCGTACCAGTCAGTTCCTGCTTTCGACCCTCAAAGAAACGCCCTCCGACGCCGTCGTCATCAGCCATCAGCTGTTGCTGCGCGCGGGGATGATCCGCAAGTTGGCATCCGGCCTCTACACCTGGCTGCCGATGGGGTTGCGTGCGCTGCGCAAGGCCGAGGCCATCGTCCGCGAGGAGATGAATGCCGCCGGCGCGCTGGAAGTGCTGATGCCCGCCATCCAGCCAGCCGAGCTGTGGCAGGAATCCGGCCGCTGGGAGCAGTACGGCCCCGAACTGCTGCGCCTGAAGGACCGCCACGACCGCGCCTTCTGCGTGGGGCCGACCCACGAGGAAGTCATCACCGATCTGATGCGCAACGAGCTGAACAGCTACAAGCAGTTGCCGATCAACTTCTTCCAGATCCAGACCAAGTTCCGCGACGAGATCCGTCCGCGCTTCGGCCTGATGCGCGGCCGCGAATTCATCATGAAGGACGCCTACTCCTTCCACCTGTCCCAGGCTTCCCTGCAGGAAACCTACGACGTGATGTACGGCGCCTACAGCAAGGTGTTCACCCGCCTTGGCCTGAATTTCCGCCCGGTGCAGGCGGACAACGGCTCCATCGGCGGCAGCGGCTCGCATGAATTCCACGTGCTCGCCGAATCGGGCGAAGACGACATCGTCTTCAGCGACACTTCGGATTACGCGGCGAACATCGAGAAAGCCGAAGCGGTCCCGCGCGAAACCGCGCGCCCGGCACCCGCCGAGGAACTGCGCCTGGTGGATACGCCGGAGACCAAGACCATCGCCGCGCTGGTGGACGGTTTCGGCCTGCCCATCGAGAAGACCATCAAGACGCTGGTCGTGCAGGGCGCCGAGAAAGGTACGCTGGTCGCACTGATCGTCCGCGGCGACCACGAACTGAACGAGATCAAGGCCTCCAACCAGGCGCTGGTCGCCGCGCCGCTGGTGTTCGCCAGCGATGCTGAAATCCGCGCCGCGATTGGCGCAGGTCCGGGCTCGCTGGGCCCGCTGAACATGCCGATGCCGTGCATCGTCGACCGCTCGGTCGCGCTGATGAGCGACTTCGCCGCCGGCGCGAACATCGAGGACAAGCACTACTTCGGCGTCAACTGGGAGCGCGATCTGCCGCTGCCGGAAGTCGCCGACCTGCGTAACGTCGTTGCCGGCGACCCGAGCCCGGATGGCCAGGGCACGCTGGTGATCAAGCGCGGCATCGAAGTCGGGCACATCTTCCAGCTCGGCACCAAGTACAGCGAGTCGATGGGCCTGAGCGTACTGGGTGAACAGGGCAAGCCGGTCACCCTGACCATGGGTTGCTACGGCATCGGCGTATCGCGCGTGGTGGCGGCGGCCATCGAGCAGAATCACGACGAGCGCGGCATTCTCTGGCCGGACGCGCTGGCTCCGTTCCAGATCGCCCTGGTCCCGCTGAAGTACGAGACCGAGTCGGTCAGGCTCGCCACCGACCAGCTGTATGCCGAGCTGACGGCGGCCGGCTTCGAGGTGCTTCTCGACGACCGTGACAAGAAGACCAGTCCGGGCGTCAAATTTGCCGACATGGAACTGATCGGCATTCCGCACCGCATCGTGGTAAGCGATCGCGGCCTCGGCGAAGGCGTTCTCGAATACAAGGGCCGCCGCGAAACCGAGAGCCAGAACATCGCGGTTGCCGACGTCCTGTCGTTCATCACCAACCGTATCCGCCGCTGACCACAGAGCCCTTCATGTTCAACGCAAGTTCATTGCGCCTTGCCGGCGCCGCCCTGTGCGGCGCCCTGTTTCTCGCCGGCTGCGCCAACCACCTTCCGCAACGCAGCGAGCATGAGGAAAGGGTCGAGCGAAAGCTGCTGAACCACAGCCTGCAGATCGAGACCGGCGAGCCCGCCGTGCTCGAACTGCCGCAGCGGCGGGTGCGCATTCTCGAGCAGAAGACCTTCGAGTTGACCCAGTTCGAGGTCACTCGTCGCTACGATCGCTACACGCCCTACCAGCCCTGGCGCGAACTCTACGAAGTGCCGCTGGGCGCGGTCGCGGTGGTCGCCGGGGTCGGCGCCAACGTACTCAACGTGGTGCTGCTCGGACGTCTGCCGGACAGCGCCACCAAGGGCTGGATCAGCTATGGCTTCGCCGGCCTCAACCCGTTCATGAACGTGCAGTCCAACGGACGCTCGCAGCAGAACCTCGCGGGCATCGACGAGCGCCAGCTCGACAAGCGCATGGATTACTCCAGCCTGCCGTGGGCGGAGCGTCCGGTGCTGGTCAAGGCCGGCTCGCACGACCTCGACCTGCTCACCGACCGCACCGGCGTACTGCGCCTGAACCTGCTCGACGGCCCGTTCGCCGAGCAGGACCTGAGTGGCGTCGCCACCCTCGGCATCAACGTCGAGGACCCGCAGGACGGCACCCGTGCCTCCGCCAGCCTGGGCGTCAGCCGCTCGCTGCGCGGCAAGCTCAGCGAAGCCCATGCGCTGATCTTCGATGATCTGGAAGGCGATGAGGTGCCGCAGTGGGTGCATCGGGTCAAGCGTCTTTCCGAGCTGGGCCTGGAAGAGGAAGCCAGCGAGCTGGAGCAGAGCCTGATCGAGCTGACCCGCAACGATCCGGAGCTGCAGAAGGAATTCCTCAACGCCCTGCTCAAGGATGCCGGCCGCCTGGCCGCCGATCCGGGCGAGGACTGAGTTCATGGGCCTGGCGTCGCACGGGCGCTGCGCCCTGCTCGCCCTGCTGCTGGCAACGGCGCCCGCGCATGCCGCGCTCAGCCAGATTCCCCAGGCACCCGAGCCCGAGCTGCGTGCGCTGCTGCAGCGCACGGTGGCGGAATCCGAAAGTTTCCAGGATCGATTCGACGCCGAGGTCTGGCTGCTCGACATGTCGACGCGCCTGCAGCGTTACGTGCCGCGCGCCGACGACCGCCTCACCCTGCTCCGGCTGGTACATCGCGAGGCCAGCAAGGCGGGCCTGAAACCCGACCTGGTGCTGGCGCTGATCCACGCCGAAAGCCGCTTCGACCGCTTCGCCATCTCCCCGGTTGGCGCCCAGGGAATGATGCAGGTGATGCCGTTCTGGAAGGCCGAACTGGGCCGCCCACAGGACAACCTCACCGACAACGCCACCAACCTGCGCTACGGCTGCACCATCCTCAGCTACTACCTGAAAAAGGAAAAGGGCGACCTGAGCCGGGCGCTCGCGCGCTACAACGGCAGCCTCGGCAAGAACTGGTACCCGGCGCGGGTGATCGGAATCTGGCAGGACATCTGGTACGTGAAGCCGTGACGGCATAGGCGTAGTGATCCGCCGATCGAAATAGCAGCGATACTCGTGGCTGGAGCTCACGGTTGCAGGGACCTGCAGCGGCGAATCGTCTTGTCGGGGCGAACTCGTTCGCCAGCGGCGTCGAGTCAGGCGAACGAGTTCGCCCCTACACCTAGAGAGCGTGCAGCGGTAGGTCGGCTGCCGGACACCTCTCGCGGGTTTCACCCGCCCCACGGAGTCCTCAGCGCAGTTCGAAGCCCTGCTGCTTCACGTCCTTCGAATCCAGGCCGATCTGCAGGTTGAAGCGGCCGGGTTCGGCGACGTGCTGGAGTTGTGCGTTGTAGAACTTCAGGTCGTCCTCGTCGATGACGAAGTGCAGCACCTTCTCCTCGCCGGCCTTGAGCATGACCTTCTGGAAGTCCTTGAGCTCCTTGACCGGGCGGATCATCGAGGCGGCGATGTCCTGGATGTACAGCTGCACCACGGTTTCGCCGTCGCGCGCGCCGGTGTTCTTCAGCGTCACGCTGGCTTCCAGCTGGCCGCCGCGCTGCAGCGTGGCGCTCGACAGGCTGATGTCGGAGAGGCTGAACTGGGTGTAGCTCAGACCGTAGCCGAACGGGTAGAGCGCGCCGTTGGGCTCCTCGAAGTATTGCGAGGTGTAGTTGCCCGGCTTGCCTTCGATGAACGGCCGGCCGATGCGCAGGTGGTTGTAGTACGTGGGGATCTGCCCGACCGAGCGCGGGAAGGAGATCGGCAGCTTGCCGGACGGGTTGTAGTCGCCGAACAGCAGGTCGGCGATGGCATTGCCGCCTTCGGTGCCGCTGAACCAGGTTTCCAGGATCGCGTCGGCGTTGGCCTGGGCCCAGTTCAGCTGCAGCGGACGGCCGTTCATCAGNNCCGCGGCGACGATGACGTCGGCCTGGTTGGCGACCTTCACCGCGTTGGCGATCATCTCCTCCGGGCTGCGCGGGTCCGGCACCACTTCCGGGGCGTCCCAGTTGAGGAAGTTGAGGTACTCGACGACGTGCGCATCGTTGGTGATGTTGGCGCCGCGCGCGTAGATCACCCGCGCCTTGTCGCCCACCGCGTTGCGCAGGCCTTGGTAGAGGGTCACCGCCTGCATCGGCACGCCGGCGGCGGACCAGCTGCCGAGCATGTCGACCTTGGCGTCGCCCAGCGGGCCGATCAGGGCGATGTTGCCCTGCTTCTTCAGGGGCAGCGTCTGCGCGTCGTTCTTCAGCAGCACCATCGACTTGCGCGCCACCTCGCGCGCGGCGTCGCGGTGCAGACGGCTGTCGGCGTTGTTGTCCTGCGGGTCGTCCGCGGCCTTGCCGATGCGCAGGTAGGGATCGGCGAACAGGCCCATGTCGTACTTGGCGCCGAGCACCTCGCGCACCGCGTTGTCGATTTCCTGGATGCTGACTTCGCCGGATTTCACCAGGCCGGGCAGTTCGTCGCGGTACAGCGAGTCGTGCATGGAGAGGTCGATGCCGGCCTTGATCGCCAGCTTGGCGGCCTCGCGGTCGTTGTCGGCGACGCCGTGGTTGATCAGCTCGGTGACCGCGCCGTGGTCGCTCACGGTCACGCCCTTGAAGCCCCATTCCTTGCGCAGCAGGTCGTGCATCAGCCAGGTGTTGGCGGTGGCCGGTACGCCGTTGATCGAGTTCAGCGCGACCATCACGCCGCCGCTGCCGGCGTCGATGGCGGCTTTGTAGGGCGGCAGGTATTCCTGGTACATGCGCACCGGGCTCATGTCCACGGTGTTGTAGTCGCGACCGCCTTCCACCGCGCCGTACAGGGCGAAGTGCTTGACGCTGGCCATCAGGCTGTCGGCGGTGTTCGGCGCGGCGCCCTGGAAAGCCTTGACCATGGTTGCGCCGATCATCGAGACCAGGTGCGGGTCTTCGCCGAAGCCTTCCGAGGTGCGGCCCCAGCGCGGGTCGTGGGTGATGTCGACCATCGGCGCGAAGGTCATGTCGATGCCGTCGGCGGCGGCCTCGATGGCCGAGGTGCGGCCGGCGAGGCCGATCGCCTGCATATCCCAGCTCGACGCCAGGGCCAGGCTGATCGGGAAGATCGTGCGATGGCCGTGGACCACGTCATAGGCGAAGAAGATCGGGATCTTAAGCCGGCTGTTGTTGACGGCGGCTTCCTGCAGCGGCCGGTTGTCGGCGCGGGTGACCGTGTTGAAAGTCCCGCCGATGCGCCCGGCGGCGATCTCCTTGAGGATTTCCGGCTGCGGCATGTCGGCGCCGATGCTGATCAGGCGCAGCTGGCCGATCTTTTCCTCGAGGGTCATGCGGCCGATCAGGTCAGCGATGAACGCCTGCTTGTCCTGGGCGGTGGCGGGTTTGACGTCGGCAAACGCCGGTTGAGCGAGGCAGGCAAGAAGCCCAAGCAGGTACAGCCTTTTCATTATTTATTTCTCGGGCCGACAGCAGCGTCGAACGGCGGGCCAGGGTAGGGGATTCGGGTGGGTTGGCTGGGCTGCTTTTTATCCGATTGGCGGGCGCCCGAACAGCCCTTTTTTACCGTGCGGTCATGACCGCGCGTGGCCGCGGCAAGGTGTCGCTGGCGCAGCCCGCCGACCGCCCAACGGCAAGCGGTTGCCCGGGCGGGGCGAGAGCGGTTATTGATGGGCCATGAATCCATCGCGCCCCTCGTTCGACGCCTTGTCGGCGTACACCCCTCCGATCGCCGCCGCCAGTAACGGCCGGCGTCTTTCCTCGACCAACCGACGCCATCTCGTCTGCCTGCTGGCCCTGGCGCTCGCAGGCTGCGGCACGCAGCGCCCGCAGGAGCCGCCGGAGCGCGCCGCCGAGGTGGTGCGCGCGGAGATCGTCCGGCTGATCCCGGCCAACGTCGCCGACCGCAACGGCTGGGCGGCGGACATCTATACCGCCTTCGCCGCGCAGGCCATTTCCACCAGCACCGAGAACCTCTGCGCGGTGCTGGCGGTGACCGAGCAGGAGTCCACCTTCCAGGCCGACCCGCCGGTGGCCGGGCTGGCGAAGATCGCCCGTACCGAGATCGACCGCCGCGCCAGTTCGCTGCACGTACCGGGCTTTCTGGTCAGCGCCGCGCTGCGCATCGACTCGCCGAACGGCAAGACCTACAGCCAGCGCCTCGCCGCGGTGCGCACGGAGAAGGAACTCAGTGCGATCTTCGACGACTTCATCAGCATGGTGCCGATGGGCCGCCAGCTGTTCGGCGGGCTCAACCCGGTGCACACCGGCGGGCCGATGCAGGTCAGCATCGACTTCGCCCAGGCTCATGCGCGCGGCTATCCGTACGCCGTCGACGGCTCGATTCGCCAGGAAGTGTTCAGTCGCCGCGGCGGCATGTACTTCGGCACCGCCCACCTGCTCGGCTATCCGGTGAACTACCCGCAGCCGCTGTACCGCTTCGCCGACTTCAACGCGGGCTGGTACGCCAGTCGCAACGCCGCGTTCCAAAGCGCGGTGAGCCGGCTGACCGGCAGCAAGCTGAGCCTGGACGGCGACCTGCTGCTGCCCAACTCGCCAATGGCCGGGCAGACCGAACGCGCGGTGCGCACCCTGGGCAAGCGCCTGGAAATGAGCGATGGCGACATCCGCCGCGCGCTGAATCATGGCGACAGCCTCGACTTCGAGGACACCGACCTCTACCAGCGCGTCTTCGCCCTGGCCGACGCCAAGGTCGGCAAGCCGTTGCCGCGCGCGGTGCTGCCGGGCATCACCCTGGAAAGCCCGAAGATCACCCGCACCCTGACCACCGCCTGGTTCGCCCAGCGCGTCGACGAACGCTGGAAGCGCTGCATGGCCCGAGCGGGGAAAAACTGACGCCGCATGTGCTGTGACGACTTTTTGTCGTTTTCCCTGCTGTTGGTCCGTTAGTGCTTGTAACGTCTTGGTTACAGTCTACTTTCTCGATCTAGGTATGGCCCGCGAAGGACTGGCTACATGGAAGTCGGGAGAGAAAGGTCGACGCCGATACCGGCAACGGTTCGCCTGATCACCACCAATCCGCTGCTTGGTGAACTGTTCAAGCACTTCCTCGAGCAGCGCTCGGCGATCGACCTGCAGGTCGCCGATCTGTCGCGCCTCGCCGAGCCCTCGGCGCTGCGTCTGCTGGACATCGCCAGCCTGTGCCCGGAGCGCCTTGCCGAGGGCGTCGAACAACTGCCGGTGCAGGCACCCATCGCATTGATCAATGCCACGCCGGAACTGGCGCTGACCTGGGTCGCGCGCTATCCCGGCATCCGCGGCGTGTTTTCCCCGCAGACCAGCCGCGAGCAGTTGCTGCGCGGCATCGACGTGCTGCTCGCCGGCCAGGACTGGCTGTCGCGGCCGCTGATGGCGTACCTGGTGCAGCGCCTGCGCGCGCTGCAGCGCCCGCCCAGCGACATGCTCACCCTGCGCGAGCGGGAAGTCCTCAGCCTGGTCGGCCGCGGGCTGTCCAACGCCGCCATTGGCCGCGCGCTGTGCCTGAGCCCGCACACGGTGAAGAGCCACATGCACAACCTGCTGCGCAAGACCGGGTCGGCCAATCGCGCCGAGGCCGTCTC
>DIEE01000002.1 GCA_002418465.1 Pseudomonas sp. UBA5782 | reverse complement strand
GGTTCGCGCCGAATCGCCGGCCGCGGCGGCCACCGCGCCGAGCATTCCGGCCGGACCGCTGGAGCAGGCGCTGAGCACCTTCGCCGAGCGCGCCGGCATCACCCTGTCGTATTCCCCCGACGTGGTCCGTGGCCTGAACAGTCCGGGCCTGGCGGGTGGCGGTTCGCTCGAGGAGGGGCTGGCGACGCTGCTCGGCGGCAGCGGGCTGGTCGCGCACAGGACCTCTTCGGGCTACGTGGTATTGCCGGCCAAGGCCGGCGCCAGCGTCCAGCTCGCGCCGGTGAGCATCGAGGCCACGGCGCAGCAGAGCGCCTTCGCGCCGGCGCCGGGCTACTTCGCCAGCAACGCCAGCAGCGCCACCAAGAGCGACAAACCGATCCTGGAAACCGCACAGAGCATCAGCGTGGTCACTGCCGAGCAGATGGCCGACCGCAAGGTGAACAAGGTCGAGGACGCGGTCGCCTACAGCGCCGGCGTGCGGGTCGGTGGCTCGGGCCTGGACCCGCGCTTCGACATGATCAGCGTACGCGGATTCCCCACCACCGAGTCCGCCGACTTCCTCGACGGGCTGCGTCAGCCGGGTAGTGGCTGGCTATCGCTGTACTCCACAGAGGCCTTCAATCTGGAACGCGTCGAAGTGCTCAAGGGCCCGGCTTCCGTGCTCTACGGGCAGATCAGTCCGGGCGGTATGGTCAACCGCGTCAGCAAGCGTCCGAGTCTGCTGGCGAAAAATCAGGTTGAAGTACAAGTCGGCAACTACAACCACCAGCAAGGGCAGTTCGACGTGGGTGGCAAGCTGGATGAAGACGGTGACCTGCTGTTCCGCACCGTGGGTGTGTATCGCGATGCCGAGAATTACATCGAGCAGTTGAACAACGATACCCGCCTGCTGGCGCCATCGCTGAGTTGGCAGATCGACCCTGACACCAGCCTTACCCTCCTGGCGCAATATCAGGAACGTGAGACGGCGGGTTCGCCGATGCTCTATCAAGTCGGTGACCACCTGACCAACTTTTGGCAGGGCGACGAGTATTTCGACAAACTCGAGCAGCGCCAGTGGACCTTCGGTTACGAGTTCGAACATGCCTTCAACGACACCTTCAGCGTTCAGCAGAACCTGCGCTACGGGCAGATCGACACCACCAACCAGTACCTGCAGCCCACTGGTGTGGTGGGTCGCACCATGGAACGCTACGCCGTGGGTATCTACGAGGACCTCGAGTCGCTGTCCACCGACACTCGCCTGGTCAGCCGCTTTGCCACCGGTGATCTGCAGCACACTCTGCTTACCGGCGTGGACTACGCCTGGATCGACACATCGTTGCTGTACGCCTCCGGGCCGGGGCCGTCCATCGACCTGTACTCGCCGGACTACCACCAGCCCGTTGCTAAGCCCAACGATCTGCTTGCCGATCAGGACGGTCTGATCCATCGGACCGGCGCCTACTTGCAGGACCAGATCGATCTCGACAAATGGCGTCTGTCCTTCGGGCTGCGCCGCGATTGGGTGCATGCACGCAGCGACGACAACATGACGGACACCAATACCAAGAGCAGCGATGCCGCTACCACGGGCCAGGTTGGCGTTCTTTACCTGTTCGATAACGGCCTGGCGCCTTATGCCAGCTATGCCGAATCGTTCCTGCCGCAGACTGAGACCCAGGCCGATGGCAAGCCCTATGCCGCCACCGAAGGGCAGCAGTACGAAGTGGGCCTCAAATTCCAGCCTCCTGGCACCAGCACCATGCTGACCGCCTCGCTCTACCATCTGACCCAGCAGAACGTGCTGAATCGCGATGCAGTCAATCCGCTGCTGATCTCGGTGTCGGGCGAGCAGGTGTCGCGAGGTCTGGAGCTGGAAGCCGTGGCCGACCTTACCGAGCGTCTGCATCTCAACGCCAGCTACAGCTACAACGACCCCGAGGTCACCAGGAGCGTTGCTGGTAACGAAGGCAACGAGCCGAAGAACGTGCCGCGCCATCTGGCTTCGATGTGGCTGGAATACAGCCTGCCAGCGGGCCTGGGTTTTGGTGCCGGTGCGCGTTACACCGGCAGCAACTATGCCGATGATGCCAACACGACGAAGAACGAGGCCTACACGCTGGTCGACGCGGGCGTGCATTACGACTTCGGCGGCGACATGAATGGCATACGTCTGGCCCTCAATGCTCGCAACCTTACCGACAAGCGCTATATCAGCTGCGAAGAAACCTACTGCTACCGCGGTGAGGCGCGCAGCGTGGTCACCAGCCTGAGCTACAGCTGGTAGCCACCGTGTCGGCGGCGTGCGTTCGGCGAGCGCGGCGCACGCCAGCGGGTGTTCGCAGATGAGATCAGAACAGCTCCCTTAGCGAGGTCGCCAGCAGGACCAGCCCCGAGAGGGCGAGCAGACCAAGTATCACCTGGCGAAACCTCTGGTCGCTGAAGCGCCGGTAGAGGCGCAGACCGAGAAAGGTCGGCAGCAGCGCGGCCAGGGCGACCGCCGGGAACAGCGTCAGCGCCTGCGCGGTGAGGCTTCCGGAAACCACCAGGGTCACCATCGTCAGCGCCTGCATCGCCAGGTTGAAGCCCTGGATGGTCGCGCGCTGGCGGTCACGCTCCCAGTGCCGCAGCGTTGCCCACAGCGCCGGGGCGGGGCCGGTCAGGCCTCCCAGGCCGCCCATCACGCCGCCGAGCACACCGACCGCGGCCGCCGCGCTCGATCCTCGGCAGCTCGCGGGCCATCAGCATCAGTGGGCACCACAGCACCAGCAGCCCACCGACGGCCAGGCGAAACAGGGTCGGGTCCAGGCGCTGCAGCAGAAACACGCCGAGGGGAACGCCGAGCAGGCCACCGCCGACCATGGGCAGCAACTGGTGCAGGTTGAAGCTGCTTCGCAGCGCGCCGCCGGCCAGCAGTTGCCCGACCAGCGAGCCGCACACCACCAGCGGCGCGATGAGTGCGGGGTCGAGCCACCAGGCCCAGACGGCCATGGCGACCAGGCCGAAGTTGGAACCGGAAAGCCCCTGTACGAAACCCGCGAGGGCGGCGCCGAGGATGACGATCAGGACGAGCGAGTCCATGCGTTGAAACTCCTGACGATACCGGAGCTTCAGCTACGCGACAGCGGCGGGGTGCGCGGCGGGATCGCGCGCCTGTTGGCGGTCGACTCGAAGGCCGCCGCCAGTCGCAGCAGCGCCGAATCGTCGTAGGCGCGGCCGGCGAAGGTCAGCCCGACCGGCATGCCGATGTCCGCCATCAGGCCCATCGGCACGGTGACCGTGGGCACGCCGAGGTGGCGGATCGCGAGGTTGCCGTTGGCGACCCAGACGCCGTTGCTCCAGGCGATGTCCGCCGAGGCCGGGTTGACGTCGGCATCGGCCGGGCCGACGTCGGCCACGGTCGGGAACAGCACGGCGTCCAGGCCCTGCGCGTCCATCCAGTCTTCCAGGTCGATCTTGCGTGTGCGTTCAAGTCCGCGCAGGCCGTCGGGCAGCGTGGCGATCCGGTCCCAGGGCGTGATGCCGCGCTCGGCCATCCTCACGTATTCGTCCATGCCTGCCGCCAGGTCGTCCTCGCGGTTGGGCAGGGTGCCGGGGTCATGCGGGAATATCTTCGCGCCGTCCACGTCGACCAGGCGGTTGAGCTTCGGATCGCCGTTGGCGCGGAGAAAGTCGTCGAACGCCCAGGCGCTCAGCTCCCACAGCTCGTCATGCAGGAATTCCTTGGAANNCGGCGCGCCGGGACGGTCGCCCTCGCAGTTCGACACCAGCGGGAAGTCCACTTCGATGACCGTGGCACCGGCGGCCTCCAGCGCCTTGCGCGCCTGCTCCCAGAGCGCGATCACGCTGTGCCGGGTGTGGATGCGCTGGCCGGTCGGGCCGCCGATGCCGGGCTTCTCGCTGGTGCCGGCTTCGGCATCGGCGTTGATGAACATGCGGAGCACGCCGAAGCGCTTGCCGGCCAGCGCCGTGGCATTCGCCGCCAGCGCCGGGTAGGACGCCGGGCGCAGCGAGGCGACGGCGGGAATCGGCACCCAGGGCTGCAGGCGCCACAGGTCGC
>DIEE01000189.1:4542-6433 GCA_002418465.1 Pseudomonas sp. UBA5782 | reverse complement strand
AACCTGCGCAAGGCCGCCATCGGTGCGCTGGGCACGATCGCCC
Source organism: Pseudomonas sp. UBA5782 (assembly GCA_002418465.1). Lineage (GTDB taxonomy): Bacteria > Pseudomonadota > Gammaproteobacteria > Pseudomonadales > Pseudomonadaceae > Pseudomonas_O. Next base: position 6,390 of record DIEE01000189.1, on the reverse strand, counting down.
ACGCGGACGGACGGCCCTACGTGCAGGCGGCGATGGACGACGCCGACCCGGACGTCCGCAAGCTGGCGCGCTGGGCGATGTCCAAGCTCGACGCCGCCGCGGCCTGACCCCGTTGCCCGCGGCGCATCCGGCGCCGCGCGGCTCGACCTCTCTGCTGGAGAAACACGCCATGACCTACGTGGTGACGGAAAACTGCATCCGCTGCAAATACACCGACTGCGTCGAAGTGTGTCCGGCGGACTGCTTTCACGAGGGACCGAACTTCCTCGTGATCAACCCGGAGACCTGCATCGACTGCTCGCTGTGCGCGCCGGAGTGCCCGGCCGACGCGATCTTCGCCGACAACGCGCTGCCCGCCGGGCAGGCGCACTTCCTTCAGCTCAACGTCGAACTGGCCGAGGTCTGGCCGGTGATCGCCAGTTCCAAGTCGCCGCTCGGCGAGGCCGAGGACTGGGTCGACCGGGGCGACAAGCTGCAGTACCTGGAGCGTTAGGCGTGGCCGAATTCGCCCTGTCCCGCTGGCTGCGTCCGCTCCTGCTGCTGGTCGCCGTCAGTGCCGCCACCCAGGGCAGCGCGCGTCCGCTGGATATCGCGTCGGCGGTGCTACGCCCGCTCGAACCCGCGGCGCTGATCCTGCCCGACTGGCAGGCCCTGGCTCCCGTCGACTATGCGCGGCTGTAGCGCCGCCGGAGGAACACCCATGTCCGCACTCACCCTGGATACCGTCGCCGCGCCGCTGGAGGTGCGTCTCAACCGCCGCGAACGCCTGTTGCAACTGACCTGGCCGGACGGCGCGGTCAGCCGGCTGAGCTGCCTGCTGCTGCGCCGCTGCTGCGCCTGCTCGAGCTGCACCCAGGCACGCCGCAGTGAGCAGTTGCGCCTGCTGGATGCGGGGCTCGGCTTGGAGCGCGTCGAGCTGTTCGGCGTCAGCGGCCTGCAACTGCACTTCAGCGACGGCCACTCGCGCGGCGTCTACCCGTGGCGCTACCTGCGCGAGCTGGGCGAGAGCGCCTGAACGTCCGATCAGCCTCTGCTGCGTTGAGCGACGCGTCGTTTCATTCACCCATCCGCCTGCGGGCGATGCACTTTGGAGAGCCTGCATGGCAGCCATCGGTACCGAAAGCGTTCTCAGCGTCCATCACTGGAACGACTCCCTGTTCAGCTTCAAGACCACCCGCGACCCGGCGTTGCGCTTCGAGAACGGCCACTTCGTGATGATCGGTTTGGGCGTCGAAGGGCGTCCGCTGATGCGCGCCTACAGCATCGTCAGCGCCAACCACGACGAGCACCTGGAGTTCCTCAGCATCAAGGTGCCGGACGGTCCGCTGACTTCGCGCCTGCAGCACCTGAAGGAGGGCGACCCGATCTTCATCAGCCGCAAGCCGGTCGGCACCCTGGTGATGCACGACCTGCGTCCCGGCCGGAACCTGTTCCTGTTCGGCAGCGGCACCGGCCTGGCGCCGTTCATGAGCATCATCCGCGACCCCGAGGCCTACGAGCGTTTCGAGCGGATCGTGCTGGTGCACAGCGTGCGCACGATCAGCGAGCTGGCCTATCACGACTACATCAGCCACGAGCTGCCCGAGCACGAATTCCTCGGCGAGGAGGTGCGCGCCAAGCTGGTCTATTACCCGACGGTGACCCGCGAGGCGTTCCGCAACCAGGGCCGCATCACCACGCTGATCGACAACGGCAAGCTGTGCGACGACATCGGCCTGCCGCCGCTCAACCCGCAGAGCGACCGGGTGATGCTCTGCGGCAGCCCGGCGATGCTCGACGAGCTGACGCGGATGCTCGATGCACGCGGTTTCGAGGCCTCGCCGCAACAGGGCGAGCCGGGCGACTACG
>DIEE01000189.1:0-4513 GCA_002418465.1 Pseudomonas sp. UBA5782 | reverse complement strand
CGTCGAGAGGTGGGCGCGCCCGCCCCTCAGGCGGCGGGCAGCTCAAGGCGGGTTTCGCCGAGTTCGCGGCCGTCTTCGCCGAAGCGCCGCTCGACGAGCTCGCGGCGGCCCCGGGCGTCGGCGATCAGCACCGTGCTGGCGCGGGTGCCGTAGGTCGCGCTGGCGATGAACGGGCTCGACAGCAGGCGCTCGGTGGCGAGGCCGACGCCGGTGTCCGGCAGGGCCTCGTCGGCCGCCGGCGCAGCGTCGCTCAGCAGCTCCAGCAACGCCGCCGGGCTGGGGTTTTCCAGCCGTTCGGCAAGGCCGGCGCGGGTGCGCTGCAGCTTCGGCCAGGGGGTGTCGAGGTCGGCGTTGGACAGACCGTAGACGCCCGCCGGCAGCCGCCCGATCCGCCCGGCGCGGGAATTGAGGTGCCACAGCTGCGCGCCGTCGCCGAGCAGCAGGTTGAAGCCGGCGTAGTCGGCGATTCGCTCGCGCAGCCGTTCCAGATAGCGTTCTGCATCCAGGCTGCCGCGCAGGAAATCGGCCACCAGCTCGCCGCGCGAACGGCTGCCCAAGGACTGCTGCGGATCGCGGATATTGGTCAGCGCGGCAAAGCGATTAGCCGGGCCGACGCCGAGCCAGGTGCCGCCGGCCTGCAGGTCGCGCCCGGCGAACACGCCGGGGCAGTCCGCCCATTCGCCCAGGGCCTGGGTCGGGCGCTTGTAGAACTCGTCGCGGTTGGCGGCGACGATCAGCGGCAGTTCATGGCCCGGCCGCCAGGCGAAGACGATCAGGCACATGAAACGGCGTTCCCGGCGCTTGGCCGACGGTGTACAGCATTCATCCGTTGTTCCCCCTGTTTCCCCCACTCTACGGAAAGCCCGGCCGCGCGGCCATCCTCGCCGGTGGAGTGGCGGCGGGGCTTCCGCTACCATGCCGGTTCGTTTTCGGAGACCTCGATGGAATTCCTCCTCTACCTCGTGCTGGGCGCCTGCGCCGGCGTGCTTGCCGGGCTGTTCGGCGTCGGGGGCGGCCTGATCATCGTGCCGGTGCTGGTCTACAGCTTCACCGCCCACGGCTTTCCCGTCGAAGTGCTGACCCAGATGGCGGTCGGCACCTCGCTGGCGACCATCTGCTTCACCTCGATCAACGCGATCCGCGAGCACCACAAGCGCGGCGCGGTGCGCTGGCCGGTGTTCGTCTGGATGACCGTCGGCATCATCGTCGGCAGCGGTCTCGGCGCGCTTACCGCGGCGCACATCCATGGGCCGATCCTGCAGAAGATCATCGGCAGCTTCGCCGTGCTGGTATCGATCCAGATGGCCCTGGATATCCGTCCCAAGGCCAGCAAGGACCTGCCCGGGAAGCCCGGTCTGACGGTCGCCGGCGTGGTGATCGGCTGGGCCTCGGCGATCTTCGGCATCGGCGGCGGCTCGCTGACCGTGCCCTTCCTGTCCTGGCGCAGCGTGCCGATGCAGCAGGCGGTGGCCACCTCGTCGGCTTGCGGGCTGCCGATCGCGCTGTCCGGCGCGGCCTCGTTCATCCTGGTCGGCTGGGGCAACGCGCAGCTGCCCGCATACAGTTTCGGTTTCGTCTACCTGCCGGCGCTGCTCGGGATCGCCGTCGCCAGCATGTTCTTCGCCCGCTTCGGCGCGCGGCTGGCGCACCGGTTGTCGCCGAAAGTGCTCAAGCGCCTGTTCGCCCTGCTGCTGTTCAGCGTGGGGCTGAGTTTCCTGATTTAAGGAGTCGCAATGCTGCCTTACCCGCAAATCGATCCGGTGGCGCTGGCCATCGGTCCGCTGAAAATCCACTGGTACGGCCTGATGTACCTGATCGGCATCGGCAGCGCCTGGTGGCTCGCGTCGCGCCGGCTGAGCCGCTTCGAGCCGAGCTGGAACAACGAGAAACTCTCCGACCTGGTGTTCTGGACGGCCATGGGGGTGATCCTCGGCGGCCGCCTCGGCTACGTGCTGTTCTACGACCTGGCCGCCTACCTGGCCAACCCGCTGCTGATCTTCGAGGTGTGGAAGGGCGGCATGTCGTTCCACGGCGGCTTGCTCGGCGTGATGCTGGCGACCTGGTGGTTCGGCAAGCGCAACGGCAAGAGCTTCTTCGAACTGATGGACTTCATCGCGCCCTTCGTGCCGATCGGCCTGGGTGCCGGGCGCATCGGCAACTTCATCAATGCCGAACTGTGGGGCAAGGCCAGCGACGTGCCCTGGGCGATGATCTTCCCCACCGACCCGGCGCAACTGCCGCGGCACCCCTCGCAGCTCTACCAGTTCGCCCTCGAGGGCGTGGCGCTGTTCCTGATCCTCTGGGTCTACTCGCGCAAGCCGCGGCCGACCATGGCGGTCTCCGGGCTGTTCGCGCTGTGCTATGGCGTGTTCCGCTTCATCGTCGAGTTCGTCCGCGTGCCGGACGCCCAGCTCGGCTACCTGGCCTTCGGTTGGCTGACCATGGGCCAGGTGCTCTGCCTGCCGATGATCCTCGGTGGCCTCGGGCTGATGGTCTGGGCCTATCGCCGCCAGCCGCGGCCGGCCTGATCACCGGAGCGGCGGGCATCGGTCGCGATTCGCTTGAGCCGAGCCCGCCCGGCTCTTACCATGCTGCATCCACCCGCGCCGGCATGACCGGCCCGCACGAGCCCCGCGATGAAACAGTACCTCGACCTGATGCGCCACGTGCGCGACCACGGCACCTTCAAGAGCGACCGCACCGGCACCGGCACCTACAGCGTGTTCGGTCATCAGATGCGCTTCGACCTGGCCGCCGGCTTCCCGCTGGTGACCACCAAGAAGTGCCACCTGAAGTCGATCATCCATGAGCTGCTGTGGTTTCTGCAGGGCGACACCAATATCCGTTACCTGAAGGAAAACGGCGTGCGCATCTGGGACGAGTGGGCCGACGAGAACGGCGACCTCGGCCCGGTCTACGGCTACCAGTGGCGCAACTGGCCGGCGCCGAACGGCGAGGCGATCGACCAGATCGCCAAGCTGGTGGCGATGATCAGGAGCAACCCGGATTCGCGCCGGCTGATCGTCTCCGCCTGGAACCCGGCGCTGGTCGACCAGATGGCGCTGCCGCCGTGCCACGCGCTGTTCCAGTTCTACGTCGCCGACGGCAAGCTCAGCTGCCAGCTCTACCAGCGCTCGGCGGACATCTTCCTCGGCGTGCCCTTCAACATAGCCAGCTACGCGCTGCTGACGCTGATGCTGGCGCAGGTCGCCGGCTTGCAGCCGGGCGATTTCGTCTGGACCGGCGGCGACTGCCACCTCTACGCCAACCACCTCGAACAGGCCGACCTGCAGCTCACCCGCGAGCCGCTGCCGCTGCCGACCATGAAGCTCAACCCCGAGGTGACGGACCTGTTCGCCTTCCGCTTCGAGGACTTCGAGCTGCAGAACTACGAGGCCCATCCCCACATCAAGGCGCCCGTCGCGGTCTGAGCGGCGCCCTTCAGAGCAGGCGTGCGGCCTCGATGCGCTGCACGCCGGCCTCCGTCATCTGCCGCCAGGCGGCATCCAGCGAACCGTCCAGGTCGATGGCCCGGCAGGCGTCCTCGATCAGATAGGCGTCGAAGCCTTCCGCCCGCGCATCCAGCGCCGACCAGGCGACGCAGAAGTCCAGCGCCAGCCCGCAAAGGAAAACCGTGTCGATGCCGCGTTCGCGCAGGTAGCTGGCGAGCCCGGTGGGCGTCTTCCTATCGCCTTCGAGAAACGCCGAATAGCTGTCGATTTGCGCGTTGCAGCCCTTGCGCAGGATCAGCCGCGCCTGCGGCAGGGCAAGGTCGCCGTGCAGCTGCGCGCCGACGCTGCCCTGCACGCAATGCGCCGGCCACAGCGTCTGCTCGCCGTAGGCCAGCTCGATGCGCTCGAACGGCTGGCGACCGGGATGGTTGCCGGCGAACGAGACGTGCTCGGGCGGGTGCCAGTCCTGAGTGACCACGACATTGCCGAAGGCGCCGCCCAGGCGGTTGATCAGTGGCACCACGGCATCGCCATCGGCCACCGCCAGCGCGCCGCCGGGAATGAAATCGTTCTGCACGTCGATCACCAGCAACGCGCTGCGGTCGCTGGCGGCAAGGTGCTTGAGGTCTGTAGCGGGCATCGGGCCTCCGGGATTGGTGGTTTCAGTCCAGCAGGCCGTTCGACAGCACGTCGATGGCCTCCTGGCGTTCGGCCTGCTCCAGGCGCGCGCCGGGGTTGAGCGAGGACCATTCGGGGTGGGCGCGGGCCTTGCCCAGTGCGTCGGGCAGCTTGCCCTTGCGCCAGCTGTCGTCCTGCGCGGCGTCCAGGCGGATCGCTTCGGTCGCCGCATGACCGCGGGTGGCCAGGGCCGCCAGCAACTGGCGCTGGCGCAAGGCAAGCAGGCGCAGCACGGCGTCGTCGACGGTCAGCTCGCGCTGGCCCTTGAGTTTGTCCAGCAGGCGATTGCCGTAGTGGCGCGCGGTCTGCCCGCCGCCGCCGTCGATCGCCCCTAGCAGCGCCGCGGCGCCGAGGGTGACGCTACCGACCAGCAGGTCGACACC
>DIEE01000083.1:6374-6745 GCA_002418465.1 Pseudomonas sp. UBA5782 | reverse complement strand
CTTCCGATCTTGTTCGCCTTTGGCGGCGCCGTCCTTCAGGCTGTCGCCAAAGGCGAACAGGCCGAGCACCCGTGCCTGCGGCGCCCGTTCGATCAGCCAGGACAGCGTGCGCCCCTCGGCTTCCCAGGCCTGCGCGCGTCCGGCCAGCCCGCCGGGTTGCAGGCCGCTTTCTTCCAGCAGGCGACGGTTGCCCAGGGCCAGCTCGCGGCCATCGAGACGCCCGGCGATGCCGCGTCCGGCCATGGTCTGGCTGGCCTGCACGTCCGCCAGTACCAGGCCGCGCTCGTCGGCGAGGGCGAGCATGGCTTTGGCCAGTGGATGTTCGCTGCCGCGCTGCAGGGCGCCGGCCTCCTGCAGCAGGGCGGCCTCGT
>DIEE01000083.1:792-6254 GCA_002418465.1 Pseudomonas sp. UBA5782 | reverse complement strand
TGAGCGTGCCGGTCTTGTCGAAGGCCACGTCGGTGATCGCGTGGGCCAGCTCCAGCGCTTCGGCGTCCTTGATCAGGATGCCGTGACGCGCGGCGACGCCGGTGCCGGCCATGATCGCGGTCGGCGTGGCCAGGCCCAGGGCGCACGGGCAGGCGATGACCAGCACGGCGACGGCGTTGATCAGCGCGGTTTCGATGCCGGCGCCGGCGAGCAGCCAGCCGGCCAGGGTCACCACGGCGATCGCCAGCACCGCCGGGACGAACATCTGACTGACCTTGTCCACCAGCTTCTGGATCGGCGCCTTGGCTGCCTGGGCGTCTTCCACCAGGCGGATGATCCGCGCCAGCACGCTTTCTCCGCCGAGCGCGGTGGTGCGCACCAGCAACCGGCCTTCGCCATTGATCGCGCCGCCGGTGACGCGGTCGCCCGGACGTTTCGGCACCGGCAGGCTTTCGCCGCTGATCAGCGCCTCGTCGGCGTGGCTTTCGCCTTCCAGCACCTCGCCGTCCACCGGAAAGCGTTCGCCGGGCAGCACCCGCAGCACGTCGTCGAGGCGCAGCTCGGCGATGCCGACGTCTTCCTCGCAGCCCTCGACCAGGCGCACCGCGCGTTCCGGGCGCAGCGCTTCGAGGGCGCGAATGGCCGCGCTGGTCTGGCGTTTGGCGCGGCTTTCCAGGTACTTGCCGAGCAGCACTAGGGCGATGACCACCGCCGAAGCCTCGAAATACAGGTGCGGCGTGTGGCCGGGGTGGGCCGTCCACCACTGGTACAGGCTCAGCCCGTAGCCGGCGCTGGTGCCGAGGGCGACCAGCAGGTCCATGTTGCCGGCGCCGGCACGCACGGCCTTGAAGGCTGCGACGTAGAAGCGCGCGCCGAGGATGAACTGCACCGGCGTGGCGAGGGCGAACTGCAGCCACGCCGGCAGCATCAGGTGCAGGCCGAAGGGCTGGGCGAGCATCGGCAGCACCAGCGGCGCGGCGAACAGCAGGGCGAGGATCAGCGCCCGGCGCTCGTGACGCAGCTGGCGCGCAGCACCGCCGTCCTTCGGCGTGCCTTCCTCGATCAGGCTGGCGTGGTAGCCGGCGGCTTCGACGGCCTGGATCAGCGCGCTCGCATCGACGCCGTCGAGCAGCTCCAGATGCGCGCGCTCGGTGGCCAGGTTGACGCTGGCGCTGCGCACGCCGGGCTGCTTGAGCAGCGCGCGTTCGACGCGGCCGACGCAGGACGCGCAGGTCATCCCGCCGATGGCCAGTTCCAGGCGCTGGCTTGGCACCTCGTAGCCGGCTTTCTCCACCGCGCCGATCAGGGCGTCGAGCCCGCTGCCTTCGGCTTCGACGTGCGCGCGCTCCAGCGCCAGGTTGACGCTGGCGGCGGTGACACCGGCGACCTTGCCCAGCGCGCGCTCGACACGCCCGGCGCAGGATGCGCAGGTCATGCCGGCGATGGGCAGGTCGTAGCGGATGGTCGGGCTGGGCATGGGAACCTCCTTGGTAGCCGATGGCCCATGCTCAACCTTGACCCCTGGGTAAGGTCAAGCAAAACCGCTGCGACTCAGTTGCGCGCGGCCGGCAGCATCGCCGCGAGCACGCCGTCGCGTTTGCCGTAGTGGTGCACCAGCGCCATCAGCGCGTGGCCGAGGATCATCGCGAACAGCAGCCACTGCGCGGTGACGTGGAACCATTTGGCGGCCTCGCGGGTGGCATCGGAAACCGGCAGCGGGTCGATCGGGATCAGCCAGAACAGCTCGACCGTACGCTTGCCGAACAGCAGGCCGGAGAGCGGCATCAGCACCAGCAGCAGGTACAGCAGGGCATGCCCGGCCTTGGCCGCGCGCTGCTGCCAGACGGCATCGGGCGAGAGGATCTGCGGCGCGCCGCGGCGCGCGCGGACGATCAGGCGCAGCACGGTCAGCGCCAGTACGGCGAGGCCGAGGGATTTGTGCAGGACGAATACGCCGCCCGTGCCCCCGAGGAATTCGCCGAAGAAATCGCGGCCGTAGGGTAGGGCAATGATCAGCCCCATCAGCACGGCGGTGAGCCAGTGCAGGGTGATCTGGGCGTTCGAGTAACGGGTCATGCGGTGGTCCCTCATCATTAGCAGGCTAAATATATCCTGCTGATCTGGAGGGGTATACGCAAACGCCCGTTGCGGCGGCTTTCATACCGGATGTTGCCGTCTCGCTCAGCGGCTGCTGGCCTGCAGGTAATAGCCGCCGACGCCCAGGGCGAGGTCGTAATGACGCACTTCGCCGGCCTGCAGGTCGATGTGCTGCGGACTCGGGCGGAGCATGCCGGGCTTGCACGGGCCGGGGCCGCTGATCGAGTCGACGCGAATCGACAGCGCGCCCGGCGGCAGGTTGAACGCCGCCTCCTCGCCGGGCATCAGTCGCGCCGCCAGTTCGTCCTGCAGGTACACGCCGATGTCGCAGAGGGTGGCCAGTGCCAGGCGATCGCGGGAGACGATCAGCATCGCGTAGCCGTCGGGTTGCTGCGCGCTGGCGGCCGGCGGCAGTCCTGCCAGGCCGGCGAGCAGAAGGGCAATGAATGGGCGGCGCATGGGCGTTACTCCTGATATTGGGCACGGGCTTGACCTTGCCATGAGGTCAAGGCCCAGACTGCACTGACTTTCCATAGAGGAGTTGATTCCATGCAGGTGTTCAAGGTTCAGGGCATGACCTGCGGTCATTGCGTGCGGGCGGTGACCGGGGCGTTGCAGGGCGTCGATCCGCAGGCCCGGGTCGAGGTGGATCTGGCAGCGAAGGAGGTTCGCGTCGAAAGCCAGGCCGAGGCCCAGGCGCTGATCGAGGCGATCCGCGAGGAGGGCTACGAGGTCGACGCGGCCTGAAACCCGGCGCCTGCGGCTGGCCATCGGTCAGCCCCGAGGTGGCCTGGCGCATGCAACGAGGTGTAATTCGCCGGCGCTCTGGTTACCCTTGTCGGCCCAGGCGCGTCAGACGCCGGCCTGCTGCCGATCGGCGCGGCGGGCACCACGTATCCTCGGAGATGCCTGCGCATGCCGTTTCGCCTGCTGTTGATTCTCGGCGCGTTGAGTGCCTTCGGCCCGATGGCCATCGATTTCTACCTGCCCAGTTTCCCTGCCATGGCGGTCGCCTTCGGCACCGACGTGGAACACGTGCAGCTGTCGCTGGCGGCCTATTTCGCCGGCCTGGCGATCGGTCAGCTGGGTTACGGGCCGATGGCCGACCGCTTCGGCCGGCGCGGCCCGCTGCTGTTCGGCGTCGGCCTGTTCAGCCTCGCCTCGGTCGCCTGCGCGCTGGCGCCGAGCCTGGAATGGTTGGTCGTCGCGCGTTTCGTGCAGGCGCTCGGCGGTTGCGCCGGGATGGTGATCTCCCGCGCCGTGGTGCGCGACATGTGCGACCCGGTGAACGGCGCCAAGGTGTTCTCGCAACTGATGCTGGTGATGGGCCTGGCGCCGATCCTCGCGCCCTTCGCCGGCGGCTTCCTGCTGAACAGCTTCGGCTGGGCCTCGATCTTCGTCTGCCTGACCCTGTTCGGCGCCCTGGCCGGGCTCGGCGTGGCGCTGTGGCTGCCGGAAACGCTTTCCGCCGATCACCCGCGGCCGCCGCTGAGCGGCACCCTGCGGCGCTACCTGGGCCTGCTGCGCGACCCCGAGTTCATCGCCTTCGGCCTGTCCGGTGGGGTGGCGATGGCCGGGATGTTCGCCTACATCGCCGGCTCGCCGTTCGTCTTCATCGAGCTTTACGGCGTGCCGCCGGAGCACTACGGCTGGCTGTTCGGCAGCAACGCGGCGGGCTTCATCCTCGCCGCGCAGGTCAACGCGCGGCTGCTGCGCGTGCGCGGGCCGAGCTTCTGGCTGCGCCGGCTGGTGTGGCTGTATTTCGGCGCCGGGGCGGTCCTGCTGCTGCTCGCGCTGATCCGCCCGAGCCAGCTGTGGATGCTCATGGTGCCGCTGTTCGTCGGCATGGCCAGCCTCGGCTGCATCATCCCCAACGCGTCGGCCTGTGCGATGGCCAAGCAGGGCCAGCACGCCGGCAGCGCGTCGGCGCTGATGGGCAGCCTGCAGTTCGCCGTGGCGGCCGGCGCGTCCTGGCTGGTCGGCGCGCTACATGACGGCAGCGCGGTGCCGATGGCGTCGGTGATCGCCCTCTGCGGGCTGATCGCGGCGGTGCTCGCCTGGTTCAGCGGGCAGCTGGAAAACACCCTCGCGCACCCTTCGAACGAATAGCGCGGACGCAAAAACGCCGCAGCCGTCCGGGGGGGACGACTGCGGCGTTGAAAGGCGGGGTTCAGGCGGAGCGCAGCAGCGTGCGCGGCAGCGCGTGCGGGGCGTTCAGGCGGGTTTGCAGAGTGCTGACGAACTGGCGGGCTTCCGTTTCGTTGCGAAACTGCACGGCGAAGCCATCGAGCTGCACCTGCCAGCGGCCTTGGGCTGGGCCGGTGGGGCGGATCGAGATTTTCATGCCATACCTCCTGGAAAGGTGGAATCTGCAGGTTAGGCGTGAATGCCCCCGAGCCGCTGACCTGGATCAAGCAGCCGACGAAAGGCGCCGGCGGGCAGGGCGAACCCGCCGGCGCATCCCGCGGCCTTGCTCAGAAGCCTTCCAGAACGATCTTGCCCACCGACTTGTTGCTCTCCAGCAGCGCATGGGCGCGGCGCAGGTTGGCCGCGTCGATGCGGCCGAAATGCTCGCCGACGGTGGTGCGCAGCACGCCCGAGTCGAGTAGCCCGGAGACCCGTTCGAGGAGCTTGTGCTGCTCGATCATGTCGTCGGTCTGGAACAGCGAGCGGGTGTACATGAACTCCCAGTGCAGCGACAGGCTCTTGCGCTTGAGCTGGCGGATGTCCAGCGATTCCGGGTCGTCGATCAGCGCCAGCTTGCCCTGCGGGGCGAGGGCTTCGACGATCTGCGCCAGGTGCTGATCGGTGTGGGTCAGGCTGGCGACGTGGGTGACCTGGCCGACGCCGATGCGCTTGAGTTCCTCGGCCAGCGGCTTGCTGTGATCGATCACGTGGTGCGCGCCGAGGCTCTTCACCCATTCCTGGGTTTGCGGCCGCGACGCGCTGCCGATCACCGTCAGCCCGGTGAGCCTGGCGGCCAGCTGGGTGAGGATCGAGCCGACGCCACCGCTGGCGCCGACGATCAGCAGGCTCTGCCCGCGCGAGGCCTCGCCCTCGGCGATCTGCAGGCGATCGAAGAGCAGCTCCCAGGCGGTGATCGCGGTCAGCGGCAGTGCCGCGCTCTGAGCGAAATCCAGCGATTGCGGACGGTGCCCGACCAGGCGCTCGTCGACCCGATGCAGCTCGCTGTTGGCGCCCGGACGGTCCAGCGCACCGGCGTAGAACACCTCGTCGCCGACCTTGAACAGGCTGACCTCGGCACCCACCGCCTTGACCACCCCGGCGACGTCCCAACCGAGCACCTTGGGCTGGCCCGCCTCGGGCTGCACGTTGCGGCGGATCTTGGTATCCACCGGGTTCAC
>DIEE01000083.1:326-786 GCA_002418465.1 Pseudomonas sp. UBA5782 | reverse complement strand
GCAGTTCGATGTCCTGCAGCGATTGCGGGTCGTTGATCGGCAGGGACTGGGTGTAGGCGATGGCTTTCATGGGGTTCTCCAGGGATGTTTTCGAAAGTGCAGGCATGCTCGACTATTTTCAGGATTGTAAAAACCCGGTAGGAAGAGAGTCTGTTTCAAAGGAGTATTGAAAATGCTTCGTCTGGATGACCTGCAGGTCTTCGTCCGCACCGCCGAGTTGGGCAGCCTTTCCGCTGCTGCGCGGCTGCTCGACCTGTCGCCGGCGGTGGCCAGCGCGGCGCTCAAGCGCCTGGAACAGGAGCTGGCCAGCCGGCTGTTCACCCGCTCCACGCGCAGCCTGCGGCTGACCGCCGAGGGCGAGCAGTACCTGAGTTTCGCCCGCAACGCGCTGCAGAACCTTGCCGAAGGGCGCGATCTGCTGGTCAGCGGGCGCGCCGATATCGGCGGCCTGCTGCAGCTG
>DIEE01000083.1:0-266 GCA_002418465.1 Pseudomonas sp. UBA5782 | reverse complement strand
AGGATTCCAGCCTGGTCGCGCTGCCGGTGGCGCCGGGCAACCGCCGCGTGCTCTGCGCCTCGCCCGAGTATCTGGCCGCGCACGGCGAGCCGCGCCGGCTGGAAGACCTCGGCGCGCACAACTGCCTGCTCTACATGATCGGCGGGCGCCTGCACGACCGCTGGAGTTTCAGCGACGGCCGTCGCGAACTCGGCGTGACGGTGAGCGGCGACCGCAGCAGCGACGATGCCGACGTGGTGCGGCGCTGGGCACTGGCCGGGCGCGGG
>DIEE01000209.1:843-11686 GCA_002418465.1 Pseudomonas sp. UBA5782 | reverse complement strand
GGGCGTCGCGCTCCAGAGTCAGGTCGAGTCCTTCGACGCGGATGTCGCTCATCTGCACCTGCTTGCGCAGCAGCGGCAGCACGCGCACGGAAAGCCCGAGCATGCGCAGGTCGGCGAACGGCTTGTCCGGCGTCGCGGCGCTGGCCAGCGTGGCTTCGTGCAGCTCGATGCCGAGCCAGGGGAACAGGCTCCAGCCGATGTCGCCGTTCAAGGTCAGTTCGAGGTTGGCCTTGTCGTGGGCGATCTTGCGGATCTCGTCCTTGTAGTCGTTCGGGTCGAACAGATGGGTCAGGGCGAAGCCGAGGACGACCAGGAGCAGCAGCAGTCCGAGGAAGACCAGACCCAGGATTTTGCCGAGGGCTTTCATGGACGAGTCCTTGTAGTCGGGGTGAAAAGGCGTACGGCAAAACGCCGCACGCATGGAAGGGGCCGCAGTATAACGCGCCCGTTCAGAGCGCTGCGGCGACCCGCTCGGCGATCGCCAGGCTGGCGGTCAGCCCCGGCGATTCGATGCCGAACAGATTGACCAGCCCCGGCTGGCCATGTTGCGCCGGGGTCTGGATGACGAAGTCGGCGGCCGCCTCGCCGGGGCCGGAGAGTTTCGGCCGGATGCCGCTGTAGCCGGGGTTCAGGCGGCTGGCGTCGAGGCCGGGGAAGTAGCGGCCGATCGCCGTGGCGAAGGGCTCGCGCAGGGCTTCGTCGACCACGTAGTCGAGTTCGTCCAGATAGCGCACGTCCGGGCCAAAGCGCAGCTGGCCGCCGAGGTCGAGGGTGGCGTGCACGCCGAGCCCGGCGGTGTTGGCTTCCGGCATCGGGTAGATCAGGTGCTGGAACGGCGAGCGTCCGGCGTAGGTGAAGTAGCGTCCCTGGCACATGTGCAGGGTGGGAATCTGTGCCGCCGCGAGGTCTTCGGTGCGGCTGGCGAGATCCTGGGCGAACAGGCCGCCGGCGTTGACCACCCGCTGCGCCTTTATCTGGAACGGCTCGCCGCCCCNNCCCCGCCGCTGACGCCGCTGGCGATCCAGCCGTCGCCGTCGTGGTGCAGGCTTTCGACGCGGGTATCGAGCACCAGTTGCGCATCCTGCTGCTCGGCGGCGGTCAGCAGCGAGTGCATGTACTGGTGGCTGTCGATGATCCCGGTGCTCGGCGAGAGCAGCGCGGCGACACCGCGCACCGCCGGTTCCATCTCGGCCAGGCGAGCCTGGTCGATCTCGCGCAGGTCGCCGACGCCGCAGGCCTCGGCGTTCGCCGCGAGCTTCTCCAGCTTGACGCGCTCGGCGTCCTCCACGGCGACCAGCAGCTTGCCGATGCGCCGGTGCGGCACATCGCGCTCGGCGCACCAGGCATACAGCCGCTCGCGGCCTTCCAGACAGAGTTCGGCCTTCAGCGAGCCGGGTTCGTAGTAGATGCCGGCGTGGATCACCTCCGAGTTGCGGCTGGAGGTGTGGCTGCCGATGAGCTTCTCGCGCTCGACGATCAGCAGGCTCTGTTGCGGGCTGGCGAGGCGGGCGGCGCAGGCCAGGCCGAGGGCGCCGGCGCCGATGATCAGGGTGTCGATGCTATCCATGGCGTTCGCTGCATGAGGGGCTTTCGGGTCGGCCGACCGCTGGGGTCGCCGAGGTTCGCTGGGGCACGCGGGCGTGGCGTTGCCGATGATGGCGCGTTGCCCACCTGCATGCGTCTGTCTGGCTCGCCAAAAGTTCCGGGTCATGGCGGATTTTCGCGCGTTGGTGCGGTGAGTTGTCGCAGGCGGCATGGTAAATTTCACGCGCTGGATATCTGCCCTGCGTGCACACAATCACAACTATAGGAATTACCCCATGAGCAGTTCTCCCTTGTCGTCTGACAAGGCCGGGACGGCGTTCCTGTCCAAGGAGCGCACCATTGCCCGCCCTGGTTTCAACCGCTGGCTGGTTCCGCCAGCGGCCCTCGCTATCCATCTCTGCATCGGCATGGCCTATGGCTTCTCGGTGTTCTGGCTGCCGCTGTCGAAGGCGGTGGGCATCGGTAGCGCCGTTGCCTGCGCTCCGGAAATGGGCTTCCTCGCCCAGGTATTCGCCGCCGACTGCGACTGGAAGATTTCCATGCTCGGCTGGATCTACACGCTGTTCTTCATCTTCCTCGGCTGCTCCGCGGCGATCTGGGGCGGCTGGCTGGAACACGCCGGTCCGCGCAAGGCCGGCCTGGTTTCGGCGGTCTGCTGGTGCGGCGGCCTGCTGATTTCCGCCCTCGGTATCTACACCCACCAGATCTGGCTGATGTGGCTGGGCTCCGGGGGGATCGGCGGCATCGGCCTGGGCCTCGGCTACATCTCGCCGGTGTCGACGCTGATCAAGTGGTTCCCGGACAAGCGCGGCATGGCCACCGGCATGGCGATCATGGGCTTCGGCGGCGGCGCTATGGTCGGCGCACCGCTGGCTGCCAACCTGATGGGCCACTTCGCCACCCCGACCAGCGTCGGCGTGTGGGAGAGTTTCGTCGCCATGTCGGCGATCTACTTCGTGTTCATGGTCGGCGGCGCGCTGTCCTACCGCGTTCCGCCCACCGGCTGGAAGCCCGAAGGCTGGACGCCACCGGCGAAGAAGGCTGAAAACGCGATGATCACCCACGGCCACGGCCACGTGCACGTCAGCGTCGCCTGGAAGACCCCGCAGTTCTGGCTGGTCTGGGCCGTCCTCTGCCTCAACGTCTCGGCCGGCATCGGCATCCTCGGCATGGCCTCGCCGCTGCTGCAGGAAGTCTTCGGCGGGCGCCTGCTGGGTGTCGACGGCCGCTTCAGCGACCTCGATGCCGGGCAACTGGCACAGATCGCCGCGATCGCCGCCGGCTTCACCGGCCTGCTCAGCCTGTTCAACATCGGCGGACGCTTCTTCTGGGCGTCGATCTCCGATCACCTGGGCCGCAAGGCGACCTACGCGATCTTCTTCGCCCTGGGCTTCGTGCTCTACGCCTCGGTGCCTTGGACCGGTCACGCCGGCAGCGTCGCGCTGTTCGTCGGCGCCTTCTGCATCATCCTGTCGATGTACGGCGGCGGCTTCGCCACGGTACCGGCCTACCTCGCCGACCTGTTCGGCACGCAGATGGTCGGTGCCATCCACGGCCGCCTGCTGACCGCCTGGGCCGTCGCCGGCGTGCTTGGCCCGGTACTGGTCAACTACCTGCGCGAGTATCAGCTGTCGATCGGCGTCGAACGCGCCGCCGCCTACGACATCACCCTGTACATCCTCGCCGGCCTGCTGGTGCTGGGTTTCATCTGCAACCTGCTGGTGCGCCCGGTGAATCCGAAGTACTTCATGAGCGACGCGCAACTGGCCGCCGAGCGCGCCCACGGCGAGAAGTCCGCGCCGGTCAGCGAACTGGCCTGGTCGGCCGATCCGTCGAGCAAGCCGCTGGTGATCGTCGCCTGGCTGGTGGTCGGCATCCCGCTGGCCTGGGGTGTCTGGGTGACCCTGCAGAAAACCGCAGCGCTCTTCGGCTGAGTGCCACAAAGGCGGGCCTTCCCGGGTCCGCCTTTCCCGGCCCGACGCGCCCGCGTCTGCGGCCTGTCGTCCTACCCTGCGTTCGGCCTATAATGTCGCCCCTTTCGCCCTGAGATTTCGCGGAGCTGGTGATGGCCGAACGTACGGCATCTGTCGAACGCAATACCCTGGAGACCCAGATCAAGGTCTCGATCAACCTGGATGGCAGCGGCAAGGCCCGTTTCGACATCGGCGTGCCCTTCCTCGAGCACATGCTCGACCAGATCGCCCGGCATGGCCTGATCGACCTGGACATCCAGTGCAAAGGCGACCTGCACATCGACGACCACCACACGGTGGAAGACGTCGGCATCACCCTCGGCCAGGCGTTCACCAAGGCCATCGGCGACAAGAAGGGCATGACCCGCTACGGCCACTCCTACGTGCCGCTCGACGAAGCGCTGTCGCGCGTGGTCATCGACTTCTCCGGCCGTCCCGGCTTGCAGATGCACGTGCCGTTCACCCGCGCGGTGGTCGGTGGCTTCGATGTCGACCTGTTCCAGGAGTTCTTCCAGGGCTTCGTCAACCACGCCCTGGTCAGCCTGCACATCGACAACCTGCGCGGCAGCAATACCCACCACCAGATCGAGACGGTGTTCAAGGCCTTCGGCCGCGCGCTGCGCATGGCCGTGGAGCTGGACCCGCGGATGGCCGGGCAGATGCCGTCGACCAAGGGAATCCTCTGATGCAGACGGTCGCCGTGATCGACTACGGCATGGGCAACCTGCACTCGGTGGCCAAGGCGCTGGAGCACGTCGGCGCCGGCCGCGTCCAGGTGACCAGCGATGCCAACGTGATCCGTGAAGCCGACCGCGTGGTGTTCCCTGGCGTCGGCGCGATCCGCGACTGCATGGCCGAGATCCGCCGCCTGGGCTTCGACGAACTGGTCCGCGAAGTCAGCGTCGACCGCCCGTTCCTCGGCATCTGCGTGGGCATGCAGGCGCTGATGCAGCGCAGCGAGGAGAACGGTGGCGTCGATTGCATCGGTCTGTTCCCCGGCCAGGTGCGCTTCTTTGGCAAGGACATGCGCGAAGAGGGCGAGGCGCTGAAAGTGCCGCACATGGGCTGGAACCAGGTGCGCCAGGACGTCGACCACCCGCTGTGGCACAACATCCCCGGCGACGGACGCTTCTACTTCGTGCACAGCTACTACATCGAGGCCGGCAACCCGCGCCAGGTGGTCGGTCGCGGCCATTACGGCAAGGACTTCGCCGCGGCGCTGGCCGATGGCTCGCGCTTCGCCGTGCAGTTCCACCCGGAGAAGAGCCACACCCATGGTCTGCAGCTGCTGCAGAACTTCGCTGCCTGGGATGGTCGCTGGTGAGCGGCGCGCGCAAGGCGAAAGCGCCGATCCTGCAGCTCGATCCGGCGCAGGAGAACGCCGCGGTCGAGGTACTCAAGCGCTTTCTCGAAGACCGTTTCGAGCTCGAGCTGGGTTCGTTCGAGGCCCGGGAAGTGCTCGAACTGTTCACCCGCGAGGTGGCGCCGCACTACTACAACAAGGCGATCTTCGACGTGCAGGCGCACCTCAAGGATCGCTTCGAGAGCATCGAGAGCGACCTCTGGGCGCTCGAGAAACCCTGATTACGCTTGCCTGGCCGCCCGCGTTCGCAGCGCCGAAGCGCTTGCCCGGCGTGCCTTCAGAGAAGGAAGAAACATGCTGATCATCCCCGCAATCGACTTGAAGGACGGCGCCTGCGTGCGCTTGCGCCAGGGCCGTATGGACGACTCCACGGTGTTCTCCGACGATCCGGTGAGCATGGCCGCGAAGTGGGTCGACGCCGGCTGCCGGCGCCTGCACCTGGTCGATCTCAACGGTGCCTTCGAGGGGCAGCCGGTCAACGGCGAAGTGGTCGCGGCGATCGCCCGGCGCTACCCGAACCTGCCGATCCAGATCGGCGGCGGCATCCGCTCGCTGGAGACCATCGAGCACTACGTCAAGGCCGGCGTGAGCTACGTGATCATCGGCACCAAGGCGGTCAAGCAGCCGGAATTCGTCGGCGAAGCCTGCCGTGCCTTCCCCGGCAGGATCATCGTCGGCCTGGACGCCAAGGATGGCTTCGTCGCCACCGATGGCTGGGCGGAGGTCAGCGCCTTGCAGGTGGTCGACCTGGCGAAGCGCTTCGAGGCCGATGGTGTGGCCGCGATCGTCTACACCGACATCGCCAAGGACGGCATGATGCAGGGCTGCAACGTGCCAGCCACCGTCGCGCTGGCCAATGCCACCGGGATTCCGGTGATCGCCTCCGGCGGCATCCACAACCTCGGTGACATCCAGGCCCTGCTCGACACCCGCACGCCGGGCATCGTCGGCGCCATCACCGGGCGGGCGATCTACGAGGGCACCCTCGACGTCGCCGAAGCGCAGGCGCTCTGCGACCTGAAATACAAGGTGGAATGACCGGCGCGGGGCAGGCGGGCGCCGCTTGCTGCCGTTGACGCATTTATTATCGGTGGCTTGCACCACCCCACGGGAACACGGTTATGGCACTGGCTAAACGCATCATTCCCTGCCTCGACGTCGACAACGGTCGCGTGGTCAAGGGTGTGCAGTTCGAGAACATCCGCGACGCCGGCGATCCGGTGGAAATCGCCCGTCGCTACGACGAGCAGGGTGCCGACGAGATCACCTTTCTCGACATCACCGCCAGCGTCGACGGCCGCGATACCACGCTGCACACCGTCGAGCGCATGGCCAGCCAGGTGTTCATCCCGCTCACCGTCGGCGGTGGCGTCAGAACGGTGCAGGACATTCGCAACCTGCTCAATGCCGGGGCGGACAAGGTCTCCATCAACACTGCGGCGGTCTTCACCCCCGAATTCGTCGGCGAGGCGTCCTCGCGGTTCGGCTCGCAATGCATCGTCGTCGCCATCGACGCCAAGCGCGTCTCGGCGCCCGGCGAAACGCCACGCTGGGAAATCTTCACCCACGGCGGGCGCAAGCCGACCGGTCTGGACGCGGTGGCCTGGGCGAAAAAGATGGAAGACCTCGGCGCCGGCGAAATCCTGCTCACCAGCATGGATCAGGACGGCGTGAAGAGCGGCTACGACCTCGGCGTCACCCGTGCCATCAGCGAGGCGGTCGGGATTCCGGTGATCGCCTCGGGCGGCGTCGGCAATCTCGAGCACCTCGCCGCCGGGATTCTCGAAGGCAAGGCCGCCGCAGTGCTCGCCGCGAGCATCTTCCACTTCGGTGAATACACCGTTCCCGAAGCCAAGGCCTACCTCGCCAGCCGCGGCATCGTCGTGCGCTGATCCTTCGCCATCGCTCCTGCCCGGGGGCGATGCGAGCAGGAATTGCCTGAGCCATTTGCGCGTCAACGTTTCGCCATCGATCGCTGTGCGCGCGCCGTGGCTCTGGGTATCCTTCACCCGTTCCCATCGTTCGTTCTGCGAGAGATCATGCTCAAACGCGTATTGCTGCCGCTGCTCGGCACCTTGCTCCTGTTCGCCGGCACCGCGCGCGCCGAAATCGACAAGTACTACAGCATCGTTCTGCTCACGGAAAACTTCCCGCCGTACAACATGGCGGTCAACGGGAAGAACTTCGCCCATGAGAGCAATATCAGCGGCATAGCCGTGGACATCGTTCGCGAAATGTTCAAGCGTGCCGATATCCGCTACAACATGACGCTGCGTTTCCCCTGGGCGCGCATCTACAAGCTCGCCCAGGAGAAGCCCAACTACGGCGTGTTCGTCACCGCCCGCCTGCCGGAGCGCGAGAACGAGTTCAAATGGGTCGGTCCGATCGGTCCCGACGACTGGGTCCTGCTGGCGCGCGGCGACAGCCCGATCAGCGTCGACAGCCTGGAAGCGGCGAAGCAATACAGAATCGGCGCCTACAAGGGCGACGCGATTGCCGAACACCTGGTGGAAAAGGGCCTGCAGCCGATCACCGTGCTGCGCGACCAGGAAAACGCCAGGAAGCTGGAAAAGGGCCTGATCGACCTCTGGGCCACCGGCGATCCGTCCGGCCGTTACCTGGCCAAACAGGAAGGCGTGAGCGGGCTGAAAACGGTGCTGCGTTTCGACACCGCGCAGCTCTATCTCGCGCTCAACAAGCAGGTGCCGGACGATGTGGTGCAGAAACTGCAAGCGACGCTGGATCAGATGCGCGCCGAGGGTTTCGTCGACGAGATACTTGGCAGCTACCTGTAATCGATGCCGCGCCCTTCCGGGGGTGATGGCGACAGACTCTGGAGTAGTACCGACATGCTGAAATCGTTGCAAAGGACTTTGACGTTGGGCTTGCTGCTGGTGGCATCGGTAGCGCGCGCCGAGCTGCCGGAAGACTACAAGGTGGTCCTGCTGACCGAGAACTTCCCGCCCTTCAACATGGCCGTGGACGACAAGAACTTCGCCCGCGACGACGGCATCGATGGCATCAGCGCCGACATCGTCCGCGAGATGTTCAAGCGCGCCGGCATCGGCTACACCCTGACCCTGCGTTTCCCCTGGGACCGTCTCTACAACCTGACCCTCGACAAGCCCAACTACGGGCTGTTCTCGACCACCTACACGCCCGAGCGCAAGCCGCTGTTCAAGTGGGTCGGTCCGCTGGCCAAGACCGGCTGGGTGCTGCTCTCGGCGCCCGGCAGCACGATCAAGGTCGCCAGCCTGAAGGAAGCCGACAAGTACAAGCTCGGCGCCTACAAGAACGATGCGGTCAGCCAGCACCTGGAAAGCCAGGGGATGAAGCCGATCAACGCGCTGCGCGACCAGGAGAACGTCGCCAAGCTGCTCAAGGGGCAGATCGACCTGTGGGCGACCACCGACCCGGTTGGCCGCTACATCGCCAAGCAGGAGGGCGCCACCGGCCTGCAGACCGTGCTGCGCTTCAACGATGCCGAGCTGTACCTGGCGCTGAACAAGGACACCCCGGACGAGGTGGTCGAGCGCCTGCAGAAGGCCCTGGACGCCATGCGCGCCGATGGCTTCGTCGAAGAAGCCACAAACAACTACCTGTAAGCCTCCTCGGGCGCCGGCCTGCCGCGCGCCCGCTTTCTTCCAGCCCCTCGTTTCCGAATCGCCGCGCTAGCGGTAGATCCCGCCTTTGCCATGCGCCGCCATCGCCCGGTTGCCGCGCAGGGCGATCATCAGGTCGATGCCGATCCAGTCGATACCCTGCTCGCGCAGGCGCGGCAGCTCGCGTTCCAGCACCGCCAGGGTATCCGGGTGCGGATGGCCGATGAGCACCGCCGAACCCTGCTTGCGCGCCAGCTGGATGCCGGCGGCGAGCTGTCGGGCGACCGCCTGTGGGCTCGGGTCGTCGTCGAGGAACACGTCGCGCGACAGGCTGGCCAGGCCGATCTTCTGCGCCTGTGCGGCGGCGACGGTGGCGGGACTGGTGCGGCTGTCGAGGAAAATCAGGTGGCGGCGCTGCAATTCGCCCATCAGCCAGGCCATCGGCTGCACCTCGGCGGTCATCCGGCTGCCCATGTGGTTGTTCAGGCCATGCGCGTAGGGCACCGCCTTGAGCGCCGCGTCGAGGCGCTCGTGCAACTGCTGCAGCGGCATCTGCGGGTGCCAGGCGAAAGGTCCACCGGCCGGGTCCATCGGCAGGTGCAGGAGCACGGTCTTGCCGGCCTGGTGTGCGGCCAGCGCCAGTTCGCGCGCGTGCGGGGTGTCGGGGAGGATGGACAGGGCGACCGGGCCGGGCAGGGCCAGCACGCGGCGGTCGCGTGGCGG
This sequence comes from Pseudomonas sp. UBA5782, assembly GCA_002418465.1. Lineage (GTDB taxonomy): Bacteria > Pseudomonadota > Gammaproteobacteria > Pseudomonadales > Pseudomonadaceae > Pseudomonas_O. Next base: position 2,480 of record DIEE01000209.1, on the reverse strand, counting down.
ATTCTGCCCGAGGTCGTCGATGACCAGCGCCAGACGCGGACGCCTGGCTGGCGCCTGGCTCGCCTGCTCGGCCTGCGCCAGGCCGAAGACGCCCAGCAGCAGGAGCAGCAGCCAGGCCCGCACCGGCTTATTTGCCGCGGGTGAGGTTCAGGCCCTTGAGCAGGTTGAGCGCCTGGTTCAACTGGTAGTCGTCGTCCTGCAGGCGCGGTTCGGCCTTGCCCGGATGGCCGCTGGGCTTGTCCGCGCCGCCGTTGCCGTTGCCCAGGTGGCCGGCGAGATCGGCTTCCTTGAAGGTTTCGCAGTCGCCCTCGGGGGTGACCTTGGCGCGCGCGACTTCGATGTCGGGGACGATGCCCTGGGCCTGGATCGAGCGGCCGTTGGGGGTGAAGTACAGCGCGGTGGTGAGCTTCAGCGCGCGGTCATTGTTCAGCGGCAGAACGGTCTGCACCGAACCCTTGCCGAAGCTGTCGGTGCCCATCAGCACGCTGCGCTTGTGGTCCTGCAGGGCGCCGGCGACGATCTCGGCCGCCGAGGCGCTGCCGCCGTTGATCAGCACCACCAGCGGCGCACCTTCGCTGGCATCGGCCGGGTCGGCGGAGAAGCGCAGCTCGGAGTTGGCGATGCGGCCCTTGGTGTAGACGATCAGGCCGTCGGTGAGGAAGTGGTCGGCCACTTCGACGGCCGACTGCAGCACGCCGCCGGGGTTGTTGCGCAGGTCGAGGACCAGGCCCTTGAGCTTGCCGTTGTTGTCCTTGCGCAGCTTGGCCAGGGCCTTGCCGACTTCCTCGCCGGTGTTGATCTGGAACTGGGTGATGCGCACGTAGCCGTAGCCTTTCTCGAGGAACTGGCTCTTCACGCTCTGCACCTTGATCACCGCCCGCGCCAGCTCGACGTCGAACGGCTTGCCACCTTCGCCGCGCACCAGGGTCAGGGCAATCTTGCTGCCCGGCTTGCCGCGCATCTTGTCGACGGCGTCCATCATCGACAGGCCCTTGGTCGGCTGGCCGTCGATCTTGACGATCAGGTCGCCGGCCTCGATGCCGGCCTTGGACGCCGGGGTGTCGTCGATCGGCGAGACCACCTTGATGAACCCATCCTCGACGCCGACCTCGATGCCTAGGCCGCCGAACTCGCCGCTGGTGCTTTCCTGCAGCTCCTCGAACTCCTGCGGGTCGAGGTAGGCGGAGTGCGGGTCGAGGTTGCTGAGCATGCCCTTGATGGCGTTTTCCAGCAGGGTCTTGTCGTCAACCGGCTCGACGTAGGCCGCCTTGATGCGGTCGAGCACCTCGGCGAAGGTGCGCAGCTCGTCCAGCGGCAGCGGCGCCTTGGCCTGTGCGGCCGGAGTGGCGGGCATCGGCGCCGGTGCCATCGAGGCCGGAGGCTGTTGCGCCCAGGCGCCGCCGCTGCCCGCGATGAGCGAAAGGGCCAGAGCGAGCGAGGTGGGGCGAAGCAGATGGCGCACGTGCAGCATGTCGAACTCCAAGGTAATGAACGCGCTAACCCTGCGCGCGGCACCATTGCGTGGGGTCGCTGGGGCGGCCCTGCTGGCGGATGGCGAAATACAGTGCGGGGGTTTCTTGGCCTCCGCTGGTACCGACGGTGGCGATCGGCTCGCCGGCCTTGACGATGTCGCCGGC
>DIEE01000209.1:0-709 GCA_002418465.1 Pseudomonas sp. UBA5782 | reverse complement strand
TTCTCCGCGCGGCGTGCCGTAGCGGGCCACGATGCGTCCGTCCCCCGGCCACGGCAGCTTGCCGAGCGCGTTGCCGAACGGGCCGCCGTAGTTGGCGCCGGTGCTGGATACCAGCGGGCCGCTCGGGGCACTGGGCGTCTTGCCCGGCGCGCCCTTGGGCTGTTCGCGGGCCAGGGCTTCCTGGCGACGCTGCTCGGCGAGCGCCTGCTGGCGCGCCTGTTCGGCTTCGCGGGCCTGGCGGGCCAGGGTTTCCTCGATGGTCTTGAGCACCTCGCCGAGTTCGGCCTGCTCCTGCTCGCGCGCCTTTAGGCTGCGGTCCTTGGTCGAGTAGTCCTGGTTCAGCTTGGCCAGTGCTTGCTGGCGCTCCTTGCGCACCTGCGCCAACTGCTCGCGGCGGCTGTCGAGGCCGTCCTTCTGCTCGTTGAGCTGGGCGTTCTGCGCGGCGATGTCGGTCTCGACGTTGGCCAACTGGCGCAGCGTCTCGTTGAACGCGGTGAGCTGTTCGAGACGGGCCTGGCTGAGGTAGTCGTAATAGGTCAGGGTACGGGCGAATTTTTCCGGGTTCTGCTGGTTGAGCAGCAGCTTGATGTACTCCTGGCGGCCGCTTTGATAGGCGGCACGAGCCTGGATGCCGATCAGGCGCTGCTGCTCAAGGCGTGCGCCCTGGAGTTTTTTTTTCTCTTCGTCGAGCCGCTGCAGCTCGTCCTGG
>DIEE01000192.1 GCA_002418465.1 Pseudomonas sp. UBA5782 | reverse complement strand
GGTGCGCCGCGCGCACCAATAGCCCCGTACCACGTCCGACCTTTCGCCACCCGCCTGAGTAGCGGTGCGCATGGCGCACCCTGGGGCATGTGCGTACCGTATCCCGGCGCGCACCAATCGCTGATAACCGCGTCGTCCGCAGCGCGGTGCGCCGTGCATCTCGTAGGGTGCGCCGCGCGCACCAATCGCCCCGCACCGCACACGACCTTTCGCCACCAGCCCGAGCAACGGTGCGCATGGCGCACCCTGGGGCAGGTGCGTACCGCATCCCTACGCGCACCAATCGCTGATAACCGCGTCGCCCGCAGCGCGGTGCGCCCTGCATCTCGTAGGGTGCGCCGCGCGCGCAATCGCCCCGTAACGCGCCCGACCTTTCGCCACCCGCCCAAGCAACGGTGCGCATGGCGCACCCTGGGGCGTGTGCGTACCGTATCCCGGCGCGCACCGCATGCCCGCCCACGCCGCATCTGCCCTTTCGCCGGCCGCTTTGGCATAGTCGGCCCTTCCCGCCTCGCTCGATGGACCGACCATGCTGCGCTTCGCCCGCTTCCTGCTGATTCCGTTGCTGTTGCTCGCCGCGCTGCTGCTCGGCCTGCTGCTGACCAGCCATCCCGCCAGCCGTCCGCCGGTGCTGGTCGAACTCGGTGACCAGCCGCTGGTGATCGCCCATCGCGGCGGCATGGGCCTGTGGCCGGAAAACACCCTGTTCGCCTTCGAGCGCGCCAATGCGCTGGGCGTGGACATGCTGGAAATGGACGTGCGTGCCAGCCAGGACGGCGAGCTGGTGGTGATCCACGACTACAGCCTGGAACGCACCAGCAATGGCCGCGGGCCGGTGGCGGCGCTGAGCCTGGCGCAGCTGCAGGCGCTCGACGCCGGCTACACCTGGACCGCCGACGGCGGCGAAACCTATCCCTACCGCGGGCAGGGCATCCGCATCCCGAGCCTGGCCGAAGTCTTCTCGCGGCTGCCGGACAAACCCAAGTCGATCGAGATCAAGGCCGCCGACACCGGCCTGGAAGAACGCCTGTGCACGCTGCTGAAGAGCGCCGGCCAGCGCGACAAGGTGATCGTCGCCAGCTTCCACGAACGCAGCCTGCAACTGTTCCGCGAGATATGCCCGGGCGTCGCCACCGCCGCCGGGCCGACCTCGGTGCGCCTGCTGGCGGCGCTGAACTGGCTCGGCCTGGCCGGCGTGCTCTCGCCGTCCTATCAGGCGCTGCAGATTCCGCCACGCAGCGGCGACGCCCAGGTCGCTTCCGCGCGGCTGTTCGACAATGCCAAAGCACGCGGCCTGGCGGTGCATCTGTGGACGATCAACGAGCAGCCGGAAATGCGCCAATTACTCGACATGGGCGCCGACGGGCTGATCACCGACTACCCCGAGCGCGCCCTGCAACTGCTCGGCCGGCCGACCCGGATCACCGCCTCGAAGCCCTGATCAGCGGTCCAGCAGCGCCGGCAGTGCTTCGCCGATCAGGCTGCCGCCGGCGATCACCAGCAGGCTGAAGACGATCCAGCGGATCGCCCGCAGCGACAGCGGCGGCGGGTAGCGCTTCACCAGCCAGCTGAGCACCAGCACCAGCGGCAACGCCTCGGCGCTGAGCAACAGCACGTTGAGGGTGAAATGCCCCTGCACCAGCACCAGGGCAATGCGCAGCAGCGCGTTGGCGGCGAACACCGCGACCAGCGTGTTGCGGATGATTTCGTAGGGCAGCGGCTGACGGTACAGGTGGTAGACCACCGGCGGGCCGCCGCTGGCGAAGAGCCCGCCGAGCAGGCCGGTGAGCGCGCCGGCGACGTGGAACGACAGCGGCCCGGAGCGCTGCGCGCGGGGCCGCGTCTGCATCACCAGCATCAGGCTGCAGAGCAGAATCACTCCGCCCAGCAGCACCCGCAGCAGGGTCACCTGGCTGCCGCTGAGCCAGCCGAGCAGGAGGATGCCGACCACCACGCCGGGCAGGCTGGTGACCAGCAGCGGGCGTAGCACGCTCATGTCCAGGCGCGTCTTCGAGCCGGCCAGGGTCACCGCGGCGTTGAACAGGGTCAGCACGCTGACCGCGATCGACACCTCGTTGAGCGGCGCCAGGTGCAGCATGGCGACCAGCCCGAGGAGGATCAGCCCGAAGGCGAAACCGGTGAGGCTCTGGGCGAAGGTCGCCAGGGCCACGCAGATCAGAAAAGCCAGATGCAGCCAGATACTCATACCCTGCACTCATTACCTTGGGCGCGTATCGCGCCGCGTTTTCAGGGTATCGCCGTGCCTCAACGCGAGGTCGCCTCACGTTCGCGCAACACGTCCGCCATCTTGCTGCCGAACAGCCGGCCCACCGCCTCGCTGTCGCCGGCGGCCTCGTCGAAGGCCTCCACCACCGCCTCCAGCGTCGGCCGGGTCTGCGTCAGCAGGGCGATCACGTAATCCTGTGCGGCGACACCGGTGTGCGCATGGTAGCGCCGAAGCAGCTGCAGCAGGTCATCGGGCAGGTTCAGTTCGAGGGTTTCGCTCATCGATCGCTCTCCAGGGGCGGCCCCGATATGGCTCGGGTCTCCAGGCTCGCATGGTCGGGAAAGAGCCAGGGCTGGGTCCAGCACCAGGATTGGCCCAGCGATGGGTCCAGTTGCCGCCACTGGACGCACGATTGCGCCGCATCTGGTGCCAGAGCGGGCGCGGCGCGCTGCCTAGAATCGCGTATTGCCCCTCGATACGGACCGCCCGATGACCGACCTGCACTTCGAACTCGCCAGCCGCCTGGTTTCCTGCCGCGAACTGTTCGGCATCGATGCCGACCTGCAGGTGCCGGTGTTCCTTCAGCGCGATGCGCAGGTACCGGACATCGACCCCGCCTACCGCTTCGATCACGACGCCACCCTGGCGATCCTCGCCGGCTTCATGCGCAACCGCCGGGTGCTGTTGCAGGGGCTGCACGGCACCGGCAAGTCGACCCACATCGAGCAGGTCGCCGCGCGCCTCAACTGGCCGTGCATGCGCGTCAACCTCGACGGCCACGTCAGCCGCCTGGACCTGATCGGCAAGGACGCCATCGTCCTGCGCGACGGCCAGCAGGTCACCGAATTCCAGGAAGGCATCCTGCCTTGGGCGCTGCGCCGGCCGATGGCGCTGATCTTCGACGAATACGACGCCGGCCGCCCGGACGTGATGTTCGTAATCCAGCGAGTGCTCGAACGCGACGGCAAGCTGACCCTGCTGGACCAGAACCAAGTGCTCACGCCGCACCCGTACTTCCGCCTGTTCGCCACCGCCAACACCATCGGCCTGGGCAACCTCAACGGCCTCTACCACGGTGCCCAGGTGCTCAACCAGGCGCAGCTGGACCGCTGGAACGTGGTCGCGCGCCTGGATTACCTGCCCGCCGCAGAAGAGGTGGCGATCGTCGCCGGACAGGTGCCGGGCAGCGACACGGCGCTGATCGGGCGCATGGTGGCGCTGGCCAACCTGACCCGCCAGGGCTTCGCCGCCGGCGACCTGTCCACGCTGATGTCGCCGCGCGGGGTGATTTCCTGGGCGGAGAACAGCGAGATCTTCGGCGACCCGGCCAGCGCCTTCCGCCTGACCTTCCTCAACAAGTGCGACGACAGCGAGCGCGCGCTGGTGGCCGAGTATTACCAGCGCTGCTTCGACGTTGAGCTGGCCGAATCCCACCTGCGGCAGCAATCCGCGTGACCGCGGTGCGCCTGGAGAAGCGCCAGCAGCAGGTCGAGGAACTCTGCGCCGCGGTGCTCCGCGCGCTCGCCGCCAGCCCGCGCCTGCGCTACCGCGGCAACCGCCTGGAGCTGGCCGGCAAGGCCTTCCCGATCCGCGCGCCGCACCTGCATCCGGACTTCACCCGTGACGATTTCCGCTCCTTTCGCGGCGTCGCCGACAGCCTCGCGCTGCGCCTGCAACACAGCGATCACGCCTTGCACCGCAGCCGCCTGCCGGCAGCACCGATCGAGCGGCTGGTCTTCGACCTGCTCGAACAGTTGCGCTGCGAATCGCTGGTCGGCGAAGAGCTGCCGGGCGCACGCAGCAACCTGATGCACCGCTTCAGCCAGTGGGCCGAGCAGTTCATCGACTCCGGCGAGCTGGAACACCACACCGGCCTGATGCTCTTCACTCTCGCCCTGATGAGCTGGCGCCTGCTCTGCAACGGGCATACGCCGGAGCGTATCCAGGACCTGCTGGAGGCGCCGCGCATGGGCCTGCTCGGCCAGTTCGGCGCGGCGTTCGGCCTGCTGCGCAAGACCCGCCACGATCAGGCGGCGTTCGCCACCCACGCGCTGAACATCGCCTTCTGCATCGCCGCGCTGATCGACCAGCTTGAACAGCAACTGGGCAGCGCCGAAGAACGCCAGGACCAGGCCAGCGAGAAGCGCCTGGCGGCCTTCGCCCTGCTGCTGGAAAACGACGGCGGCGATGACGGCGATGGCAGCGGCGTGGCCGGTGCCAGCGCGCGCGATGGCGGCCCGGAAGGCTTCCGCTACCAGGTCTTCAGTCGCGACCACGACGTCGAGCAAAACGTCGTCAAACGCGTGCGCGCCGAGCTGTTGCTGGAACTGCGCCAGCGCCTCGACCAGCGCATCCTGCGCCAGGGCCTCAACCTGCAGCGGCTGGCGCGCCAGCTTTCCGCGCTGCTCGCCGCGCCGCGCCTGCAGGGCTGGGAATTCGCCCAGGAGGAAGGCCGCCTCGACGGCGGTCGCCTGAGTTCGCTGGTGACCAGCCCGGAGCGGCGCGACCTGTTCCGCCGCGAGCCGCTGCGCCCGCACAGCGAATGCGTGGTGAGCTTCCTGATCGACAACTCCGGCTCGATGCGCACGCACATCGAAAGCCTGGCGCTGCTGGTCGACTGCCTGTGCCGCGCGCTGGAGCTGGCCGGGGCGAAGAGCGAGATCCTCGGCTTCACCACCGGCCAGTGGAACGGCGGACGGCCGTTCAAGCGCTGGCGCGGACAGGGCCGTCCCGCCGATCCCGGCCGCCTCAACGAGCTGTGCCACATGCTCTACAAGGACGCCGACACACCCTGGCGGCGCGCCCGTCCGGCCATCGCCGGGCTGCTCAAGTCCGATCTGTTCCGCGAGGGCGTCGACGGCGAGGCGCTGCTCTGGGCGCGCCAGCGTCTGCGCCAGCGCAACGAACCGCGGCGCCTGCTGATCGTGATCAGTGACGGCTGCCCGATGGACAGCGCGACCCACCAGGCCAACCGCGAGGACATCCTCGACCTGCACCTGCGCCAGGTGGCGCGGCAGATCGAGGACGAAGGGGAAATCGAACTGTACGCGCTGGGCGTCGGCCTCGACCTGAGCACCTACTACCGCAACAGCCTGGAGCTGGATTTGCAGCAGGGCGTCGAGAATGCGCTGTTCGGCGAAGTGCTCGGGTTGCTCGCGCGGGGCCGTGCGCGGCGCTGAAGGAGTGGCCGCCGCGAATCGGCGGCCGGCGGCCTCAGACGAAGAACTTGAGGATCACCAGGATCAGCGTGGCGAGGAACAGGGTTTCCGCCACCAGCAGCGTCGCCGGCCGCCAGCCCACCGCCAGCAGCGCCTTGATCGAGGTTTTCATGCCCAGCGCGGCGATCGCCGTGACCAGGCACCAGCTCGACACGCTGATGGCCATCTTCTGGCTCCAGGCCGGCATCACGCCGCTGCTGTTCAGGCCGACGAAGATGACGAAGAAGATGATGAACAGCGGCAGCGGCAAGGCCGCCTTCGAGCCGCCGGCGCCCGCGCTGTCGCGACGGCGCAGCAGCAGCGAGAGGGAGAACACGATGGGCACCAGCATCGCCACCCGCAGCAGCTTGATCACCGTGGCGGTATCGCCGGTCTCGTTGGACATGCTGTAGCCGGCGCCGACCACCTGGGCCACGTCGTGGATGGTCGCGCCGAGGAATACTCCCGCCTGCTGGTCGTCGAGGCCGAGGCTCTTGGCCAGGATCGGGTAGACGATCATCGCCAGGGTGCTCAGCGCGGTTACGCTGATCACGGTGAAGATGGTGTTGCGTTCGGCGTCCTTGTTCTGCGGCAGCACGGCGGAGATCGCCAGCGCCGCCGAAGCGCCGCAGATGCCGACGCTGCCGCCGCTGAGCACGCCGAAATCGCGGCCCAGGCCGAGCAGCTTCGACAGCGCCACGCCGAAGCCGATGGTCAGCAGCACCGCGCCGATCACCACCATCATCAGGGTGCCGCCGAGGGAGAAGATCTGCTCGACGGTGATGCGCATGCCGAGCAGCGCCACGCCGATGCGCAGGATGGTGCTGGAGGTGAACTTGATACCCGCCACCGCGCGGCCTTCCTCGTGCAGGAAGCCCAGAGCCATGCCCAGCAGCAGCGCCATCAGCATCACCGGCGCACCGTAATGCTCGGAAAGGAAGGTGGCACCGGCGGCGACCACCACCGCCACCAGCAGACCGGGAGAGACTTCGAGAAAGCGCTCGCGGCGACGGCTGAGCCAGCTGTCGGCGGGAACGAGGGTAGCTACTGAGCTATTGTTGTTTTTGGAACTCATTATTCCGAATCCTTGCATCGCTTTGGCATAAATGCATAAGCGCATGCTAGAGAATCGAAATTGGCATCATTAGGACCACTATTGAGTCAGACACGGGGCCAGATGTGCATGGCGCTCGAGCCTGGCGCCAACTGGACCTAACCCGAACGCGGTCGAGCTTCTAAGCTGGCCTTCCTGACACTCCGAGAGAACGTGCGTGGCCATTCCCGTGCACCGCCTGGCCCAGGCCACCGCCGTCGCGCTGCAGCGCTGGCGGGATGCGAACCCGAACTGCGCCACCGGCGACGATCCGCGCAGCAGCGATAACGGCCTGTTGCTGCTGTTCCACGGCAGCCTCGCGCACGCCGCCGAATACGCCTGGCAGAACGCCGGGCGCACGCTGGTGGACAAGACCTACCTGCGCATCCTGTTCAGCGGCGCGGCGCTGGATTACCAGGGGCTGAGCGCCGACGAACTGGCCGCGCGCCTGGACGGTTTCATCCGCGAACAGCTGGTGCCCCGCTGGCAGGCATTGCAGGAAAACGCCGATGACGCGCTGCGCGGGCGCCTGATCGAGGCGCTGGAGGTCGCCCTGTTCGGCGAACGCGGCAGCGGGGACGCTGCCAGCCAGCTGCTCTTCTGGCTCTGCCCGCGGCTCTCACTGCACCCGCAAGGCGGCGCCCGCGCGCGTGGCCTGGCAATGCTCGCCGACGGCCAACTCGGCCTCGACTCTGGCGACTATCAGCACGCCTGTGACGCATTGCTGCTGGAGATGCCGCTGCTCCCCGCGCCCCGCCAGTTCGCCGGCAACAGCGATCAGCAGTGCCGGGTGCGGCAGCTGATCGAGAACAGCGACTGGTGGCGCCGCCGGGTGCTGGCCGAATGGCTCGACCAGCTGGGCCGCTCGCCGGCCTGAAACCACGCCCGCTGCGCAACGTGCGGGCAGGCGAAATCGCGGTGCCGCTTGTGGCGGTACCGCTGTCGCTTCGCAAGGGAAATGACACAAGGGGGGAGAACAACGCGGCGCTCGTGACGGCGCGTCGCCCTGCACGGACTCGGCCGCCGCAGGGATGTGACAGGCTAGTGGCCGCAGCTTTCGCCAACCTGTCGCTTGCTTGGATGGCGCGGCACATTGTCGCAGTCACATGGGCGGTGTGAATTATCGAAAATAAATTCACCTAGGTGCAACGCCGAATGCCCTCACCAGCCCATCGCGGAGCTAAGCGCGCCTCTCGCGGGTCTCTAGAGACATGCCAAGCTAGAGCACCACACCATGATCCGCCTGCCCGCATTGCTCGTCCCGCCGCTACTTCTCGCCCTCGCCGCCTGCAGCAGCCTGACGCCACGCGACCCGCTGCACATCGACCTGGCCGGGCTCGAACCACTGCCCGGCCGGGGCCTGGAGCTGCGCTTCGCCGTGCAATTGCGCGTGCAGAACCCCAACGACGAGGCCCTCGACTACAGCGGCGTGGCGCTGGAACTGGAGGTGAACGGTCAGCCACTGGCCAGCGGCGTCAGCGACCAGCGCGGCGAAATCCCGCGCTTCGGCGAGGCGCTGGTCAGCGTGCCGGTGACGATCTCGGCGTTCTCGGTGATGCGCCAGACCTGGGGCCTGGGCCTCTACCAGCCGGGCCAGGGCCTGCCCTACCGGCTCAAGGGCAAGTTCGCCGGCGGCCTGTTCGGCACCCAGCGTTTCAGCGACAGCGGCACCCTGACCTGGCCCGAGCCACCGGCCTCGCCCTACTCGCCCTGAAATCGGCGCTCAGACCGGCAGCCCTGCGGCGATCTCGCGCTGCGCCTGCTGGATGCGCGGCAGGTTGATCTCGATCCAGTCGGCCAGCGCCTCGACCTTGCCGGCCACCTCGAGCCCCAGCGGGGTCAGCGAGTACTCTACGTGCGGCGGCACCACCGGGTAGGCCACGCGCAGCAGCAGGCCGTCTCCCTCGAGCAACTGCAGGGTCTGCGCGAGCATCTTCTCGCTGACACCGTTGACCTTGCGCCGCAGGTCGGCGAAGCGGTGCGTGCCGCCGAGCAGCGCGACGAGGATCAGCACGCCCCAGCGACTGGTGACGTGGCGTAGCACATCGCGCGACGGACAAGCTTCGGCGAACAGCTCGCCACGGCCCATCTGGGCGGCGAGGGTGGCTTCGGAGGAGTTCATCGACACTTACCTTCTTGTGCGTACTTACGAAAAGTTAGCACGAAGAATACGCTTCCCGCTCCTCAATCGATACACGGAGCCAGACCATGATCGTCGTCACCGGAGCCAGCGGCCAACTGGGCCGCCTCGTCATCCAGGGCCTGCTGGAAAAACTGCCCGCCGCGCAGATCGTCGCCGCGGTGCGCACCCCGTCCAAGGTCGCCGACCTCGCCGCCCTCGGCGTGCAAGTACGCCAGGCCGACTACGACCAGCCGCAGAGCCTGGACAGCGCCTTCGCCGGCGCCGAGAAAATCCTGCTGATCTCCTCCAGCGAAGTCGGCAAGCGCGCGCCGCAGCACCGCGCCGCCATCGCCGCGGCGAGCAAGGCCGGGGTGAAACTGCTGGCCTACACCAGCCTGCTGCACGCCGACCGCTCGCCGCTCGGCCTGGCCGACGAGCACCGCGAAACCGAAGCGGCACTGGCCGCCTCCGGCGTACCGTACGTGCTGCTGCGCAATGGCTGGTACAGCGAGAACTACACCGCCGGCATCCCCGCCGCGCTGCAACTGGGCACCCTCTACGGTTGCGCCGGCAAAGGCCGCATCGCCTCGGCCGGACGCGCCG
>DIEE01000277.1 GCA_002418465.1 Pseudomonas sp. UBA5782 | reverse complement strand
GAATTCACCGGCCAGGCGCGGCCATTCGCGCAGCGCCTCGGCGTCGTCGGCGAGCAGGCGAAAGCCGTCGAAGCGAAACTCCGGCGCCACCGTGCAACCCACCAGGCTGAAGGCGCCCAGCGCGCGGGCCGCCTGCCAGGCGTGCGCCGGCACCGCGGCCTGCGGCGACTGCTCGGCGCAATACGGGCCAAGGCGCTGGATACGCAGATCGACGGGGGACTCGGCGATCAGCAGCTCCAGCGCATCGCCCTCGTGGAAATGCCAGATTTCGTCGGCATCCACGCGATGCCAGCGGCTCGCCTGCCCTTCCAGCAGGAGGAAGACGATGCTGCTGCAGGCCGCGCGCTCGCCGTCGCGCTGCGCCGAGGTGAACAGCCGCCGGTAGTAGCCGCCCTCGGGATGTTCCTGCAGACCCAGGCTGTCGATCAGTTGCCGCGCGCGCGGATGCATTCAGGCGCTCACGGCGGCGATGAACTGCGCCAGCCAGGGTTCGGCATCGCTTTCCGGGGTCACGGTTTCGCTGGCGTCCAGACGCAGCATCGGCAGCACTTCGTGCACGCCCAGTTCGCCGAACAGCTCGCGCAACTGCTCGCCGCCGGCGCAAAAGGTGTCGCCGTAGGCCGCATCGCCGAGGCCGATCACCGCGCCCGGCAAGCCGCGCCACGCCGCCGGGAGCTGATCGCGGATGCTGTGGAAGAGCGGCTGGAAGGCGTCCGGCAGCTCGCCGACGCCTGTGGTGGAGATCACCGCGAGAATCGCCTGGGTAGGAAATTCGAGCAGTTCGGCGAGTTCGCCGCGCGGTTTGTGCAGGGTCTGCAGGCCGGCCTCGCGCAGCAGCCGTTCGGCGTGGCGGGCGACTTCCTCGGCGGTGCCGAACACCGAGCCGGAGAGAATCAGGACATTCATGCGGGAGTTCCAGAACCAGTCGAAAGCCCGATTATGCAATAACTGCCTGGGCGCGCCCGATCATTTAGAATCCCGCCAGACACCCCGCGGAGCCCTGCATGATCAGCCCCAGACTGCTGCAATTGGTCATCGATGCCTCCAACGACGGCATCGTGGTCGCCGAACAGGAAGGCGAGGACAACATCCTCATCTACGCCAATCCGGCCTTCGAACGCCTCACCGGCTATCGCGCCGACGACGTGCTCTACCAGGACTGCCGCTTCCTCCAGGCTGGCGATCGCGAGCAGCCGACGCTGGAACTCATCCGCAGCGCGCTGCGCGAGCATCGCCCGTGCCGGCAGATCGTGCGCAACTATCGCAAGGACGGCAGCCCGTTCTGGAACGAGCTGTCGATCACCCCGGTGCACAACGAAGCCGACCGCCTGACCTACCTCATCGGCATCCAGAAGGACGTGACCGATTACGTCGAGGCGCGCGAAAGGATTACAGCGCTGGAGGAAGAAGTCGCCGCGCTGAAGGCTGAATTGCGCAAAGCGACGAAAGGCTGAACCGGGCGCATTCCCGAGGGTCGAAGTCGGGATTCCCCGACGCTGCGAGCCTTACCGATGCAGAACGACCCACTGCTCACCGCCGATGAGCTGGCCTATATCCGCAGCCTGCTGAGCGACGGCGAGGGCGCGCGACTGGCGGCGTCCAACTTCCTCATCGACAGCAACCCGCAGACCCAGGCCCTGCTGGCGGCGCTGGGCTCGCGCGCGCAGCTGTCGCTGGAGGCGCAGATCGGCAGCCAGCGGCTGACCTTTCCGCTGCAGGTCATCGAGGACGAGTTCCAGGCTCTGCACCTCAAGCTCGAAGCGCCCCGCATCTTCGAACAGGGCCCGGTCGACCGACCGTGGCGCCTGCACCTGAACAAGCCGCTGGCGCTGCTCGACGAATTCGGCGAGGCCACCGACCTGCTGGTGCACGAAGTTTCGCCGAACGGCGTGCTGCTGGAAGTCGGCGGCGTGGTGCCGGCGCGTTTCGAGCTGGCATTGCCGCTGCCCGGCGCCAAGCCGGTCCCGCTGCGCGGGCGGCTGGTACGCAAGGTGGCGCAAGGGTTGTGTGCCTACCGCCTGCTGCACGACGACGAACGCTCGCTGAAACGCCTGCGCACCTTCATCTTCCAGCAGCATCGCCTGCAGCATCCGCAGCTGCACGCCACCCCGGAAACCGTCGACGACATCGCCGGTTGAGGTTCAGGTATCGAGGCGGTCATCGAGAAAGCGCAGCAGCCGCTTGCCCATCTGTTGGCCGTCGCTGCCGAGGCAGCCGACCGGCGTTCCCGCCAGCTGACCTTCGGCGAAATCCGCCGCCGCACCGGCCAACAGCAATGGACAGTCGAGCATCAGCGCCAGCTTCGACAACTGCCGCGGCAAGCCGGCATCGCGCGGCTGATGCGACAGCACCACCACCGCGCCGGGCTTCAATTTCTCGCCGATCAGCAGCAGCTCGTTCAGCGGCATGCCGAAGCCCGGCAGGCTGATGGACACCTCCGGCCCGCCGAGCAGCACGCCGGCCACCAGCAGTTCGAGTTCCCGGCACTGCCCTGGCACCGCGGCCAGCAGCACCCGCGCGGCGCCCTCGCTGCGGTTGAGCTGCAGGCGCAGCAGCGCGCGACCGCGCAGGAAGCCGTCGAGGAACAGCCATTCGCTGGTCTTGCCGAACTCGCCCTGATGCACCAGCAGTTCCTCCCAGATCGGCATCAGCACGTCCTGGAACAGCGCCGGCAACGGGTAGCTGGAGAACAGCAGGCCGTAGAGCCGCTCCAGCGCCTGCTCGTCGAAGGTGGCCACCGCGCGGCGCACCTGCGCCTGCCACTCGGCCCATTCGCCGCTGACCGCGGCGCGCTCGGCGACCACGCTTTTCTGCACCGTCTCGCCGCGCGCCAGCACGGTACCGACCTTGCTCACCGCGACGCCGCGCTCGAGCCAGCCAAGGATGCTATGCACGCGATCGATGTCGGCCTGCGAATACAGGCGATGGCCGCTGTCGGTGCGGGTCGGCTCGATCAGGCCGTAGCGCCGCTCCCAGGCCCGCAACGTGACCGGGTTGACTCCGGTCAGCCGCGACACCTCACGGATCGGGAACAGCTCCTGGCGTTTCAACGCCTCGGAAGCCAGGGATGCGGCATGGGAAAATTGAGTCATGGCACTGCCAACTCGCGAAGGTGTTGCACAGTGTAACGCGCTGGCGCAATGGCCTGCAGCGGCGACGCCGCAGGACGACGAACCATTCGGTGGCATCCGACGAGGAGACGCGCGTTGCTGGTGCGACCCCCCCACGCCGCGACGGTCGAAACAGACAGCCACCAACCATTCGACTCGCGGTCGACGCGGCCTCTGGCAAATTTCGCAATTTAAGGAATAATCCTTGCCTGTTTATTCAGGCAGCCCACCACCCCGGCGCTGCGTGATGCGAAACGTCCTACCCGGACCGCTCGCCCAATCGATGGAGATACACAATGTCTGCCGAACCCGTCACCCTCATGGTGGCGCGCCGTGTTGCCCATGGCCGCTATCAGGACTTCATGACCTGGCTCCGCGAAGGCGAACAGCTCGCAGCGGACTTCACCGGTTATCTCGGCTCGGGCGTCCTCGCCCCGCCCGCCCACGACAACGAATTCCAGATCGTCTTCCGCTTCGCCGACGCCACGACCATGGCCGCCTGGGAACACTCGGCCTCGCGAGGCGCCTGGCTCGAACGCGGCCAGGGCCTGTTCGTGCAGCCGCAGGAGCGCCGTGCCCAGGGTCTGGACGCCTGGTTCGGCAGCGCCGACAAGCGTCCGCCGCGCTGGAAGCAGAGCGTCGCCGTATGGCTCGCGTTCTTCCCCGTCTCGCTGGCCTTCAACCTGCTTTTCGGCGATGCGCTGAGCGGCTTGCCACTGGTGCAGCGCGTACTGCTCAGCACCCTGGCGCTGACGCCGGTGATGG
>DIEE01000265.1 GCA_002418465.1 Pseudomonas sp. UBA5782 | reverse complement strand
CGCGCAGATGGGCTACCTGCCCGGCACGCTCTGGCTGATCGCCGGCGTGGTCCTCGCCGGCGCGGTGCAGGACTTCATGGTGCTGTTCATTTCCACCCGTCGCAACGGCCGCTCGCTGGGCGAGATGGTGCGCGAGGAAATGGGCCAGGTGCCAGGCACCATCGCGCTGTTCGGCTGCTTCCTGATCATGATCATCATCCTCGCGGTGCTCTCGCTGATCGTGGTGAAGGCCCTGGCCGAAAGCCCGTGGGGCATGTTCACCGTGATGGCGACCATCCCGATCGCGATGTTCATGGGCATCTACATGCGCTATATCCGCCCGGGTCGCATCGGCGAGATTTCGGTGGTCGGCGTGGCGCTGCTGCTCGGCTCGATCTGGCTCGGCGGGCAGATCGCCGCCAGCCCCGAGTGGGCGCCGCACTTCACCTTCACCGGCGTGCAGATCACCTGGATGCTGATCGGCTACGGCTTCGTCGCCGCGGTGCTGCCGGTCTGGCTGATTCTCGCCCCGCGCGACTACCTGTCCACCTTCCTCAAGATCGGCACCATCATCGCGCTGGCCATTGGCATTCTGGTGGTCATGCCCGAGCTGAAAATGCCCGCGCTGACGCAGTTCACCGACGGCACCGGTCCGGTGTGGAAGGGCACCCTGTTCCCCTTCCTGTTCATCACCATCGCCTGCGGCGCGGTGTCCGGCTTCCACGCGCTGATCTCTTCGGGCACCACGCCGAAGCTGCTGGCCAACGAATCCCACGCCCGCTACATCGGTTACGGCGGCATGCTGATGGAGTCCTTCGTCGCCATCATGGCGATGGTCGCCGCCTCGGTGATCGAGCCCGGCGTCTACTTCGCCATGAACAGCCCGGCGGCGGTGGTCGGCGGTGACGCTCAGGCGGTTGCTGCAGCGGTCAGCAGCTGGGGTTTCGCGATCACTCCGGAAGCCCTGCAGGCGGTTGCCCACGACATCGGCGAGAACACCATCCTGGCGCGTGCCGGTGGTGCACCGACCCTGGCCGTGGGGATCGCGCAGATTCTCCACAGCGTGTTGCCGGGCGAGAACACCATGGCGTTCTGGTACCACTTCGCGATCCTCTTCGAGGCGCTGTTCATCCTCACCGCGGTGGATGCCGGCACTCGTGCCGGGCGCTTCATGCTGCAGGACCTGCTGGGCAACTTCGTGCCGGCGCTGAAACGCACCGAGTCCTGGGTCGCCAACGTCATCGCCACCGCCGGTTGCGTGGCCATGTGGGGCTGGCTGCTGTACCAGGGCGTGATCGATCCGCTGGGCGGCATCAACACCCTGTGGCCGCTGTTCGGCATCTCCAACCAGATGCTCGCCGGGATCGCGCTGATGCTCGGCAGCGTGGTGCTGATCAAGATGAAGCGCCAGCGCTACGCCTGGGTGCCGATGGTCCCGGCCTTCTGGCTGCTGATCTGCACCACCACCGCCGGCCTTATCAAGCTGCTCGACCCGAACCCGGCCGTCGGTTTCCTGGCCCTGGCCAAGAAGTACCAGGCCGCGCTGGACGCGGGTCAGGTCATCGCGCCGGCCAAGGACATCGCGCAGATGCAGCACGTGATCTTCAACGCCTACACCAACACGACGCTGACCGTGCTGTTCCTGTTCGTGGTGCTCAGCGTGCTGGTCTACGCGATCAAGGTCGGCCGCGCCGCCTGGGTCAAGCCGGAGCGCAGCGACCGCGAGGCGCCGTTCCAGCCGATCCCGGACGCTTGAGGAGAAGACGCTCATGTTCAATGACCTGAGTCGTATGGGGAAATACCTCGGGCAGGCCGCCCGCATGCTGGTCGGCATGCCCGACTACGACACCTACGTCGCGCACATGGGCAACAAGCACCCGGACCTGCCGGTGATGAGCTACGAGGCGTTCTTCCGGGAACGCCAGGAAGCGCGTTACGGCGGCGGCAAAGGACGGCCCATCCGCTGCTGCTGACCACCCTGCCCGGGAGGGGGCCCCCCCCNNCGGTTCCGGCAAGACCACCCTGCTGCGCCACATGCTGCAAGCCGAGCATGGCCTGAAGCTGGCGGTGATCGAGAACGAATACAGCGACACGCCCATCGACAGCCAGTTGCTCGGCAGCGAGCCGGTGCAGGTGATGACGCTGGCCAACGGCTGCGTCTGCTGCTCGATCCATGTCGAGCTGGAAAAGGCGCTCTACCTGCTGCTGGACAAGCTCGACAGTGGCGAGCTGGCCTTCGACCGCTTGGTGATCGAATGCACCGGCCTGGCCGACCCGGCGCCGGTGGCGCAGACCTTCTTCGCCGGCGACGAGCTGTGCGAGCGCTACGTGCTCGACGGCATCATCACTCTGGTCGACGCGGCCAACGCCGGGCGCCACCTGCAGGAAACCATCGCCCAGGCGCAGGTGGGGTTCGCCGACCGCATCCTGCTGAGCAAGACCGACCTGGTGGATGCCGCGGCGGTCGAAGCCCTTGAGCAGCGCCTGCAGCGGATCAACCGGCGCGCGCCGATCCGCGTGGTCGAGCACGGCCGCATCGATCTTGCCGAGTTGCTGGACATTCGCGGCTTCAACCTGAATGCGGACGTCGGCCAGTCGCTGACCGTACGTCCGCTGACACCGGCCGGTGCCTCGCCGGACCGTATCGCCACGCTGGTGCTGAAAAGCGAGCGGGCGCTGGACATCGACCGGCTCAGCGCCTTCATGGAGCGCCTGCTGGAGACCCATGGCAATTCGCTGCTGCGCTACAAGGGCGTGCTGGACATTGCCGGCGAAGACCGTCGGATGGTCTTTCAGGGCGTGCTGCGCCTGTACGGCTTCGACTTCGACAGCGAGTGGGGCATTGAGGAGAAGCGCGAGAGCGTGATCGTGTTCATTGGCGACAACCTGCCGGAAGAGGAAATTCGCCAGGGCTTCGCCGAGCTCGGCGCATAAAAAAAACAGGCTCCCGAGGGAGCCTGTCTTGTTCAGCCGAACGACCGGGCGATCAGAGCGCCATGTCGGTCGCTGCATCTTCCTTGCGCGGTGCTTCGCTGCCGGTCTGAACCGGTGCGACGCTGGCCTTGTTCACGGCCGGCGGCGTGCTCAGTTGCAGAACGCCCGCGGTGTAGTTCCACTCTTCGGCCACGCGATCCGGGCTGTCGTTGAGCCTGGTGCCGTAGCTCGGAACGATCTGGCGGATCTTGGCTTGCCACTCGGGCGTCGCGACCTGGTCCTTGAATACCTTCTCCAGCACGCTGAGCATGATTGGCGCGGCGGTGGAGGCACCGGGCGATGCGCCCAGCAGCGCGGCGATGGAACGGTCCTCGGAAGCCACCACCTCGGTGCCCAGCTTGAGTACCCCACCCTTGTCGGCATCGCGCTTGATGATCTGCACGCGCTGACCGGCCTGCCACAGGCGCCAGTCTTCCTTCTTGGCGTGCGGGAAGTAGGTCTGCAGCGCGGCGAAGCGGTCGTCGTCCGACTGCATCAGCTGACCGGCGAGGTATTCCACCAGCGGGTACTGATCGATGCCCACGCGGGTCATCGGCCAGACGTTGTGGGTGGTCATGCTGCTGAACAGGTCGAGCAGCGAGCCGTTCTTCAGGAACTTGGTGGAGAAGGTCGCGAAGGGCCCGAACAGGATCACGCGCTTGCCGTCCAGCACGCGGGTATCCAGGTGCGGAACCGACATCGGCGGCGCGCCGGTGGAGGCGATGCCGTAGGCCTTGGCCAGGTGCTGCATGGCCACGCTCGGATTCTCGGTCACCAGGAACGAGCCGCCCACCGGGAAGCCGGCATATTCGTTGGCTTCGGGGATGCCGGTTTTCTGCAGCAGCTTCAGTGCGCCGCCGCCGGCGCCGATGAACACGAACTTGGCGTCGGTGCCATGGCTGGCGCCGTCCTTCAGGTTCTTGTAGGCCACGTGCCAGGAACCGTCTTCGTTGCGCGTGATGTCCTGCACTTCGCTGGACAGCTGCAGGTCGAAGTTTTCCTTGGTCTTCAGGTTGCCGACGAACTGGCGGGTGATTTCGCCGAAGTTCATGTCGGTGCCGATCGGCGACCAGGTGACGGCCAGCTTCTGGTTCGGGTCGCGGCCCTCCATCATCAGCGGCACCCACTTGGCGATCTGTGCGTGGTCTTCGGAGTACTGCATGCCGCTGAACAGCGGGCTGGCCTGCAGCGCCTCATAGCGCTTCTTCAGGAAGGCGATGTTGTCGTCGCCCCAGACGAAGCTCATGTGCGGGGTGGAGTTGATGAACGAGCGCGGGTTCTTCAGCACGCCCTGGCGAACCTGCCAGGACCAGAACTGGCGGGAGACCTGGAACGCTTCGTTGATCTCGATGGCCTTGGAGATGTTGACGTTGCCGTTCTCGTCTTCCGGGGTGTAGTTCAGCTCGGCCAGCGCCGAGTGGCCGGTACCGGCGTTGTTCCAGCCGTTGGAGCTTTCCTCGGCCACGCCGTCGAGGCGCTCGACCATCTGCATGGTCCAGCCCGGTTCCAGTTCGTTGAGCCAGATGCCCAGGGTGGAGCTCATGATGCCGCCGCCGATGAGCAGTACATCGACTTTCTTCGCCTCTTCGGCGTATGCGGACGTGGTGCCCATGGCGATCGCAAGGCCAAGCAGGGCGGGATTGAGTTTCTTGAACATCTTCAGATTCCCATATTGAACGAGCATCCACGCCAGTCGAGCGCGGGCATTCAGCCTCGCTCGCTCACGGTGGTCAGCGCGGACATGGCCGCATCGACTGGACATGGACATATGGAGGGCGGCGTTCGCCTTGACCTCCAACTTCCTGTCTCTCCCGCGCTGACTTGTTGTTCGTCGTTGGGATCTGCTGCATGAGTGACATTCTGTTTGCTGGCTCGAACCGTCGGAGCGGGTCGATCAGCAGGTTTCGGCGCGGCTACCTGCGTTGGGTGGCCGCGACAAAACAGCGCGGCATGATATCACGCCTTGCATTTGCCGCGCGCCGGGCGACGCGACTCGTGCGCATGGGTGGCGGCACATTGTGGGCAAGAAAAAGCCCGGCATGCGCCGGGCTTTTTTTCGCGCGATGCGGGCTTAGTTGCCGTACACCGGCAGGCGGGTGCAGATCGCCTGGACCTTCTCGCGCACGCTGGCTTCGATGCTCTCGTCACCGAGGTTGCCCAGCAGGTCGCAGATCCAGCCGGCCAGTTCGCGGCAGTCGGCCTCATTGAAACCGCGGGTGGTCACGGCCGGGGTGCCGATGCGCAGGCCGGAGGTGACGAAGGGCGAGCGCGGATCGTTGGGTACCGAGTTCTTGTTCACGGTGATGTGGGCGCGACCCAGGGCGGCGTCCGCGTCCTTGCCGGTGATGTCCTGCTTGATCAGCGAGAGCAGGAACAGGTGGTTCTGCGTGCCGCCGGAAACCACGTCGAAGCCGCGCTCGATGAACACGTCGGCCATTGCCTGGGCGTTCTTCACCACCTGCTGCTGGTAGGTCTTGAACTCGGGCTGCAGGGCTTCCTTGAAGCACACCGCCTTGGCCGCGATGACGTGTTCCAGCGGGCCGCCCTGGGCGCCGGGGAATACGGCGGAGTTCAGCTTCTTCTCGATCTCGGGGTTGGCGCGGGCCAGGATCAGGCCGCCGCGCGGGCCGCGCAGGGTCTTGTGGGTGGTGGTGGTGACGACGTCGGCGAACGGCACCGGGTTCGGGTAGACGCCGGCGGCGACCAGGCCGGCCACGTGGGCCATGTCGACGAACAGGTAGGCCCCGACCTTGTCGGCGATTTCGCGGAAGCGCGGGAAGTCGAGGACCTGCGAATAGGCGGAGAAGCCGGCGACGATCATCTTCGGCTTGTGCTCGACGGCCAGGCGCTCGACTTCGTCGTAGTCGATCAGGCCAGCGTCGGTGATGCCGTACTGAACGGCGTTGTACAGCTTGCCGGAGGAGGATACGGAGGCGCCGTGGGTCAGGTGGCCGCCGTGGGCCAGGCTCATGCCGAGGATGGTGTCGCCGGCCGAGAGCAGGGCCAGGTAGACCGCCGAGTTGGCCTGCGAGCCGGCGTGCGGCTGGACGTTGGCGTAGTCGGCGCCGAACAGCTGCTTGGCGCGGTCGATGGCGATCTGCTCGACCACGTCGACGTATTCGCAGCCGCCGTAGTAGCGCTTGCCCGGATAGCCTTCGGCGTACTTGTTGGTCAGTACCGAGCCCTGGGCTTCCATCACCGCCGGGCTGGTGTAGTTCTCCGAGGCGATCAGCTCGATGTGGTCTTCCTGGCGCTGGGCTTCCTGCTCCATGGCGGCGAAAAGCTCGGCATCGAAGCGGGAAAGGGTCAAATCTCGGCTGAACATGGCAATCCCCTGGATCGTCTGGGAGGTGGTGGAGAGGCGCGAATTCTACCTGAAGCGGCGCGGGCTGGCACATGAGGCGGCGTCATGCGCTGGACGAGCGGGTTTCATCGGCGCACGGGAAATGCCGCGACGGCCGTGTGGCGGCCGTCTGTGTCGCGGGCTTCAGCTGAGCACGAAGAGCGCCGCGCCGCTGAACATCGACTCGAACTGCGCGGCCGGCATCGGTCGACCGAACAGGTAGCCCTGCACTTCGTCGCAGTCGTGCTGGCGGAGGAAGTCCAGCTGCGCCTGGGTCTCGACGCCCTCGGCGATCACCGAGAGGTTGAGGCTGTGGGCCATGGCGATGATCGCCCGGGCGATCTGCGCGTCCTGCTCGCCCTCGGGCAGGCCGTCGACGAAGCTGCGGTCGATCTTCAGCACGTCGATGGGGAACTGCTTGAGGTAGTTCAGCGACGAGTAGCCGGTGCCGAAGTCGTCCACCGCGATGCACAGGCCGAGGCTCTTGAGATTGTCGAGGATCTGCATGGTCTCGCCGACGTCGCGCATCAGGATGCTCTCGGTCAGCTCCAGTTCCAGGCAGGCCGCCGGCACGCCGCTTTCCTCGAGGATGCTGGCGATACGCTCGCCGAGCCCGCCATCGGAGAACTGCCGGGCGGAGAGGTTCACGGAAATCTTCGGCAGGCGCACGCGCGCCTGGTGCCAGGCCTTCAGTTGACGGCAGGCTTCGGCGAGCACCCAGTCGCCGACCGGCACCACCAGGCCGATCTCTTCGAGCACCGGAATGAAATCGTTCGGCGGCACCAGGCCGCGGGTCGGGTGCTGCCAGCGCAGCAATGCCTCGGCACCGGTCAGGCGCTTGCCATCGCCGGACAGCTGCGGCTGGTAGTGGAGGACGAACTGGCCCTGCTCCAGGGCGTGGCGCAGGTCGCTTTCCAGCTCCAGGCGCTCGAGGGCGCTGGCGTTCATTTCGGCCTGGTAGAACTGGAAGTTGTTCTTGCCGCGTTCCTTGGCGTGGTACATCGCGGTGTCGGCGTTCTTCATCAGCTGGCTGAGTTCCTCGCCGTCCTGCGGGCTGAGGGCGATGCCGATGCTGGCGGTGACGAAGAACTCGCGGCCTTCGAGGATGAACGGCCGGGCCAGGCTGGCAAGGATCTGCTCGCCGACGTGGATCGCACGGGTCAGTGCGCTTTCGCGGCAATCCTGGGCGCGCAGCAGCAGGGTGAACTCGTCGCCGCCCATGCGCGCCACGGTGTCCGCTTCGTCGCCGCAGGCGGCCAGGCGCAGGGCCACTTCCTGCAGCATGCGGTCGCCGGCGGCGTGGCCGAGGGAGTCGTTGATCGGCTTGAAGCGGTCGAGGTCGAGGAACATCAGCACCACCCAGTCCTCGCGCCGTTCGGCGGACTGCAGCGCGGTGTACAGGCGGTCCTGGAACAGCGTGCGGTTGGGCAGGTGGGTCAACGGGTCGTAGTAGGCGAGGCGGTGGATGCGCTGCTCGCTGGCCTTGCGCTCGCTCATGTCGCTGAAGAAGCAGACGTAGCTGACCAGGTCGTTCTCGTCGTCGTGCACCGCGGTGATGCCGACCCAGGCCGGGTAGTTCTCGCCGCTGTAGCGCTTGAGCCAGATCTCGCCCTCCCAGCTGCCGTGCTGGTTGAGCTGGGCGAGGATGTACTGCATGTGGCCGCTTTGCTGGCTCTCCGCGGTGAGCAGGTTGGGCAACTGGTCGAGCACCTGGTCGCTGGCGTAGCCACTGATGCGGCTGAAGGCTTCGTTGACCTGGACGATATAGCCGGCCGGGTCGGTGACCAGGATCGCCGCGGTGGAGTGCTCGAACACCGTCGCCGCCATGCGCAGTTCCTTCTCCGCGCGGCGCTGGGGGGTGATGTCGCGGACGATGCCGAGCATGCCCTCGAAACGCCCGTGCTCGTCCCACATCGGCATCGCGCGCAGTTCCACGGTGACCTTGCGGCCCTCGGCGCGCAGGCAGTCGAGAACGAACAGCTGCATCTTGTGCTCGTTGCGCAGCTCGATCATCAGCAGCGGATCGCGCTGCGCCTCGCGGATGCGCTCGAGCAGCGCGTCGAAGCCGCCCATCTGCGCCGGGTTGGCGATCAGGCTGCCCATGCCGTTGCGCATGATCCATTCGCTGCTGTAGCCGAGCAGGTCGCGTACCGACGGGCTCAGGTAGTTGAGGCGCAGCTCGTCGTCGGTGGTGAAGATCACGTCGCTGATGCTTTCCGCCAGCAACCGGTAGCGGCGCTCGCTGTCGCGCAGCGATTCGCTCGATTCGATCTGCTCGGTGATGTCCTTGGCCACGCCGATCAGGTGCTTGACGCGACCGTCCGCGGTGCGCGAGAGCGCCTGCTCGCGGATGCTGAACCAGTGCCAGCGGCCATCGCGGTGACGCCAGCGCAACTGCGATTCGAGCAGCTGGTTCGGCCCGATCACCTGCTGCAGCGCGCGTACCCGCCAGTAATAGTCGCTGTCGTCCGGGTGCAGGATCTGCTCCCAGAAATGCTCGCCCATGGCGCGCAGTTCCGGCTTGCTGTAGCCGAGCTTGAGGCCGAGGCTGTGGTTGCTGTAGACCACCTCGCGGCTGAGCATGTCGTGCACGTAGAGCATGTCCGGCGCGGCGCGCACCACTTCCGACCAGAACCGTTCGCGCTCGGTCAGCGACAGTTCGATGCGCTTGCGACTGGTGATGTCGCTGATGCTCAGGCTGACGGCGTGGTAGTCCTGCTCGCGCTCGGGCAGGCGCAGCACCATCCACAGGTGGCGCTCGTCGCCGTCCGGCGTGAGGATGCGGGTTTCCATCTCGAAACGGCGCTGGCCGTCGAGCAGCGCGGCGATCAACTGGAAGCGCAGGCCGTCGGCGTGCAGCGGCGCCGTGCCGAGCAGGTGCTGCCAGGCACTCTCGATGCTGCTCGCGCCGACCAGTTGCAGCGCCACCTGGTTGGCTTCGGTGATGCGCACCTGCGCCATCAGCTCTCTGTGACCTTGCGGATTGGCCTGAATCCAGGCTTGCAGCGATTCTTCATCGTCGATCCGCCGAGCCCGCAGGAACGGCGGCAGGTCCGCCAGGTCGAGCACGCAGAGGGCGATGCCGGTGCCCTCGAAGATGTCCTGATAGCGCCGCCGGGTTTCCTGCAGCACGCGCATGCTCTGCTGCTCTTCGGTGACGTCGCGCATCACCCAGACGAAACCCAGGTGGCGCTCGCCCTCGCTCAGCTCGCTGCGGGTCACCGCGAACAGGCGCGTCTCGCCGTGCTGCGGCAGCTCCACCAGGTCGGTACCGAGGTCGCGGTGCATGGCGGCGACGTTGAGCAACAGCGGGTCGAGGTCCGGCAACAGCTCCAGCAGGTGCAGCCCCTGGGCTTCCTCGTCGCTCAGCCCGAAGAGGTCTTCGGCCTGCGGGTTGAGGTAGCAGACGCGGCCGTCGGCGTGGGTCAGCAGGACGCGCTCCTCGATGGTCCGCAGGGCGCTGTCGGCCTGGCGCAGCGAGCGTCGCGAGGCGGCGTTGAGTTCGCGCAGCGCGTGCTGTTCGCGCAGCAGACCGACCAGAGCGCCGAGCACCAGCAGGCTGCAGATGAGAAACAGCAGGAGCTTGCCGGACAGCGCCGGCCACTGCGCGGCGCGGGCCTTGTCGGCGTCGAACAGCGCGCGCAGCTGCCAGTCGCTGCCCGGCAGCGGCAGCACGCGGATGCTCAGCGAGCGTTCCTCGGCGCTCAGTGGCGCGATGCGCGGGTCGGGGTTGGCACTCTGCGAGCGACGNNCACGCGTTGCTCGACCTTGTCTTCCAGCAGCCAGCCGTGGGCGTTCTGCTGCAGCAGCCAGCGGTGCATCGAATCGCCGCTCAGGCGCAGCAGCCAGTGCCCGTTCGGCTGGTCGGCGGCGCTCTGGCGCAGCAGCAGATAGACGGTGCCGCCGTCGGTCTCGGCGAACAGGTAGTGGAACGGATCGTCGCCGGCGCGGCGCAACAGGGCCGGCAGCACGGCGGCATCGCCGCTGGCGGCCTGGGTGTCGGCCAGCGGCCGGCCCTGCGCGTCCAGCCAGGCCAGGCTGTGCAGCGACGGATAGATGCGTTGCAGATCGCCCAGCAGGCTCGGACTGTCCAGTCCGGCCTGCGGCTGCGGCGCGTGCTGGTGCAGCAGGGCGAGGGCGGCGTGGGCCTTGAGGTCCATGCTCGCGGCGAGGTGATCGGCGAACTGGATGCCCGACTCCAGGCTGCGTTGCCGCTCGCTGTCCTGGGCCTGCTGGAACTCCTGGCGCAACTGCCAGAGCAACAGGGCGAGGACCACCAGCACCAGCGCCACCAGTATGCCTTTGACCGAACCTCGCCGAGCGCCATCGGCGGCATGCGAGAGGGATGAGGGCAACGACTTCAACACCGGCTATTCCTGCAAAATCAACGCTATAAGAGAACCGGCGTCTCCCGGAGTATGGCGGGCTGGCGCGGGCAGCTAGCATGCCCTGAAAGAAGGCAAACTGCCAGCATCGCCGACGAGCGCGGTTTGCCCTTGTCCGCGTGTTCCGGTAGCTTTGCCGGCACGCGCGGGGGTGTTGCAGGCGCCTGTCCGGCGGCCTTCATCGAAGCCCTGTACAGGCCTTAACTTAGGTAAGGCTAGCCTGCAAAACGTTCCTCGGCGAAGCGTTCCAGCTTCGCTTCAGGGTCTCCCGCCCTCATCGAATCCTCTTCCAGTCCAAGGTCCGTCATGGCTCAGTACGTTTACAGCATGCACCGGGTGAGCAAGGTCGTTCCCCCGAAGCGCGAAATCCTCAAGGACATTTCGCTGTCCTTCTTCCCTGGCGCCAAGATCGGCGTGCTCGGCCTCAACGGCGCGGGCAAGTCGACGCTGCTGCGGATCATGGCCGGCGTCGACACCGAGATCGACGGCGAAGCCCGCCCGATGCCGGGCATCAAGGTAGGTTATCTGCCGCAGGAGCCGCAGCTTGACCCGAGCAGGACGGTGCGCGATATCGTCGAGGAGGCGGTGGGCGAGATCAAGAACGCTCAGGCGCGCCTCGACGAGGTCTACGCCGCCTACGCCGAGCCGGATGCCGACTTCGACGCGCTGGCCGCCGAACAG
>DIEE01000125.1 GCA_002418465.1 Pseudomonas sp. UBA5782 | reverse complement strand
CCGCGGTCACCGGCGTGGCGGCGCCCTACACGCTGTTCGATCCGAGCAACAACGTGGTGGAGAAGATCACCGTGGCCAACAACGTGCTCACCTGCAACGGCACCACGCTGGCGGAAAACGTCATGGGTATCCGTTTCGACTACGGCATCGACGACACCAGCGACGAGAGCGCACGCAAGGTTTCGCGCTACGCCACCGCGCCGGCCAGCGGCAAGATCGTGCGCAGCCTGCGCTTCGCCGTGCTGCTGGCCAGCGAGCAGACCAACGTCTCCGGCGGCATGGCCGGTGGCGCCTGCAGCAACTGGNNGGCCGGCAGCAACGGCACCTGCAGCGATTCCAGCGGTGCGCTGCACCGCATCGCCACCGGCAGCGTGGCACTGCGGAACCTGATGCCATGAACGCGCGCCCGGGTGTACGCCGCCAGCGCGGCGCGGTGCTGTTCATCAGCCTGATCATGCTGCTGATCATCACCCTGCTGGCGGTGAGTAGCATGCACGAGCTGCAGCTGGAAACCCGCATCACCGGCAACCAGGTCGAGCAGCAGCGCCTGCTCAGCGCGGCGGAATCGGCGCTGCGCGAGGGCGAGATGCTGATCGGCAAGCGGACCTCGGCGCTGGACGCCTGCTCGGCGTCCAGCAACCCCTGCTACGTCAGTACCGCCAGCAGCTACGCCACCGACTTCACCACCTCAAAGGCCTACAGCGGCACGGATGGCGCCACCACGCTGCTGCGCAACTCGCGCTGGTATGCGCGCTACATCTCCAGCAGTTGCAGCGGCGGTGGCGGCGGCAGCGGCAACAGCTACCTGTCCAAGCGGCAATCCGGCTGCACCTATTACTACGAGCTCAATTCCCAGGCCTACAAGGGCAGCGGCGGCTTCAAGGCCTGCGGCCCGGACGCCCTGTGCGTGCGCTCGACCTACGGGCTGGTGGTGGAATGAGGCAGGAGAGTGCTTCGATGAAGGCGACAAGGATCTGCCAACTGGCGCTGCTGCTGGTGCTCGGCGCGCTGCAAGTGACCCGCGCCGGGGCGACGGTGATGTCGCAGACGCCGCTGTTCGTCAGCAACATCGCGCCGCCGATGAACATGCTGGTGGTCGGCCGCGACCAGAAGCTCTATTACCCCGCCTACAACGACGCCTCGGACATCGATGGCGACGGCAGCCTGGACATCTACTACAAGCCGGGCATCGACTACACCGGCTATTTCGACTCCTACAAGTGCTACACCTACGGCAGCGACGGGGTGTTCGCGCCGAGCAGCACCACGACCACCAAGAAATGCACCAGTGCCACCGGCCGCTGGAGCGGCGACTACCTCAACTACCTGACCATGTCGCGCCTCGACGTGCTGCGCAAGGTGCTCTACGGCGGCTACCGCAGCACCGACAGCAGCACGGCCACGGTGCTCGAGCGGACCTTCGTGCCCAACGACGCGCACAGCTGGGGCAAGGAGTACAGGAGCGTCGACCGCGACGGCTACAACATTGCCGACTACACGCCCATGAGCGCGCCCAGCGGCAGCAACTACATCCTCTTCGCCAACACCTCGCGCCCCGCCGACGGCAGCAACACCACGCTGACCAGCTACAGCAGCACAGCGCTGCCCAAGCTGCGGATTCTCAACGGCACCACCTACCGCATCTGGCAGTGGGTATCGCGGGAAACGCCGCAGGCAACCAACACCCTGGGCACGCCGAACTACGACCTCACGGTACGCGTCAGGGCCTGCGTCAGCGGGCTGCTGGAGAGCAACTGCACCGCCTACGGCAGCAACGCCAAGCCGACCGGGATCCTTCACGACTATGGCGCCTCGGACAAGATGTACTTCGGCCTGGCCACCGGCACCTACAGCAACAACCTGCGCGGCGGCGTGCTGCGCAAGGCGCCGGCGACCTTCAGCGACGAGTACACCGCCAGCACTGGCCGCTTCATCACCGACGCCACCAGTGGCACCAACTGCCTCAACTCGCGATGCTACGTGAACGCCAGTGGCATCGTCGCCAACCTGGATCGGGTAGTGTATTCGGCGGCCTGCTCCACCGGCGCCAACGACAACCCGATGACCAATGGCAACTGCCCGGACTGGGGCAATCCGCTGGGCGAAACCGCCTACGAAACGCTGCGCTACTACGCCGGCAAGACCACGCCGTATTCCAGCTACGCCGCCGGCAGCAAGGACACCGCGCTGGGCCTGAGCAGCCTGTCGAGCTGGAGCAACCCCTACTCCACCTATCCGTCATGCACCAAGCCCTACATGACCCTGGTCAGCGACATCAACCCGAGCTACGACTCCGACGTGCCCGGCAGCAGCCTGGGAACCGACAGCAAGCCGACCAGCGATATCGGCTTCGATTTCTCCGCCATCGGCACGACCTTGTGGAACAAGGAAATCGGCGCCAATGCCTCGGTGAACATCGGCCAGTCCGGGACCAGCAACGATTCCGCGCCGACCGCCAAGACCGCCAGCAGCTTCGCCACCCTGCGCGGCCTGCCCGAGGAGCCGACCCGCCAGGGCAGCTACAGCGCCGCTGCCGCCGCCTACTTCGGCAGCCAGAACGCGCTCACCAGCGCCGGCTCGAACATGGTGCAGAGCTTCTCCATCGCGCTGTCCTCGACCCTGCCGAACCTGAAGATCAAGACCAGCAGGGGCACCGTCACCCTGGTGCCGTTCAGCATGAACGTGAGCCTGGGCGTGATCAGCCAGATCACCGGCTTCTACATCGATACCCTGACCAACGACAGCAGCGGCAACCTTTCCTCGATCTCCTTCCGTGTGGTCTACGACGACGCCGCCCAGGGCAGCGACTTCGACATGGACGCCATCGTGCTCTACACGGTGACGGCCAACAGCGGCGGCACCGTCTCGGTGACCGCCAAGACCGAGTACTCGGTGGCCGCCTACGAGTCGCACATGGGCTACACCATCGCCGGCACCGGCAGCCCCACCGACGGTGTCTACCTGGAGGTCAGCGGCGGCGGCAACGCCAATGTCAAGTCCGTACTCGATACCCCGGACGGCAAGAATCCCGGCGCCTGCAGCAACACCGGCAACTGCGCCAACCTGCCCGGCCTGAAGAACAACAGCGCCAGCTCCGGGCGCGGCGATTCGCACACACGCACCTTCACCCCCTCCAGTGCCAGCGCCGTGACCGCCTTGCAGAACCCGCTGTGGTACGCCGCCAAGTACGGCAAGAGCGACCTGACCACCTGGGATACCGACGGCGACAGCGTGCCGGACAACTACTTCCTGGTCAGCAACCCCGGCGAGCTGGCCACCCAGCTGAAGTCCGCCTTCGACGAAATCCTCCAGCTGAACAACTCGGTGACCCAGGTCGCCGTCGACTCGCTGCAGGACAGCACCGGCAGCGGCAGCGACGTCTACAACACCAGCTTCGACGTCACCGACTGGACCGGCGACCTGGTCAAGCGGCGCAAGGTGCGCAGCACCAGCAACGGCGTCACCAGCACCACCAGCGAGCTGGTCTGGCGCGCTTCGGCGAAACTGTCCGGCAGCGGGCGCAACATCAAGATGGCGAAGAACGGCGCGCTGACCAACTTCCTCTGGGCCAACCTGAGCAGCACCCAGCAGGGCTATCTGAACCGCACCGCCGCCGGCGTCACCGACACCCTCGGGCAGACGCGCCTGGCCTTCGTCCGCGGCGAGAACAGCACCTTCCGCAGCCGCAGCAGCCTGCTCGGCGACATCATCAATTCCTCGCCGGTGCTGGTCACCGGCGCCGACTACCTGACCGCCCGCGCCAACGCCCTGGAAGGCAGCAGCAGCTACGCCAGCTACGCCAGCACCCAGGACAGCTACCCGGACATGCTCTACGTCGGCGCCAACGACGGCATGCTGCACGCCTTCAACGCCAGCACCGGCGCCGAGGTATTCGCCTTCGTACCGACCGCGGTGATCCCCAACCTGAACAGGCTCACCGCCAGTGACTACGGCAAGGAGCAGGGCACCGAGCACCAGTATTTTGTCGACGGTACGCCGGTGATTTCCGACGTCTACTACGGCGGCTCCTGGCACAAGGTGCTGGTCGGCAGCCTCGGCGGCGGCGGCCGCGGGATGTTCGCCCTGGACATCACCAACCCCAGCTCGCCGAGCCTGCTGTGGGAGCTCGGCAGCGACACCGACAGCGACATGGGCTACAGCGTGGCGCGACCGACCATCGCCCGGCTGCACAACGGCAAGTGGGTGGCGCTGGTGCCCAACGGCTACGAAAGCGGCAGCGCCGGCGCCTACAAGGCGGTGTTGTTCGTCGTCGACATCGCCACCGGCAGCGTGCTTAAGAAACTCACGGCGACGCCCACGCTGACCTCGGCAGACAGCCCTGACAGCCTCGGCAACGGCCTGTCGCGGCTGTTCGTCGCCGACGTCAACGGCGACGGCATCGCCGACTACGCCTACGGCGGCGACCTGCTCGGCAACCTCTGGCGCTTCGACCTGCTGAATACCGCCGCCAGCGCACCGCTCACCGCCAGCGCCGCGGAAAGCACCTACGCCGTGGCCTTCGGCGGGCAGCCGCTGTGGGTGTCCCGCGATGCCAGCGGCGTTCGCCAGCCGATCACTGCCGCGCCGAACCTGGTCGCGCATCCCAGCGGCACCGGCTACCTGGTGGAATTCGGCACCGGCCGCTACCTGACCACCACCGACAAGACCTCGACGCAGAAGCAGGCCGTCTACGGCATCTGGGACCGCAAGACCGCCGGCCAGGCAACCACCTCCTCGCTGAGCGGCGCCAAGGTGCGCAGCAACCTGCAGCAGCAGTCGCTCACCGCCACCACCTACAGCGGCAGCACCGCCTACACCCTGACCAGCAACGGCATCACCTGGTACAGCGGCGGTACCGCAGACGCCAACGTCAACAAGTGGGGCTGGTACATGGACTTCCCGGTCAACGGCGAGCGTCTGATCTACGACATGACGCTTTATGGCGACGGCCTGGTGCTGTCCACCGTGACGCCGCAGACAGGCTCCTGCAGCGCCGGACTGTCCGGCACCGTCTATGCGCTGGACCCGCAGAACGGCGGCGCCACCGCCTACAACGTGTTCGACCTGAACGGCGACGGCACCTTCGAAAGCCTCGCCGGCTTCGTCACCTCCGGCGGCGACATCATCCTCTCCGGCGGCTACACCTACGGCAACACCGGAACCCTCGGCGTGGATTCAAGCAGCGGCATCGACACCGCCACGGGCGCCAGCACCGGAAGACGGACCTGGACTCTGCAACCGGCGAACTAGAATGGGTCGAAATCCCGTCCCAGGCGTAACAAGTTCGCCCCACGCGGCGCGATCCTGTAGGGGGCAAACTTGTTCGCCAGCCAGGCCGCAGATCTGGTCGCCCGCGAAGGCAATTGGCGAACGATCGGCCTGCTGGGCTAACCCAGGTTTCATGCGTATCGGTTAAACCAAACCTCCATCTGATCATCAATACGCATCAATCCATCAGCAATACGCACTTATCATTTCAAGATGTGTCAGCCACTATCGGCGATTCCCAAGAACCGTGCGCCGTCCGCGCGCATGAACAAGAATTCTGGAGAGTTTCCATGACAGGCTCGACGCAACCCGCGGCGAAGTCCGCCCGGTCGAAGGCGGCTGCTGTATTCCGAGTGACCTCGGGCAACTTCCTCGAACAGTTCGATTTCTTCCTCTTCGGCTTCTACGCCAGTCATATCGCCGCCGCCTTCTTCCCCTCGTCCAGCGATTTTGCCTCGCTGATGATGACCTTCGCGGTGTTCGGCGCCGGATTCCTCATGCGCCCGCTGGGGGCGGTGATTCTCGGTTCCTACATCGACGACGTCGGCCGCCGCAAAGGGCTGATCATGACGCTGTCGATCATGGCCAGCGGCACCCTGCTCATCGTGCTGGTGCCGGGCTACCAGAGCATCGGCCTGTGGGCGCCGCTGCTGGTACTGATCGGCCGGCTGCTGCAAGGCTTTTCCGCCGGGGCGGAACTGGGCGGGGTGTCGGTCTATCTGGCCGAGATGGCCACGCCGGGGCGCAAGGGCTTCTACACCGCCTGGCAATCCGGCAGCCAGCAGGTGTCGATCATCGTCGCCGCGGCGCTGGGCTATGCGCTGAACCAGTGGATGGCAGCGGATACCGTGGCCGCCTGGGGCTGGCGGATTCCCTTCGCCATCGGCTGCCTGATCGTGCCGTTCATCTTCCTGCTGCGGCGCAACCTGCAGGAAACCGAGGAATTCAGCGCACGCCGACACCGCCCGAGCATGCGCGAGGTGATGCGCACCCTGCTGCGGAACTGGTCCACCGTGATTGCCGGCATGCTGATGGTGGCGATGACCACCACTGCGTTCTACCTGATCACCGTATACGCGCCGACCTTCGGTAAGAGCGTGCTGCAACTGAGCACCGCGGACGCGCTGCTGGTGACGCTGCTGGTGGCGGTGTCGAACTTCGTCTGGCTGCCGATCGGCGGGGCGCTGTCCGACCGTATCGGGCGCAAGCCGGTGCTGGTCGGCATGACCGTGATGGCCATCGTCAGCGCCTACCCGGCGCTGTCGTATCTGGCCCAGGCCGC
Organism: Pseudomonas sp. UBA5782; assembly: GCA_002418465.1. Taxonomy (GTDB): domain Bacteria; phylum Pseudomonadota; class Gammaproteobacteria; order Pseudomonadales; family Pseudomonadaceae; genus Pseudomonas_O. The sequence continues at coordinate 3,094 of DIEE01000125.1, read as the reverse complement.
CAGCTTCGCGCACATGCTCGAAGTGCTGCTGTGGCTGTCGTTCCTCTACGGCATGTACAACGGCGCGATGATCCCGGCGCTCACCGAGATCATGCCGGTGGAGGTCCGCGTCGCCGGGTTTTCCCTGGCCTACAGCCTGGCCACGGCGGTGTTCGGCGGTTTCACCCCGGCGATCTCCACCGCGCTGATCCACGCCACCGCCGACAAGGCGGCGCCCGGCTACTGGATGACCTTCGCCGCGCTCTGCGCGCTGCTGGCGACGCTGTTCATGTACCGGCGCATCTCGGCGCAGCCGCAACTGGCGGTGTGATCGAACGGTCCGCCGACGCTGAGCCATTCAGCGTCGGCGCAACACCGACCGGCTCGGTGATCATCCCGGCAGGCACTTCATCTCACGCACCAGCCGCTCCAGTTCCAGCGCCGCCGGCGTCAGGGTGTGCCCGCGACGCCTGATCAGGCCGACGTTGCGCAGCACTTCCGGCTCCACCAGCGGCACACTCACCAGCAGCGGATGCCCGGCCAGCGGCATGGCGATCGACGGCACCGCCGCTACGCCGAGCCCGGCTTCCACCAGGCCGATCATGGTCGTCACATGACGGGTTTCGCAGATGCCGGGCTTCTGCGGACGAACGCTGACCAGCGCCTGATCCAGCAGCAGACGGTTGCCGGAACTCCGGTCCAGGGAGATGTAGTCCTGCCGGTACATCTCGTCCCAGCTCACGCGCTCCGCGGTCGCCAGCGCGTGGTCGCGGCGGCAGGCCATCACGTAGCGCTCCTGCAGCAGCAGTTCGAACTCGATGCCCGGGTCCAGGGTGCCGGTGAAACTCAGGCCGAAATCCGCTTCGCCGCTGACCACCGCGCCCTGTACCTCGCTGGCGCTGGCATCCAGCACGTGCACCTTGGTCCGCGGATACAGGCGGTGGTACTCGGCGACTACCTGCGGCATGAAGTAGTAGGCGGTCGACGGCACGCAGGCGATGGTCACGTTGGTCATGCGCGTCGAGGCGACGCCGGTGATGCCCAGCAGGGCCAGGTCGAGGTCATCCAGCAGGCGCTCGACATCGGGAATGAACGCGCGCCCGGCCATGCTCAGGCTGACCTTGCGCGTGGTGCGCTCGAACAGCTTCACGCCCAGCGCGGTTTCCAGCTTGTCGATGCGCCGGCTCAGCGCCGGTTGCGAGATGCGGATGGCGTCGGCGGCCTTGCGGAAGCTGCCCTTCTCGACCACCGCGCGAAAGGCCTGGAGATCGTTGAGATCGAAATTGATGTTCATCGATGGCGCCGGGAAGAGTCGCTGGAAATCGCTGGACGGGCTGCCGGGAAGATTCCGCCAGCCCTTCGTCGAGGTTTATTCCACGGTGACCGATTTCGCCAGGTTGCGCGGCTGGTCGACGTCGGTGCCCTTGAGTACGGCGACGTAGTAGGACAGCAGTTGCAGCGGCAGGGTGTAGAGGATCGGCGCGAGGATGTCGTGGATGTGCGGCATGCTCACCACGTGGGTGCCCTCGCCGTTGTCGATGCCGGCCTCGACGTCGGCGAACACCACCAGCTGGCCGCCGCGCGCGCGGACTTCCTGCAGGTTGGACTTGAGCTTCTCCACCAGTTCGTTGTTCGGCGCCACGGTGACCACCGGCATGTCGCTGTCCACCAGGGCCAGCGGGCCGTGCTTGAGCTCGCCGGCCGGGTAGGCCTCCGCGTGGATGTAGGAGATTTCCTTGAGCTTGAGCGCGCCCTCCATCGCCACCGGATACTGCGCGCCACGGCCAAGGAACAGCGTGTGGTGCTTCTCGGCGAAGAGTTCGGCGACCTTCTCCACGGTCCTGTCCATGCCCAGCGCTTCGCCGAGACGGGTCGGCAGGCGGCGCAGCTCTTCCACCAGCTCGGCCTCGACCGCTGCCGGCAAGCCGCCACGCACACGGCCCAGGGCCAGGGTCAGCAGCAGCAACGCCACCAGTTGCGTGGTGAAGGCCTTGGTCGAGGCCACGCCGATTTCCGGCCCGGCCTGGGTCAGCAGGGTCAGGTCGGATTCGCGCACCAGCGAGCTGATGCCGACGTTACAGATCGCCAGGCTGGCCAGGTAGCCGCCGGCGCCGGGTGCGAGCTGCTTGGCGTTGCGCAGCGCGGCCAGGGTGTCGGCGGTCTCGCCGGACTGCGAGATGCTGACGAACAGGGTGTCCGGCTGCACCACCACCTTGCGGTAGCGGAACTCGCTGGCGACCTCGATCTGGCAGGGAATCCCGGCCAGCTCCTCGAGCCAGTAACGCGCGACCATGCCAGCGTGATAGCTGGTGCCGCAGGCGACGATCTGCACGTTGCGCACCTTGGCGAACAGCGCCTCGGCCTGCGGACCGAAGGCCTCGACCAAGACGTGATCGACGCCCAGGCGGCCTTCCAGGGTGCGCTGCACGACCTTGGGCTGCTCGTGGATTTCCTTGAGCATGAAGTGCCGGTACTCGCCCTTGTCGGCGGCCTCGGCGCCCTCGTGGTACTGCACCTGCTCGCGTTGCACCGGCTGGCCGTCGCGGTCCCAGATCTGCACGCTGTCGCGGCGGATCTCGGCGATGTCGCCTTCCTCCAGATACATGAAGCGGTCGGTCACCTGGCGCAGCGCCAGCTGGTCGGAGGCGAGGAAGTTCTCGCCCAGGCCCAGGCCGATCACCAGCGGGCTGCCGCTGCGGGTGGCCAGCAGGCGGTCCGGCTGCCTGGCGCTGATCACCGCCAGTCCGTAGGCGCCGTGCAGTTCCTTCACCGTCGCCTTGAGCGCAGCGGCCAGGTCGCCCAACGCATCCAGGTGGTGGTGCAGCAAGTGCACGATGACTTCGGTGTCGGTCTCGGAACTGAACAGGTAGCCGAGGCCCTTGAGGCGTTCGCGCAGCGGCTCGTGGTTTTCGATGATGCCGTTGTGCACCAGCGCCAGGTCGTTGCCGGAGAAATGCGGATGCGCGTTGCGCTCGCAGGGCACGCCGTGGGTCGCCCAGCGAGTGTGGGCGATGCCCAGGCGACCGTTCAGCGGCGCGCTGGCCAGGGCCTGCTCCAGCTCGCTGACCTTGCCCGGCCGGCGCACGCGCTGCAGGCGGCCGTCGGCGTCGAGCAG